>NZ_JBJIAB010000016.1:0-110355 GCF_045310795.1 Candidatus Clostridium helianthi
CTCCCGTTAAATACAGAAATCATCTTTTAAATTAGTCTATCTTTTTTTAAATTGTCCTTGACAAAGGGTACATTTTAATATGCATTGTACCTTTTTATAATTTTTTATTTCTAACTATTCTAATGCTTAAATTACCTCTTCGCTTGTTCTAATCCTTCCAATCCTAGGAAAAATATATTTGCAAACATAATCATGTTCCTCTTTTGTCACTGCTGTCATTGCATCTTCTACAAATATTTGATTGTATCCATGCTGGTATACTCCCCTTGCCGTAGTATCTACCCCAATGTTAGTAGAAATACCTCCTAATACTATAGTGTCAATTCCTCTACAAATTTATTTTCCACTGACTTGAAGTTTTCCATTTCCTATCCCCTTTTCATACTTCTCTATTCTATGATTATTATTTATATTAAGCTTATTGTACACTTTAAAATATACTAGCACTGCATTAATTAATAGTAATGCACTCGTTACAAAAAATACGCATTTTATTCCTAAATAACCTGCGATTTGTCCTCCTAGAACTGATCCTGCAAATACGCCTAGATATCCTGCTGCCATACTAAAACCAAATACTCTACCTGTAAGAGATGATGGAGTAATTTTCTTAACCAATATATTAACAGAAGGATTAAGGCCACCAGCTGTGAGTCCTAGTAAAAATCTAAGTCCCATAAGCTCCCAAGTGTTTGTTACAAATGCTTGAGGTATAAATATTATTCCAGCTATTATGAGACATATTAATATAACTTTATGTGCTCCTACTTTATCAGAGAGCCTTCCAAGCCTTGGAGCTGCAATTATATTAGCAAAACCTGATGCAGAAAAAGTTATTCCAGCTATTAATGCAATATGACTCGCTTCCTTAGATAGTTGAGTAACATAAACTGTTACTATTGGCTCTACCGAATACATTGCTACAGATAATATAAAAAAAGTTATAAACAAAGTAATGGTTAAGCCTTTTTCCGGAACTGTATTCCAAACTTCTTTGAAACTTAAAACTTTATTATCTTCACGACTAAAAGATTCCTTTACAAATAATACTGTAGTAATAAATGCAATGAACATAAGCCCGCCTGTTATAAAAAATACATTTTGCAAACCAAAAATTTCTCCTACAAATCCTCCAATTGTAGGTCCAAGTAACGAACCTGCAATATTAGCTGTTGAAATAGTTCCTAAAGCATATCCCGCATGTTCTTTATCTGTTTGAGTTGCAATTAAGGTAGTACAGGCTGTGCTATATCCTGTGATAGCTCCTTGTAACAGCCTAAGTGCTATTAATACATATACATTAGGCGCAAATCCCATACAGCTTATAACTATAGCCATACCAAGACTTGCTCTAAGTAGCATTGGTTTTCGTCCAAATTTGTCAGCAGCATGTCCCCAAATGGGTGAGAAAATAGCTGAAATAATAAACGTACTACCGAAAGCAATTCCAGAAAGCTTCTCTACCGAAGCTGCATCTTGAATTCCTAAATGCTGTATATACAGTGGCAATACTGGCGCTATCTGACTCATGCCTATTCCTGTCACAAACATTCCGAACCAACAAACTTTTAAATTTCTTTTCCACATTTCCATAATAAATTTATTCCTTCTTATAATTAGTTTTGTTATCTCAATACAATAACTTATATATATTGTATTCTAAATATAAGCATAGACTATAAATTATAATTTGTAAACTATATATTATAGTTTACAAATTATTTCCAATTTGATAAAAATAATCTCTCATGTTAAACTATCTTTATTAATCAGAATTGTAAGAGGTGATAAAATGGTTCAGAAACGAAATTTAACTAAGGAAAAAATTATTGAATCTTCTTTTTTATTAGCTGATGAAATTGGACTTAATCAGATTACTTTCCAAAAGATTGCAGAAAAACTGGATATAAAATATCCATCTTTATATAATCATTTTGCCAACATTGAAGATCTTAAAATAAAAATGACCATATACTTTTTAAATAATTTAAATTCAACTTTAATGGAACGATTAATTGGTAAAAGTGGAGAAATTGCTATCAGAGAATTTGCCTATGTGTATCGAGATTTTGCATTTGAAAACAAGAGTGGCTATAAGCTCTACGTGAATATTCCGAGTACTGAAAGTGATGAAGTTAAGCGTCTGGCTAGTGAAACTAATTCAATAATACGTAAAATTTTAGATTTTTATAGTGGTGATAAAATATTTATAATTCATAAAAGTAGGTCTTTAAGAAGTCTATTACATGGATTTGTTTCCTTGAGCTCTCACGGATATTTTCAAAATCCAGTCAACTTAGAAGATAGCTTTAAATTAATGATAGATGACTTTATTTTATCGATATCAGAAAAATAACTAAGAAAATTTTTATCTTAATTCAAAATGTTAACTACATATCTATGTTCCAAATAGTGACTTCTATGTTCAATTATTATTTTACAAAATAAAGCAGCATATCATAATGTAAATTTTGCTGTGCTGCTAATTTTTATATTATAACGTGCTATATTTTGCCTGTTTATAAAATATACTGTAAAAAAACTGGAACATTAACGTATATTTACAATATATTATAATGTAATAGTTTTTTAGGTGATAATATGCAGGAGAATTATAATGCTACCATACATTTTCCAACTGGTAACGATCAATTAGATTTAGAATTGCTTAACATAGAACTACAAACATCCTATGTTGATTTAATAGCGACTTTACTTGGTATCATTTCAGCAGTAAAAGCTAAGCAAATAATAATTCAGAGAATGATTCAGCAACAGCAATCCCCAAGTCAACAAGAACAACAAAATCAACAGGGTCAGCAACAAGACCAACAGCAAAATCAGCAAAATGGTCAGAATCAACAGAAGTCTGATGTACAACACCCAACTCCAAGTGAAATAGCTGCATTTGCAAGCTGTCTTGGTGTATATGTGATTCTTTCTTATACTAGAGTTTCATTTATAAGGCTTAATGAACTATATAGTAACATTCAATCAGGTAAAAGTAACTTTTCTATTACGCCTAACATAAATATAACTACTGGTTTTGTATACTCTTGTATTGGCACTTTGCTAAGAACAGTTGGGGCTATTCAAAGAGTAGAAGAAGAAGCCCAAATAACCATTCTATAATTAAAGTCATAAAATAATCTAGTAATTATTTTATGACTTTAATTATTCTTCTAACCAATATTCAAAAATATATTACCAGAATTTCAAATAAACCTGGCAATATACCTATTATTCTACTTTAACTCCTTACTCTATACATTAAACTTTCCAACTATTTGTTCTAATTTATCCGCAATATTCTTAAGCTCTATTACAGAATATGATATCTTTTCCATGGAATTAGATTGCTCTGAAACAGTAGCTGAAACTTCTTCAATTGAAGCTGCGGACTGCTCTGCTACAGCTGAAATTTCTTGAATGCTGCTTATTGCTGAATCTTTATTTTCATCTATAGACTTTATATTAGAAGTTAACTCTTCTATATTTTCTATAGTATCATCAAATGTACTATTTATAAGTTGGAATGTATTAATAGCTTCTTTGGTAGTTTTGCTTACTTCTGTCATTATAGTTTTTTCTTCATCCATACTTTTCTTAGCTGCATTTATCTCTCTTATAATTTCATTCACAATGCCTTCTATTTCCTTAGTAGAATTTGAAGTCTGTTCTGAAAGTTTTCGTATCTCATCTGCTACAACCGCAAATCCCTTACCTGCTTCCCCTGCTTTTGCTGCCTCAATTGCTGCATTTAATGCAAGAAGATTAGTTTGTTCTGAAATTGCTTGAATTGTATTTATTATTTTGCCTGCAGATCCCGATTTATTAGATAATAAGTCTATATTTCTAATTACTTTTTCCAAAGCTTCATTATTAGCATTGATATTACTCATAAGATCCCTTGAAGCACTAATTCCTTCTTCACTAATATGCTGCGATTTTTTTGAGAACTTTGTTACTAAATCCGCATTATTTGATGAAATGTCTATTTTCTCTCCAAGATGCAATAATTTTTCAGAAGTAAGTTCTGTATTCCTTGCTTGATCTAATGCGCCAACAGAAAGCTGATCTACCGTTTCAGAAATCCCCTGAATTCCCTGAAGCGTTTCATCAGTTGAAGCTGCAATTCCTTCTGAATGATCAAGTAACTCTTTTGATTTTTGCTTAAGAACTTCTATAGTTTCCCTTAACTCTTTTCTTAGTGATGTTACAGCTCTAGCAATAATTCCAATTTCATCTTTATTCTGAAGTAATTTTTCAAATTCATCTTCTTTCTTCATTTCTAAATCTAAGCTAGTAGTTTTATTTATCAAATTAGTCACCAATGAAATCGGTCTGGATATTTTACTTCCAAAATATAAAGCAACCATAGAAAAAATGATCATTAAAAATACAAACATGACAATAAAACTGATAATTAAACCTGTTAGCGGTTTTAAAAATTCAGCATTTGGAACTGCAATACCCATTGTCCATTTTGAAGAAGTAATAGGAGCTGTTGCAAAATATTTATTTATCCCATCATAATCTTTTAGCTTTACCACATTAGCTTTAGAACTATCTTTTCCAACCATGCTACTTAAACTTCCACTCAATACATCTCTAATATTCTTTAGCTTATCTGCACTTGGCTGAAACTCTTTATTTGGATGAATCACAAATTCATCTTTTTCATCTAATAAGAATCCATAACTGTTATTTATAGGTTGTGCCTTCTGAACTTCATTTGAAATATTTTCTATATTTATATCAGTACCTAAAACACCTATGACTGCTCCATCTTTTTTAACTGCTTTTGCAACTGTAACTACTAATTTCTTAGTTTCTGAATCTACATATGGATCAGAATAAATTACAGAGTCACTTTTTAATGCATCTTTATACCAATCTCTCTCTGTACAATTAAAGTCATTATCTGGTAGCCATCCACCTTCATCAACAAAACTTTTATCTTGAAAACCAAAATATATATCCATAATATCGGTATTTGACTCTGCTTTAACTTTCATATATTTCAAAAGGTTTGTACTATCATAATTATTGTTAAATTCGATGTTTTCAGCTGTTTCATTAACAAAGTTTCCTTGATTAGCCATCCATTTGTCTATAGTTTCTGCATATTTTTCAGATAGTACCCTTAGTTTATCCTTTGATTCAACCACAGTGGTTTTATAAAACAGATAATAACTTATCGTCGAAGAACATAATAAACTAAAAAAACAAACTGCTACGACCAAGAGAATAACTTTTGTCTTAATGTTTTTCATTTTAATTCACTTCCTGTTTGATTTTAAAATTTGTATAACAATGTTAAACATAAATATTCCTTATAATCAATACATTATATGTATTGATTGCTTTATCTTTAGTAACATGCAAAAATATCATTAACTTAAGTTACGCTTCTTATATAATTAATATATTTCATATAATTCGCCTTCTTTCTAAAAAACTGTTTTAATTTTAATATATATTCTAGAGTATACTCAAAGTCAATGTATAACTTTTACATATTTGGATTTTACAATAACTTCTCTTTTATAAAATAATCCTTTGTTTATTGTTTTATAAAATCACAAAACCAAGAGCAAAAATCTCCATGTTAACAGAGATCTATACTCTTGGTTCTTATTAGGTTTATAATTAGAAATATTAATTTTACTTAGGTTTAATAGTTGTTTGAATAATAAATAATTTCCTATTATTTAGCTAACTATTTTTATTAATTAAATAAAATAGGTAATTCTATAACAACTTTAGCCCCTCCAAGTTTTTCTGATTTTCCAAGTGAAATATTGCCGTTGTGTTTTTCCATAAATTTTTTTGCAATATATAAACCCATACCATAATGATTTTTAGAATTTCTACTCTTGTCACCTTTGAAAAACTGCTCTGTAGCTAACTGTAATTCCTCTTCTGTAAATCCTCTTCCTGAATCTTCAATGGTGAATCTTATATTATCATTATCTGAATCAACCCCAAATGCTATTTTTCCATTTTCAGAGCAATATTCAACCGCGTTCGAAATAACATTGCTTAAAGTTCGTTTTAAGGCTGATTCATCTGCTATAATAAATCCTGGAATATGTTTAATTTCACCTTTAAGCTCTATTTTTTTATTTATACCCATGGAAGCCCCTTGTTCAATTATATCCTTTATAAATCCTTCTAAATTTATCTTCTTTTTTTCTAATGTTGATTCTTTCTCAGCTTTCATAATTTCTATTAATGATTTAATATAATCTTCTATATTTTTAACCTCGTTTATTATACTATCGTTAAATTCAGCTTGATCTGCTTTTAAATCTAATTCACTTAAAAGCTCAGAGTTTCCCTTAATAATTGTTAATGGTGTCTTTATATCATGAGCCAATGCTGCCATTTGCTCTTTGCGTGCTTCTTCCATCTTCCATTGTTTACTTAGAGAATCATTTAACTCTGTCTTCATTTTATCAAGGGCAGAAATGACTTCATTGATTTCTAATATATTCGAATATTTCACCTCAAATTCTAAGTTTTCCATCTGTATATTTTCTGTAGTCTCTTTTAAAATCTGTAGTTCTTTAGATATTCTTCTTCTAAAACACCTAGATAGAATTATAATTTCAATACTAACCAAAACAACATATATAAAAACAAAACTAAGCTCAGCATTTTGAACATACCTTTTCAAAACAGGGCTAACAAAACTTGCCCCTATGGTGTATTCAACTACACATATTCCATTCTCTCTTGAAATAACTTTGTAATAATATTTCCCTTCACTTCTCTTATCACTTTGCACAAGATTCCAAATATCTATAGCTTTAGTTTCTGATATATTACTATAAAATACATTTCCAATAGAATCATAAACTGCATAATTGCATTCCTCAGGTATAAAGTCTTTTACTTTAATATCCTCTGCTTTTGCTATTTCTTCTCTCTGTTTTTCAATTTTTTGCTCATAGTAGTTTGCTGGTAAAATAAACCCACTATTCAAACCAATTTGAAATAGAATAAAATCAAATATAGCTAAAAGAATTGTAACTATACAAAAGAACATTATATATATTGCGAAAATCTTAGAAATGCTTTTTTGCTTCTTCACTCTTTCCATTTATATCCTATCCCCCAAACAGTTTCTATAGGGTTTATTCCTACCTTCTTAAACTTATTTCTTATATTTTTAATATGTTCCACAATCGCTGTAGTATCGCTACTTCCATCAAAACCAAATACACTTTCATATATTCTCTCCTTGGAAAATACCTGCCCATGATTTAGAGCAAGATATTCGCATATATTATATTCACTTTTTGTAAAAGGTACTAATTCTTCATTATAATAAGCCTCTTTTGAAGTTATATTAAATTTTATATCAGAAATAGAAAAAGCATTTTGTTTTTCCCTATGTTCACGTCTTAAATGTGCAGCTACCCTTGCCCGAAGCTCACCTATACCAAAAGGCTTTGATATATAATCATCTCCACCAATACTTAATCCCATTACAATATCTTGTTCCATAGTTTTTGCTGTCAAAAATATAATTGGGCAATCAACCAGACTACGTATCTCTTTGCACAGAGAAAATCCATCTATCTCTGGCATCATTACGTCAAGTAAAATTAAATCATATTTTACACACTGATCCTTTGATATATCAGTAGGATTAGAAACTATAGTTACATTATGTCCTTCTCTTTCTAACGCACCTTTTATAACCTTTAATATGCCTTGCTCATCATCTATCGCTAGAATATATGCCATTTCCATCCCTCCTACATCTATTATACCAATATTATCAGTTAATCTTTATTATTCTATAAATTATTATAACTTCTCTCCTCTACCTTCAAAAAAGTTAAACCAAATTCCAAGATAAAGCCCAAAAACAATTGTAAGTAAAACACAATTTCTAACCCCAATGGCACTATTACTAAATACGGTATTAATATCAGCCATTTTATTAAAATTATCTATAGAATTAGAAGCTTCTATAAAGAAATTATCACAAAACTTAACCGACCATCCACAAGGTATCCATTGCCATATTCCATCTCCAAGCCCTGTACTGAGCAAAGCTGATAATAAGCTTTCAACTATTCCCATCCCTATTGATGCTCCACTTCCAAACTTAATGCTCAACCATAAGTGAAATAAATAGAAGAAGATTTGAGCTCCAAATATAATAAAAATTATATTTAAGTAAAAATTTAGTGGTAGTGTATTTTGCCTTAAAACAAATTGAAATCCGGCGGAAAAAATGCCAACCGCTACACTAAGTGAAAATAAACCTGTAATAAGTAGAATTAATATTTTACTCAAAAGACACATTCCTTTTCCATATTCTATAGATAGCATTTCTTTAAATTTTCCAGCCATAACCTCCTGTTCTATAACCATAGAGCATACAATCCCTATTACCACTGGAAATGTTATTGATAATACTTCTAAATACCCACTTATTTTATTTACAGAATTCCAATTTGAAAATGAATAATATTTCAAAAAGATTATTGCTCCTATAATCGGTAAACAAATATGAATCCAATAAAAAGGTGTGTGCTTCATTTTTATAAAGTCTGCCTTCAATAAACGAAGAATTTTCATTATATTACTTCGCCTCCTGTCTCTCATACCATTTAGCTGTTAAATAAGTTATCAATATAAATAAAACTATAGAAATTCCGATACCAAGAGGTATACCCCAACTCTTAAGTAGCTCTGGTGTAAAAGTTTGACTTTCTGGTTTAGCTATCAAACCATTTGGTAATAATTTCAGAATCGGACACATTAGTCTAGATGTATACGAAAAGGGATTTATCCACCAAAACTCCTTTACTGCCATAACTATTGAAAATATATTAACTGCTAGGCTTAATACTATAGTTGGAAACAGTCCTATTTTATTTCCCAGAAAAAAGTATAATGGAACCTGCCACATTGAGGTTATAATGATCACTAAAGTTCCGGCTAAACCACTCAACATCGAAATATGTGATATACTATCCATTTTAATAAAGTACACACTTAACTCTCCAGCTATAAAAATAACTATACAAGAAATGGCTATATTCTTTACTCCAACCAATATTTTAGCGATCCATATTTTATCTAAATCTACTGGAAGTGTTATAACTGCTTTATTTTTCATAGAGCCATCAATCCTTGATAAAAGGCAACTGCCTAGCGAGATAACTCCAGGAAGTATTGATGCATACCACCAATTGTAAATATCAACCTGAAAATAATTTGATGCTAAAAATCCCGAAAGAAGAATTACCATAATTGGTGCTATCCATACTAATTTCTTCACCAACGTATGACTTATCTTCATATTTTCTGAAATGAAATATTTAAGCATTACTATTTCTCCCTCCTATATTGTTTAGCGATATCTATAAATAATTTTTCTAAATCTTCACCTTTTTTTAGTTCTCCTTGATATCCTAAAATACCGCCAGATATAATTCCAATATGATCAGCAATCTGTTCTACTTCACTTAACATATGACTGGATAATATTACTGTAATGCCTTTCTTTGGAAAAGATCGTATTAACTCTCTTAATTCTTGTATTCCAAATGGATCGAGTCCGTTAGTTGGCTCATCTAAAATTAAGAGTTTAGGATTATTAAGTAATGCAATAGCAATACCCAATCTCTGCTTCATTCCCATAGAAAATTGTCCTGCTCTCTTTTTGCCTGTATCTTCAAGCTCTACCACATGAAGAACTTCTTCAATTCTTGAGTCTGGTAATCCAAGTACTGTAGTACGAACCTTTAAATTCTCTTTTGCCGTCAAATTTTCATATAAAGGCGCTGATTCTATTAATGACCCAATTTCGCGTAAATCCTTTCTACTCCATTTATGTTCATCAAATAAGATTTCTCCCGAACTTGGTCTAAGCATTCCCGTAACCATCTTTAATAGTGTTGACTTTCCTGCTCCATTTGGACCAAGCAAACCATATATTGAATTCTTTTTAACTAATACTGAAATATCTTTAACTGCTTCTTGCTTTTTAAAGTTTTTACATAAGTTTTTTGTTTCTAAAATAAATTCGTTCATCTTCACTCCTCCTCTTATAATTAAATAATAAGCCTTAATTATAAGGAATTTATAAGGAACTGAAATTTAAGAAGCTGACTTGTATTAAAAAATAAAAAATCCCTCAGTAACGCTTTCGTACGACATTACTGAAGGTAGAATTTCTTTAGTCCTCAATTTAATACATATAATATTTTATAAATATATATTTCTGAACAATAAATTATTGTTCTTTATGCTATTTTATCATTACTATTATAACTATCCTTAAGTTTTAAGTAGTAGGTGGCTACTGTAACGTTCATATAAGGAACTACCCATAATAGCCCGATACATAGTGGAATCATTCCAAGTATTATCCACCCTAAAAAACTTAAAGTAAGAACGAAGTACTCAAATTTATGCCCTTTCATAATAGCTGAGCTCTCTTTTAAACATTGAATTATTGACTTATTATTATCATCAGCTAAAATAAAAAATGATTGTGAAAACATATATATAAATATAATGCCTGGAACTATCAATAAAAATAATCCTATGGTAACAATTATAGTCAATAAAATATATAGGCCTACAGCTTTATGAATTATTGAAAATCCTGAAAATATATCTGTAAATTTAGGGTTACTATCTTTTTCAGCATAGTTTAGAGAAAATCTGCATATACCAACTCCTATTGCCGCACTAACAAATATTGTTACTAAAAATACGATTAAACTTAAACCAAAACTCTCTCTAACAACTCTTAAAATTAAATTAAAAATAATTGGAATTAGAAATCCAGCAACAAAAATTCCTCCAATAGCCAGTCCCCACCTCCCTTTTAGTTGATCTTTGGCAAATCTCTTCAGTTCTGCTCTAGTATTCATAAAAATTCCTCCTTAAATTGAAATACCTTTGATATTTATGCAGGGAGATTTAACATTATGCTATATTTATATTTTAATTTACAGTAATCGCATGAATTTATAAATATACATTAATCTTTTGTATAATTTATATACTTTTTGTAAAAGTTTTCATTCGAGTGATTCATAATTTCAACATAATTATCTATCTTGCAATTAACTTCTATATTAATATTTCATAATTAAGGATATATCACACAATTTGCATTAGATATCAATTATAAAACTGCAAATAAAAAGGCTGTTATAAAATAAATTTTTAGAACAACATAAATAGTCTTTAATAAAAAAACAGTCCTTATATTATTCTATCTTTTATTCTAAAACAGCCACTTTTATTTTATATTACAGCCTTATAATACAGCTAAAATTTCATCATCTTTCTGAATATAAAGCTTTATCTTACTAATTCTTTTTTCCTTTACTTCTTCTATTTTAAAGATCAAGTTTTCATATTCTATCTCTTGTTCATCTGTATTACTAGGAATACGTTCAAGAATTTCAATAATAAAACCACTCATAGTATCATAATTCTCACTTTTAATATCTGTATCGAAGTAATTATTAAAATCATTAATTGAAAGCATACCTGATATCATAAAAGTGTCATTATCCATTTCTTCTATTGATGGCTCATCCTCATCATATTCATCATCTATATTTCCCATGACTTCTTCTATTAAGTCCTCAATAGAAACTATACCTGAAAATCCCCCATACTCATCTACTAATACAGCCATATGCTTTTTAGTACTTTGAAGTTCCTTAAATAACGTATCAATCTTTCTATTTTCTGGAACAAAATACGGTGGATGCAATATGCTTCTTATATTCACGTTTTCAAATCCATATTTTCTTGCTTCACTAAAGAAATCCTTCATATAAAGAATACCAATTATATTATCAGTATCATCTTCGTAAACAGGAACTCTTGAATATCTTTCATCAATCAATTCATCCAAATATTCCATTAATGGATCTTCTATATTAATCATATATACTTCTGTTCTCGGTGTCATTACTTCACATGCTAATTTATCATCAAACTCAAATATGCTATTTATCATTTCTGTTTCAGTCTTATTTATGACTCCATGTTCTAGTCCAGCTTCCACATAAGATCTGATTTCCTCTTTTGATACTTTTTCACCTAAATCCTCTTTATCAAGGCCAATCAGTTTAACTAATATATTAGTTGATGCTGAAAGCAACCTTACAAATGGAACTGCAATTTTAGCTATAATCACTAATGGTTTTATACAGAACATTGCAATAGCTTCTGATTTTTTAAGCGCTATTCTTTTTGGAAAAAGTTCTCCAAATACCAAGGTAATATAAGATAATACAATTGTTACTAATGCCAACGCAACTTGTCCACTATAAGGAACATTAAGTCCCTTTAAATAAAGAGCTACATCCTTTGATAGTCCTGTTGCTGCTGAAGCACTACTAAAAAATCCTGCAAGAGTTATTCCTACCTGTACAGTAGATAAAAAATTAGTAGGCTCTTCCATAAGTTTCAATAAAAGCTTGGCCTTCTTATTTCCTTCTTCCTCAAGAAGCTTTATTTTATTTTTATTTAATGATACTATAGACATTTCTGCTGATGCGAAAAATGCATTGATCAAAGTCAATATGACTATTAAAATTAATTGTGACGTGATACTCGTCTGTTCCGGGTCTAAATCCATAAAAACATTTCCTCCAACATAAAAATTTTTTAATATAATAATATCACAAGAAATATTTAAAGTAAAACTTCAATTAATTCAAATATTCCTTATTTACATATAATATTAAGTGTTATAGTAATTTGATTCACTAATATTTAAATTTTATAAAATATTATATTAATACTGGGAGTTGCGTATGCATTAATTAACTTATTTCCTTATATAAATCTTTTATTATATTCTCTTTAATTAATACTGAAGTCAAGTCCTGCTACTTTTTAGTATTTATACAATACATTTATATTCTTATTTGTTGGTGAAATAAATTCTACTGACTATTACCTTAAAGATGACAAGTTAAGATAATTGACTTTTTAATTGTTCTTTATCCATTGTATACTTTAATCTTTTAATTTCATTACCATGATCTAACACAATTATTTCAGGCACATTTCTAACATTATATTTTCCTATAAGATTTTTCTTTGTTGCTATATTTACTTCTTTAATCCTATAATAATCAACTAATTCCCTATTTACCTCTTCTATCAGTGTTCTAAATTTTAAGTTTTCGTTGACTAAAGCATCTAAAAATAGTAATAATACTCTTTTTTCACTTTTTAGAATACTTTCATTAAAGTCATTTACTTCTTCAATGTAACGTTCAGCCGCCACAGCCGCAGTTGCTCCATCACCAGCAGCAGAAACAACCTGTCTTAAATATTTAACCCTATTATCTCCTATTGCATAAACTCCTTCAAAGCTAGTCTCCATAAGCTCATTTACAGATATATAGCCTCTTGAATCAACTTCAAGACCGCTATTTTTTAGAAAATTAGTTGATGGTACCATACCTACAAAGAGAAATACACCTTGGCAGTTTATCTCTTCTATATTTCCAGTCTTTAAATTCTTAATTTTTACTCCTTCTACATTTTCATTCCCGAAGACTTCCTCTATGGTTGAATTCCAGATAAACTCCATCTTTTCATTATTAAAGGCTTTTTCGCTACTTACTTTATTACAATCTAGAATCCCTTCATCATGAAGCACTATAACAGTCACTTTACGCGCAAACTTTGTAATATACAGACCTTCTTCAATAGCCTGATCACCACTTCCAACTACTACAACATGTTCTCCTTCAAAAAACTCTGCATCACAAGTTGCGCAGTATGCTACTCCATTGCCTTGGAGTCTCTTTTCCCCAGTGATGTTTAATAATCTAGGTTCACTGCCACAAGCTATAATAATAGCCTTAGCTAAGAATTGCTTTCCTTTTTTAGTGGTAATGAGTTTTTCTCTTAAGGACAAATCAGTATCTACAACTTCATCTCTTAGAAACTCAACTCCAAAGCTCTCTGCATGTTTCTTAAAGTTTTTCATAAGTTCTGGTCCGCTAATTTGTTCATAACCTGGATAATTAACTATTTCCCTTGTTGTATTTACAAGACCTCCAACTACTCCTTTATTAATTACCAGAGTTTTAAGTTTGGCTCTTCCTCCGTAAATTGCCGCTGAAAGTCCTGCTGGTCCACCACCTATGATAATTAAATCGTAGGAATTAGTCACATCGTCCATACTTTTATCACTCCTCAAAAACTTCAGCGATTTTTTCTTCAACTGCATCATCTTCCACATGACCAGCTAATTTTCCTTGGTACTCACCGTCTTTAAAAAACAGAATTTGAGGAACACCTTTTAAAGAAAATCTCTGAAATAAATTCTTTTGTTCTTCAACATCAACATAATAAAAATTATACTTACCATCGTATTTTGACTTTAAATCTTCTAAAATTGGTACTACTCCTTGACATACACTGCAACTTTCCCTAGAAAAAATCACTAGACTGGATTCAGCATTGTCATATATAATTTCATCAAATTCATTAGAATCTAAATTTTGTAAAGACATACTATTCACTCCTCTATAATTATTTTAAAACCGTAATTTTAAGAGACTATAATGCTGGACACCTTATAATCAATTTATTAAATAAATTCATTATAATAATAAGCAAAACTTCTATGCGCTTATTATTTAGTTTTCCTTATAAATTTTCTGCCTATTTTAAAAAGCAGCTATCAGAGTTCTTACTTTCCGATAGCCCTAATTTTCTATTAAAAAAGATAAACTTTTTATTTTTTCTAATATACCTAAATATCCTCTGAGAAAATTTGATAAATTGGAGCTCCTTCACACTGTGCTGGATATCGTAAACCTAATAATACAGAAACTGAAGGTGCAACATCAACTTGTCTTATAATACGTTCAGTTGTAAATCCTGACTTAACACCAGAACCTGCCGCTACAAAGATTGGTGAAACTGATGTATCAAAATATCCTTCTGAAGTTGAAAGGCTATCTCCGTGGAGTCTATTATATTTTTCTTCTATAGAGAAGAATATATCACCACATTCTGGTCCATGAGTACCAATCAAGATAGCATCTTTATTTCTAAGGCATATGCCTACAACTCTTTTACCAGTTTTATCATCTCTGTAATTATACAAGTCAGAGATTATTTGTTCTTCTAAATCATACTTATCTTTTGGATCTACAATGCCATGTTTGTCACGGCCTTTTAGATTAATATAAATATAATTACTACGAATCTGGACAGCTCTTGTTTTCTCCCAATCTACTTCTCTTGTTGAATTGCCATCTTTATCTTTTTTCAAAACTGTATAACCAAGCTCTTCCATAACTTTTGTATTTAACCCACCATACTCACCTAAAATTGGAGGTACATTTTCTCCAACCATAAGCCCATGATCGCTTACAAGTAATACAGTCCAGCCCTCATCTAGTAGATGCAGAAATTCACCAATATAATCATCTGTTTGTATATAGAATTTTTCAATAAATTCCTGATATACTTTTTCATCAGTGTAATCCCATGGCTCAAGCGTCTTAGCAAGATGCCATAATTGATGTCCTGCGCAATCAATATTATGAAGATGAGAGAATACTATATCATATTTTTTCTCCTTAATACAATAATTAAGACAATCCGCCTGCCACTTATCGTAAATTGCCCAGGATGGTTCAAAGATTTCCCTCACTAGTTCATCATCTTCTCCACCGATTAAACTAACAGGCGGAACATGTCCAACATTCTCAGTAATATCTTTGTATAAAGATTTTTGATGCCATAATTGATCATTGGAGATGTCAAGAGCATTACTAATCCAAACTCTAACTTTATTGCCTTGTGGATCGAGTTCTAAAATCTTCATTGAACGGCATGCAGGCTTTGTTACTTCTTTCTTTGTAACATCGTCAATGATACCTGTTACCATCTTATCTTTCTCTAGAATTACGATTGGTTCATCTGCCTTCTTATTTTTATAAATTGCTACTTTATCATATTCACCAGCTTCATTTTTGAGAATTAAGGCTGGACGCCTATTTACACCGCTTGAAGTTATTATAGTGAATTCTTTTGCTCCTTCTGGCGCGTTTTTCCATCCCTTTGCATCTTTAAGTGGAGAATTTACAATATCATAAGCTACTTTACTTCCAATAACAATTTCTGTATCATTATCATCCATAACATAGGTACGAATTTCACCACCTTGACGAGCTGTATCTCCCCACCAAAGTTCCATCATTTCATCATCAACTTCATCGTCTAAAGTTCCTTCTAAATCTGTAATTATGCAACCGGCACCTGCTGGCTTTTCCACTCTTGGTGCATAGCGAACCTCTTCAATTTCAGGTGAAGCAACAATAACTTTTTCCCAATCAAGTTGTGCAACTCCCATATTAACAGACCCTGGCTGAGTTCCATCTACAACACTTAAGTTTTCACTATGAGAAGTTGGCGGCCAAGAACTGCCTGGCCAATGCCAAACTAATGTTTTTAAATCAGCTTCTGAAGTAATATTCCAAATCTGTTCAGCAGTACAGTTACGCGAATCCATATTATAAACAACTGCATCAAGATTTTCAGAAGATTGTCTCCAATAGCAAGTAATTCCATGTGTTCCTGGATAAGCACCTGTAGCAAGTGTTGTCCAACAAGGTGGTGTAATTGTTGGAATCGCACCAATTTGTCTCAAGTCTTCTCTCGCTGAACCACGTTCAATCAGCTTTTTTAAATTTGGCATTTTTCCTTCTTTTAAAAATTTTTGACTCACTCTTGGATCCATGCCATCTACGCCTAAGACTAATAATTTTTGAGTAAGTGCTGCTCTTTTCATAATATTTATCTCCCTTCAACAATTCTGCTGTTAATGTACCTTTATCAAGAGGATAATAAATCAAATATTTCTATTACTCTTAATATTGATACTTATTTTTGTGAATAGATCGTGCGCTTTCTTTCATATAGCGTATAATTTGTTAAACTTCATTTTCTAAGTCATTTCCCTGAATCAATTCAATTAACGAGTCTCTAAGCTCTCCAAATTCTTCTGAAGATCTGATTTTTTTAAAGCTATTGTCATCATATTGTTGAAGTGGATTTTTAAAATCACTCACAATTCTTCCCGGATTAGCATTCATTACAATAATCCTGGTTGATAAAAGAATCGCCTCTTCCACATCATGAGTAATAAAGAAAAAGCATTTGTTAGTCTCTTTCCATATCTTCTTTAGATGTTTTTGCATAGCTTCTCTAGTTAGAGCGTCTAATGCACTAAAAGGTTCATCAAGCAGAACTACTTTTGAATCTGCAGCTAATGTTCTTGCAATTGCTGCACGCTGCTTCATTCCTCCGGACAATTGATGAGGAAGCAGTTTTCTAGCTTTTTCTAAACCAACTAAGTTAACATAATGATTTACGATTTCTGCTCTCTCTTTTTTAGGAATCTTCTTCATCTTAAGTCCAAATTCAATATTCTTTTCAACACTTAACCAAGGAAAGATGTTAGGCTGTTGAAAAACAACTCCTACATCTGGATTTGGCTTAGTGTGCGGTGCTCCATTTATAAGTACTTGCCCTGAGATATCTGTATTATATCCAGCAATAGCATTTAATAATGAAGTTTTCCCACATCCAGACGGTCCAAGAACACAAACAAAATCATCATCAAATAATTTAAGCTCAATGTCATTTAAGACATTCGAATACTCTTTTCCATTTTTATATATTAGATTAACATTTTTCAATTCAACAGAACAATTTGCTTTTCTCTCTTCTTGTCTATTTATTTCAACTAGCGATTCCATATTATATCTCCTCTATTAATTATATAAATCGTTTCTTACCGCCTTCTTGAAAGTTTCAATATCTGGTGAAGTAGTAACTGCTTTTTGAGTTAACAAGAAATCACTTGTATCCTTTAAAATTTGTGGTAGTTTACCTTGCTTGTCTGATGTTCCTATATATTGTGCTTGCTCAGACTTATCTAAAACAGAAATTTGATTCATAGCTTGCTTTGTATCCTCAGCGCTTAATCCAAGTTCTTGAGATAATGTTTTTACCACATCATCTGATTGAGTTTTATATGACTTAGTAGCTTCATCTAATATATCAATATATGCCTTAACTACATCTGGATACTTAGCTGCAAAGTCATTATTTACAATACCAAATTCACCAGTAACAGCTCCGCCTTTAGCAACATCTTCAGATGAAAGTATTACTTTTCCACCATCTGAAACTAGCTTTGATTGAGCTGGCTGCCAAATGTAAGCTCCATCAATTTCCCCTCTGCTCCATGCCGCTATAATGTCTTGTGCACTCATATCTAAAATAGTTACATCATTTTCTGAAATATTATTTTGTTTTAATGCAGCAAGTAAGCTATAGTGTGAAGTTGAACCAAATGGAGTTGCAATTTTTTTGCCTTTTATATCTGCTAAAAACTTAATTCCAGATGTATTTTTTGCAACAAGTGCCTCACTTGAACCGATTATATCATGTAAATAATAAATTTTATAAGGAAGGTCATTAACAATTCCAGTTGTTCCTGGAGGTGTACCAATAGTTGCAATATCTATAGATCCACTAGCCATTGCAGCATTTACATCACGCCCAACATCAAATTGAACATACTTAATTGAAACTCCTGGGAATTTTTTTTCAAGTAACTTTTCACCTTTTGCAAGAAGTTCTCCATTTGGAGACTGAAAATATCCCAAACGTATTTCTTTTGGAAGCGCTGAAGCTGAAGCTTGAGTATTCCCTGTTGTACTAGCTGTTTTTGCTCCTGAGCAGCCTGTTATTAAAATACCAACGGATAAAATAGCTGACAGAAGTACTGTATATTTTTTAATTTTCATAAATAACACTCCTTTAAATATCTCTATGTACCTGCTTGTACATTGATTGATTTTATTAATAATCTACTATTACTCAATATAAAGAACTTTCTATTTTTTTATTTTTCTAGCCATGGTGAAGCTTTTCTAATCAAAAATCTCACGAAAGAATCTAATATAATTGCTATAATTCCCATAATTATAACTCCAACATAGACAATATCATTTCTAAGATATTTACTTGCATCTAATACCATCCAGCCTATTCCTGATACAGCTGCAACCATTTCTGCTGCAACTAAAGTTGCATAAGCAACACCAATGGCTGTTCTAAGACTAGTTAATATATCTGGTAAACATGACCTGAAAATAACACTAATAAAAAGATTTATTCCTCTTGCCCCTAATGATTTAGCTCCATTAATTCTATCTAGTGGTACGTTTTGAACGCTAAATATAACCCCAATTAATAAAGGTGCAAATGCATTTAAAAATAATAAAATAATTTTAGATTCATCTCCAATTCCAAACCACAGCACAATTAATGTATAATACGCTAGTGGTGGAAGCGGACGATAGAATTCAATAAACGGATCTATAATCGCCCTTACAATCCTTGAGCTGCCTGCAATAAGTCCTAAAGGAACACCAATTATTATCGCAAAAAAAATAGCAATGAAAAGTCTCTCCATACTTATTGCAATATGAGATAACAAGCTTTCTCCTTTATAACCTTGCTGAACTAATTCAATAAATGCCTGCCATACTTTTTGAGGAGATGGAAGAAATACTTGATTAATCAAGCCTTTGCTCGTGGCAATTTCCCATACAATAAAGAACATGATTACAGAAGTAAAAGAAATGCCAATATAAAAAATTTCACCTCTTTTTCTTTTCACTATTTTCGTAGCTATGTCTTGATTATTCATATAGGTTAATTTCCCTCCCCCATTTCTTTTTACATCTATTTTTCATACATATCCCCCTTCTTTACTTTTCCTATAGAATTACTATGATTTAATTTTAAATATATCTTACTAAACCATCCAAGTATTGTCAATAAAAAAATACCACAAATCATATCAGAAAAGTACGATTTATTTTTCCAAAAAATATATAGTAACTTGAAATATGTTTATATATTAATATAAACCCTGATAATATCACACGGCTCAAGAAGTTCAATTATTGAACAATGTAATACTATCATTGTTCAATGTTCAACACAATAAGTTCATGTATTTTTTTCACATTTATAGTAAAATTATTTTGATATATATTTACACTAACTAAATAAGTAATCCCTTAACGGTACTTATGAAAATTATTTTCACTATTGAATTCCAAATTATGTTTTATCGTAAAAGCAAAAAACACTTAAAGCTCCTATTTTGCTCTAAGCATTTTTTATATTCTAAACATTTTATAACTTACTTTTTTCACAGTAGTAATATATAAAAATTATATAAAATAGAGACAGCACTGTACTACTACCTTGCTCTCTCTATTTCTTAATTTTTATTATAAAAAATCTGTTACTCTAATTACATCTAATGCTATTTATACACCTTACAGCAGCTTCTTTTGCATCTTGGCATCCTTCTTGTGCACCTTCTTGGTATCCTTGACAATACCCTTCTTCACGTCCTGCTTCTACTCCTGCACAATATCCATCTTTGTATCCTTGATTATAAGCATCTTCTAATGCACCAGCTGAAGGGTAATTTCTCCTACAATGACATTGCACATTTTCCCCAAGAGTTCCATTACAATTGCATCGTACATTTTCTCCAAGAGTTCCGTTACAATTATTATTATTACTTACAGCTCCAAGAGTATTAGAATTTCTATATCTTCTTCTATGACATCTGTATCCCATTTCTTTTCCTCCGTAAATTATCAAATTTATAATCTTTTGATTAAACTTCTAATTATATACTATGCTAATTTACTATATTTGTTATTGCTTTTACGATATACTCTCTAATAATTGCTCATAAAATAGAAATTCCGCATTTTCATAAATATTAATAAAAGTTCAACAATAGTTGCGTATAAAAATTTCAACTTTACGTATACTATGAATGGGTTTATTCTTAAACCTAGGCATTCATTCTTTGCCCCTTTATTGGGGCTTTTTTAATATATACAAATAATACTAATAATATAAATTTAATCTATATATAAGTGTATGTAATTCTATGAAGAAAATTTTTCACTATAATAAGAATATCGTTATCTTTATGTTAAAAGATAATATTGACTCCGAAGCCACTCGTGCCAGCAAATTAATATTCTATGTTATCTTTATATAATTTGTACAATCTTTAAACAAGCAATACAGCATATTTACACATTTCTCAATACACAAATCTATGTCCTTAATTTCATCATCAAATTTAATTCTATGGCATACATCATCTGTAATAAAAAGTGAATAATGATAAAATATTTTTTCATCTTCTTTACTTTTAAAAGGTAAAGACAAAGCTTTGAAAATTTCTTTAATTTTATCTTTTCTCTGCTCATCATATTCTTTTCTCAAAGCAGCTACATCTTTATCTAATAGTGTTAATGCTTCCATTTCATCATGAAAAGTTTTAGAAAAGTCATGATAATCTAACATCATCTTTATAAATACTTTAAATAGTTGTTTTACTACTTTAGCATTATCAAATTCCTTATCAGCATTTTCTAACCAATAATCATGACTTGGATAATCAAAACTTTTGTTAATTCTTTCAATTACCTTAAGATAAATTTCCTTCTTATCTTCAAAATAGGCATATACAGAACCTGTTGCTACATTGGCTTCATTAGATATATCTGCTGTTGTAGTATTATAATAACCTTTTTCATTGAATAATTTGTAAGCCGCTTCTAAAATTCTATCGTATTTTTCTAATGCTCTTTTTTGTGTTGGTATTCTTGTCTTTCTTTCCATCTTTATCACCTACATAAATAATAAAAGATAAAAAAATAAAAGTCAATAAAATATGAAATTCATTTCATGTATTGACTTTTAATTTTTTCCAGCGTATTATATGAATATGAACTTTGTTTCATATTTTATAATATAATTTTTTGGAGGATATCATGAATAAAAAACAAAAAGTATTAGCATTTATTTCACTGGCAATAGCTTGCTTCTTAACAGTATTAGATTCAACCATAGTTAATGTATCTTTACCTTCTATGGCTGATTATTTCAACACGGATATAACAGGAATATCATGGGTAAGTACCGCGTACTTAATTCCATTCTCAGCTCTTTTAATAAATTTTTCTAAAATCGCAGATATTTTTGGACGAAAGAAACTCTTTATAATTGGTCTTATAGTATTTGGTAGTTCATCAATACTTTGCGGGCTTTCCACTTCCCTTTCCATGATTATAATTTTTAGAATCATGCAAGGGATAGGCGCTGCAATTCTTGCTCCATTAGCCATTCCTTTAGGTATCGAACTATTTGGTAAAGATGCCATGTCAAAACTTGCTATTGCAATTGGTATGATAATTTCTATAGCTGCTGCTTCTGGTCCTGTTGTTGGCGGAGTCTTAAATGAAGCCTTTGGCTTTAAAGCAATATTCTATGTAAATGTTCCTTTTATAATCGTCTCTTTAATCTTTGGGGCTCAATGTCTTACAGAATGTTATGATAGAACAATTGAAAAGCGAATAGATTTTATTGGCTCCATATTATTAGCTTACGGAACCGGAGCACTAACCTTTTTCCTTGTTAAAGGAAGCTCATATGGCTGGGGCAGTACAAAAATTGTCACTTTAATAATAACCTCAACAATTTCAATTATTGCTTTCCTAATATATGAATTAAGATCAAAAAATCCAATGATAGAATTTAAATTATTCAAAATAAGAAGCTTTACTTCTTCAATAATAATAGTTGGAGTAATATTCTTTGCTTATATGCCTATATCTTATTTAATGAATTTCTATCTAGAAAACCAATTAGGTTATTCTGTTTTAAAATCTGGGCTTATTTTAGGTATAGTAAGTGGTGTTTCATTTCTCACCTCTCCAATCTTTGGAATTATATCTAAGAGGTATGGTGCTAGAATTATTTCATTATTATCCATAATTTTTGTATCTTTAGGTGATCTTATGCTTGTATTTATGAATAATTCAAACAATATGGAGATAATTTATGGAGCATTCATTGTAGTAGGACTTGGTGTTGCTTCAACCTCTCCATTATATAAAAGTGCATTTGACGAGGTTTCAAAAGATAAGAATGGTCTGGCTTCAGGAATACTGAACAGCTTTAGGCAACTAACTGCCTGTTTAGCTATAGCCTTAGTTTCAACATTAAGCAGCTATTACACTACTCAAGCTATAGATAATTCAAAAAACAGAATAATAGAACTTGTTAATAACAATACAGTTCTTGAGGATCAAGTGAAATCTACGATAATTGATAAAATACAAACTGCAGACACCAGCAAAAATACTTCCTTTTCGAAAGATATGGTTGATAAATTAATTAAAGACAAAGAGGATACTGTGTTAGCTTCTGTTCCTGATAAAACGAAGCCAGCTATAGAAGAAAACTTTAATACTCAAACAAAAGAAATCCATAAGGTCTTAGATAACATGACTGTCATAAAAAATGATGAAAGTAATAAAGTTTATAATAAGTGCTTCCTACTCACAGCAATTATCGCAATTTTAGGATTAGCGGCAGTACCTTTTAATAAAATGAAAGAAACTGAACTTGGAAAAACCAAACCAGAATTTGTAGTATGAATATTTCAAAATAACCATTGAAATGACATTAATATTTTCAGTAAAGTAACTCTTATCATATTATAATATAGAAGTTTTATTTTTCAATATAATATTTATTTTTCAGCATTCTGTTGATAATTATACTGCTTAATTCTAATTACAGTAAATAAGCCCAAGACAGTTCGATATGCCTTGGGCTTATTTTTTACCATAGCTATTGACGCTTAGATATATTACTATCTATAGTCAAGTCTTCATTCTAGCTAAAATGATATGCACTCATTTGAATTACTTTTATATAATAAATTTATTATTCACTTTTCATCTATCAACCATCAAATCGTAATAAATATAACTTTAATTTATAAATCGAAATATTCACTCCATAAATTTCGATTAAATTGTTGCTCCAAACTGTGACGAATGAGTAACTATAAATTCCGCGCCTCCCATTCCCATAGCAAAGAAAACTAAAATAATAACTAATATTATTGCGCTAAAATCATACTGCATTTTTTCTTGATTATTTATTATATAAGCTGCGATAATCTCTATTCCAACACTTACTAAGATAAGTGGCCACATTGATACAATTAAAAGAACACTAAGGTTAGTTATAAACAATCTAAGTAAAAACATTATCCCAAATATAACTAAAGCAAGTCCCGAGGTTAGCGTTCCTACCTTACGCCCCTTAATCATCTATCTCACTCTCCATTTTTTTCCCCTTGATAAGTTTTATCCCAAGTGTAACTATTGCTACTCCTATTATTACTTTAGGAATATCTCTCATTAAATCATAAATAATAAAACGGCGTAGTTCATATGGAATATATGGTTCTAAAATACTCATTATATTTTCTATAACTAAATATACACCTAAAAATAAACATATAACTCCTACTGTAAGTTTACGTTTCTCAAATATATCTTTATCTAATTTTGCTAGCTTATCAATAGAAAACAAATACTTATCTTCTAAAAGTAAAAGTTCGTCGTCATTTAAATTCATTCTATTAGTACAATCAAAGAAAGAATAAAACCAAATAAGTGGTGCTACATATAATAGCGGTCCTATGTTAAGCCAAGAAGAAAGAAATATTAAAAAGAAGAATACAGACATAAAAGATACCCCTATTTTCATAAATCCCATATACATATGTCCTGCTCCTGGTAACATCGAAAAAACAAAAGTCAAAAATCTACTTTTTCTCTTGATCATTATTAAAAACCTCCAGTTTAATTATTTTTTCAGAAAAGTTATTAAGATTTACATTAACCGAATCTACAATCCCAGAATCCAATGGTTTAACATGATTTGTCGCTGTATTAACCAAAGAATTTAATCCATTTGAAAAAACCAATATCAATGCCACACTAGCTGCAACTGCAACTTTAACACAATAAAAACGAAACTGAATCTTGCTTTGCCTCTTACTTTTTATTTTAATTTGTACTTTTTCTTGAAAACCTAAAGGAGCTTCTGCAAGTTCATCTTCTTTAAAACTATCAGCAAATTCACCAGCACACATTTGGCAATCACTAATATGTTCTAATATGTCAATCATTTCTTCTTCGCCTAGAATATCAAACTTAAGCATTGTTAATGTTTCTTTAGTCAAATGACCTTCTTTATCAAATAATCTATTATTCACATGAACTCCTCCTTCCATAAATCCTTTAACATTTTTTTTGACCTGTAAAGTTGCGTTTCCAAGGTTTTAATATTCTGGCCCGTTTCCTTTGCCAAATGTGATAGTTTGACATCTTTGCAAAAATAGTTTGTAGCTACAGTTCTATATGGCTCTTTTAGCTTATTGCATAAACTTTGTATTCTCTCTATAGTATTCTTTTTAACTACTGTTTCCTCCGGTGAATCTCCTCTATACTCAAGATCTTGGTACTCATCTTCTGACAAGCTAACTGTTTTTCTCGCCTTACTCTTAAGATAATCCTTACACTTGTTTGCAGCAATTTTAGCAAGCCAAGCCTTAAGGTTATCACCATCAAAGCCTTCCCAATTTTGATATGCTGATAAAAATGTTTGCTGAGCCAAATCTTCAGCATCAAAATAATTTTTTGTGAAGGATAAACAAATAGTGATAATTAACCGTTCATATTGTTTTATGCAATTTGGAAATTGTTCTTTTTCAATATCTATCACCACCTTAATTAATCCTTACATTAAATATAACGATCAATAAATAAAAAACACTTCAACTTTTTTTAAAATTATAAAAAATTTATTAATTTAAATTAAATAACTTTGCTTTCTCACTATAAAATGTCTTATTCTTATAAAACATTTTATAAGAATAAGACTCTTAAAATGAATAAATTTTTTAATACAGGACAACCTAATTACATGTGTATTTCAAATAATTTACTAACTATGGAGGACAACAATGAAGCTTTTTAAAAATGCACTATCTCTTATAATAATTTCAATATTACTCTTGCATAACATTGAAATCTCTGCATACGCTAGCCCAAATGCTAATTCTCAAAATCAAGTTAAAATTGCAGTATTCCTAAGCAATTTTAATTCACCTTTTATTTCAAGTTTAAAAAAAGATTTAGAGGCAGTTGAAAAAGAAAATAAAAATAGAGTCCTGTTTACATTCTTTGATTCAAAAGGTAATGAAACTATTCAAAATCAAAATATTGATGAGTCATTTAATCAGAACTTTAATCTTTTTGTAGTAGACTTGGTTAACTCTAGCACAAATTTTTCGCAAAATGCCCTTAGCAAAATATTCAATCATAATATTCCGCTGATTGTAACACTAATTCCAAGTAACCCCATAATAAATTATATTAGAACTTATAATCGAGCTGTCATAATTGGTGCAGACGATGCCCAATCTGGTTCCCTTCAAGGAAAAATTCTTACTGACACATGGAATTCTAATAAAGAAATCTTAGATAGAAATAAAGATAATGTAATGCAGTATATTATGTTAAAAGGACCCATTGGCGATCCGTCAACACCTTTAAGAAGTAAGTATTGTATTCAAACGCTTAATGATGCGGGTATAAAAACAGAAGAACTCCTATCGTCTACATGCAATTGGAATAAAGATTGTGCAAGAGACGACATACAATCTTCCCTCCTAAATCTATATAGTAGGATTGAGGTTATAATTTCTAATAATGATGCTATGGCTATTGGTGCTATTGAAGCACTTCAAAAATATGGTTTTAACAAAGGCGGCAATTCAAGATGCATTCCAGTTGTTGGTGTAGATGCAATACCAGAATCTAGGAAACTAATAGATCAAGGCTTTATGACAGGTACAGTTATTCAAAATACTCGTGCTTATGCAGATGCCATACACTCTGTAGGATTGAATTTAATTTCTGGTGCTCAACCACTTAGTCATACAAACTATGAATTTGATGGAACTGGTCCTATAATCAAATTGCCTTTTCATGAATATATAAAAAAACAATAATTTTCTATTTTCATAAACTTTATTCTATAAATAATTCCTTATAGGTCATATAAACGTATATACTATCATAAAATTTATAATTAACATTTTAAATGCAAATAGGAGAACTTCCTCCCATTCAGGTTTAGTTCTCCTATTTGCTCATAATATGTCATCATCATCTAAATTCCTGCCTGCTTGTTTCTCCAATTGTTTTATGGCGTTTTTGCCCCCATTTTTTGCAATCTCTAATAGCTCTGAAAGGCTTGATGAAATATCTCTGCTCGCAAAAACTTCTAATAGCATTGGCATATTAACTCCAGTTATTACCTCCATATCTTCCTTTTCTAATGCAATCATACTAGCAGCATTAAATGGACTTCCCCCAAAGAGATCAACCATGACTAGAATTCCTTCTGTACAATTTAATTCTTGTATAAGTTTATTGTATTTCTCTAATAAATTCTCAATTCCCTCTCCTGGCTTAAATGTAACACATCCAATATTCTTTTGTTCTCCATAGATCATTTCTGCAGATTTAACTAACTCTTTAGATAAATCTCCATGAGTTCCTACAATTATTCCTATCATTAAAATTACCCCTTTTAAAGTTTTTTCGGTTAATCTTTCTATATTAATGATATAATATGACATTATGTTGTCAAGTTATATATTATATATTTATATGTGAGGTGATATTATGCAAATTAGCAGATTGTTTCAAATTATATATATTCTACTCAAAAAAAAATCAATAACAGCAAGGGAACTATCAGATCATTTTGAAGTATCTGTCAGAACAATTTATAGAGATATCGACGCTCTATGCCAGGCTGGAATTCCTATATATTCAAGTCAAGGTAAAGGAGGCGGTATTTCATTAGTAGATAAATTCATTTTTGATAAATCACTATTTTCTGAAGTAGAACAGGATAAAATTCTACTTGCTCTACAAAGTCTTTCCGCTGTAGGATACGATGATATTAATGATGTATTATCAAAATTAAGCAATCTTTTTCAGAAAAGTGATATTAATTGGATTGAAGTTGATTTCTCAAACTGGGGTAGTGAGAAAAAACAAAAAAAGATCTTTAATCTAATAAAAGAATCAATACTAAAGCAAAAAGTAATTAATTTCTCATATTTTAGTGCTGACGGTATGAAAAGTAATAGATATGTTGAACCTTTTAAATTGTTATTCAAAGATAAATCTTGGTATCTACACGGATATTGTCTTCAAAGAACAGCGTTTAGAACCTTTAAGATAACTCGTATGAGTGATATTAATATTACAGATGAAAGTTGTATACATCAAGATTTACAAGATCTTATTGATGATTCACCATCAGAAAAATTCAGTGAACTAATTCATCTTAAGCTAAAAGTATCATCAGAAGGTGCCTATAGAGTATATGATGATTTTGATGAAGAAAATATAACTATGAATAAAGATGGCTCTTACTCTATAGACATTTCGATGCCTGAAGGTGAATGGATTTATAATTATCTTCTTTCTTTCGGGGCAATGTTGGAAATTATAGAGCCTATATATATCCGAAACGAAATTATTAACCGTTTAGGCAACATGATAAATAAATATACTTCTAAAACTTGACATAATGTAGTCAAGTTTAGTTTATTAAAATAATAATAAATAAAATTTAACTGTATAAGGATTACGTCATTAAAATATTTTATTATATTTTAAATTCAAATTATAATAAAATATCAAGTTTTTGATACAGTAGTCACAAGGAGATTATGAAATACTTATGAGTGAACCATTAAAAAATATTTATACGTTAGAATTTTTAAATGATTTTGCAAATAAAATACACAATGTTTATGCAGAATTTAATAAGAACGATTTTGTTGCTTCAATTTTAGCTTATCCGTGGGATGAATTACCTTTAAAGGCTCGTATTCATAGAATAGCTGAAATATTAGGTAACTACCTTCCTAATGATTTTGAAAATGCACTAAATATCTTATTCTCTATTAATGAAAGCTGTGTTGGATTCCCATATCTATTCTTTCCTGATTTTGTTGCTACATATGGACGACACGGGGAATATTTTGAGCTTTCCATGAATGCTTTAGAACGCTTCACTCAACAATCATCGTCAGAGTTTGCGATTCGACCCTTTTTATTGAGTGACTCTAACAGTGTAATGAAATATATGATGAAATGGTCATTATCTCCCAATGAGCATATACGGCGTCTTTCAAGTGAAGGTTGTCGGCCACGTCTTCCTTGGGGAATAGCTCTTCCGATGTTTAAAGCCGATCCATTACCTGTTTTTAAAGTGTTAGAAAATTTGAAAGAAGACGACTCTCTTTATGTACGCAAGAGTGTTGCTAACAACCTTAATGACATTTCAAAAGATAACCCTGACGCTGTTTTAGCGATAGCGGAAAATTGGATATGTCATAATCAAAATACTGATTGGATTTTAAGACACGGCTGTCGCACTCTTATTAAAAGAGCTAATCCCAATGCAATGTCACTCTTTGGTTACACTAGCTCTTCAGCTGAAAATCCCATATTTAGAAATGCCTCAATCTCTGCTCAACCTAACCACCTTAAAATTGGAGGCAGTTGTGAGTTGAATTATTCACTGGATATAGACTGGGGTTCCCCAGTACATATCCGCTTGGAATATGGCATTGATTTTATAAAATCAAATGGTAAACCATCACGTAAATTATTTTTTTTATCTGACAAAACATTGTTACCTAATGCACATTTACAAGGTACGCGTATACATAGCTTTGCAGATCTTACTGTCCGAAAGCATCATCCTGGCATTCATAAAATTGTCCTTATGGTTAACGGCATAGAAGCTGCGCAGACTACATTAAATATTTTTGGAGGCAAATATGATTATAAATAATCTACTATTGAAATTAAAAAACAGGGATATCAATAATATTAAACAAACAATGTAATTGTATTATCGGAATATATATTGCATTCAAATAATATTCATATTACATGAATATTTCTACGAAAATTTCATATAATATAGATGTTTTCATGATTTAAACTATCCACTTTTAGCCCCATTATTGGGGCTTTTTTATTTATACAGAAAATTATTTTTAACTTATAGATATCATAAAATTAAGTATAAACTTTTTCTTAAAACGTATAATACATTTATAAGTACACAGGACTGGAGGATTTAAATGAAAATATTAAAAAAGATATTAGCTATAACTGCAATTACTATAATATTTAGCGCTGTGCTTAGAAGCAACTTTTTCAATAATACGGCCGTTGCAGAAAATTCTAAACAAATGTCTACCATTAGAGTTGGCCTGTTTTCGGCAGATCTTAATGATGATTATCTTATATTTCTCCGTAAAAATTTTGAAGATATACAAAACCAACATCCAAACGAAGTCATCTTCACATTTTATGACTCGAAATTCAATCAATCAACTCAAAATGCAGAACTTGATACTAAACTTAATGAAGGAATCGATCTAATATTATTAGATATGGTTAATGTTAATGATATAGGAGACTTAATTAATAAAATATCAAAATATGAGATTCCAGTAATAGTTTTTAATAGAGAACCCCTTACAATGGACGCTATAAAATCATATAAGAAGGCTCTATATGTAGGTACTGATTCAAAACAAGCTGGCGCTTTACAAGGTAAAATTATTACCGATGCTTGGAACAAGCATAAGGATTTAATTGATAAAAATAAAGATAACGTATTACAATACATAATGCTTATTGGCGAAAGACTTAATAAAACATCTATCGATAGATCAGCATATTCTACTTCAACTATTCAGCAAGCTGGAATCAAAACAGAAGAACTTGCGTCGCCTGTTTTGAATTGGGATAGAGAAACAGCACAAAATACTGTAGATGCATTATTTTTGAGGTTTGGAAGTAAGGTGGAAGCAATAATTTCAAATGATGATTCTATGGCAATTGGTGCAACTAAAGCATTACAAAAATATGGCTATAATACTGGAAATAAATCCAAGGTAATTCCTATTGTTGGAGTGGATGGCGTTCCTGAAGCCAAAGAATTAATTTCAAAAGGCTTCATGTTAGGTTCTCCTGTTCAAGATACTAGTATTATGGCTAATGCTATTTATACCATAGGTTCTAATTTAGCTCATGGAATAAATCCTACTGAAGGAACACCATACAAATTAGATGAATCTGGAACTGCTGTTCGTATACCATACGAAGAATATACCGGCCCAATGTTTCAATAAAAAATTAAATATTTAAATAGAATTACATTGAATTGTAAGCAAATGTTAAATAATACTTCAATATAATCTTTAAGTAAAAAGGCTATCTGTTAACAAATAGCCTTTTTACTATGCAAAATTTCTTGCAGATTTATAAACTTAACATTGTTTAATAAAATTACATATTTACTATAATGTTATCTGCTTAATTTAATAATGTTTCTAAACATTCACTTCTTTATCATATTACCTGCTATTTTTAATTCAATAGAGAATTCATATCAATTCATTTTATTAACTAATAATAATTATTGACTAATATGATTGTTATGTATATAATAGTCTTAAAGATAAGACTCTCATTTTTTTCTAATTATGTTAGATAAATTTTAAACAATTTGATGGTTTCAATCTTAAAATATACATAAATAATAATTTTAAGATTCTTAGTCATTAAAAAGACATTTCAGAAATAAATTTAAAGAGTACAAGATTGTTGCAATGACAATTGAACTTGGTTATTTAGAGACAAGTAAAACTTTATATCCAAGATCTTGCAGAAAAATTACGAAGAAATAGTTAAAGATTTATAATTAAATTTAGGAGGTAATAAAATGACTGAATTAAAACAAGTTTATAAATGTGAAGTTTGTGGTAATATTGTGGAGGTTGTTCATAATGCTGGAGGTACACTAGTATGTTGTAATCAGCCAATGAAGCTTAAAGCTGAAAATACTACTGATGGAGCAACAGAAAAACATGTTCCTGTGATTGAAAAAGTTGAAGGTGGAGTTTTAGTAAAGGTAGGCTCTGTAGAACATCCTATGCTTGATAATCACTATATAGAATGGATTGAAATTCATACTGAAAGTAACGTATATAAAAAATTCTTAAAACCTGGTGAAAAGCCTGAGGCTTTCTTTAAGGTAGATGAACCTGTCCTTTTTGCTAGAGAATATTGCAACTTACATGGTTTGTGGGCTGAAAAAAATTCTTAATAAAAAACTTTTTATTTAAATGAATAAAAGTCTGTACTCATTTGATTATTCCTTACATATATTAATCAAATTGTACAGGCTTACTGTTTTGCTTGAAAAACTGTCATTTGGATATTAGCACCTAAAACCTTCTAAGAAAATAATAATATACTTTCATATAATACAAATACGAAGCAGATACATTCGTTATTTTTTTATATTTTTAGTTAATACATAAAAACAGTGTAAACTTCAAATTATTGAAATTCACACTGTTTTTTAAAGCTTGTCTTTATTTAGGAGGCATTATTGTTGCTATGCCTTTAAGCACTTCAACACCATCTTGATTTGTACATGTAGTACTTAATTTTATTCTATTTTTATCTTCAATTCTTTCTATTACTTCCACTTCAGCCTTAATTGTATCTCCTATTTTTACTGGCGCCGTAAATTTTAATTCTTGTCCAAGATAAATTGAACCTGGCCCTGGCAATTGCATTCCTAATACTGCAGATACTAAACCAGCAGTTAACATTCCATGAGCGATTCTACCTTGAAACATTGTTTTTTCTGATTCAACTTGATTTATATGTGCTGGATTCAAATCTCCTGTTATTCCAGCATATAAATATACATCAGTTTCTGTAATAGTCTTTTGAAAATATGCTTTATCTCCAATCTTTATTTCCTTTATAGTCAATCCTTTCACTAGTACTCCCCCTTCTTTGCTATATAATTTTCAGAATATTATTTGTAAGTATTTTCAATTCTAATTAAACAAAATGTAATAAGCTTTGTAATGCTATTAATGCAAATACAGTTCCTGTCTTTATGCAAGTGATTACAAATATATCTTTATATGATTGTTTATGAGTTAACCCTGCAATTCCAAGTAAAGTTATAACTGCACCATTATGAGGTAATGTATCCATACCACCTGAAGCCATAGCAGCAACACGGTGAAGTAATTGTGGATCTATTCCAACACTATTTGCCCAAGTTAAATATTGTTTTCCAAAAGTGTCAAGTGCTATACTCATTCCTCCTGAAGCAGAACCTGTAACTCCTGAAAGAACATTTACTGTAACTGCCTCTGAAAGTAATGGGCTTCCATCTGGGTTAATATTAGTTAAAGCATGAGCTATAGATTGAAATCCTGGTAAAGTTTTAATAACATTACCGAATCCTACTTCTGATGCTGTGTTCATAACTGCTAAAAGTGATCCAATTGCACCAGCATTGATTGCTGCAGCAAAGTTTCCTTTCATACGTTTTGGGTTAATTGATACTGCAAGAGTAATACCAATTACAAGTGCAATCATAAGAGCCCAGTTATTCATTGAACCTACAACACCAGCTTCCGGTATGTTGTATGGAGCTTTAGTTACCCAAGAAACGATATCCCATTTAGGAAATACAACTTTTTGAAGAACTAGAGTCACTATAAGTACCGATGCTAATGGTAATGCTGCTATAAATGGATTCGGTAAGCTGCTGTCTTCAACAATTACAGGCTCTTGCTTATGGTTTGTTCCATACCCTTCTCCTTTTGCCTGAGCTTTGCGCTTACACCATTCTAAGTAAGATACCCCACAAACTAAAACCATAATTGCACCTAGAGTTCCAAATATAGGGGCTGCATATAGATCTGTGTTAAAAAATTTCATTGGTATAGAGTTTTGAATTTGAGGTGTTCCTGGAAGCGCATCCATTGTGAATGTAAAAGCACCAACAGCAATAGTTGCAGGAACAAGTCTCTTTGGTATATCTGCTTCTTTAAATATAGAAGCTGCAAATGGATAAACAGCAAATGCTACAACGAAAAGACTTACTCCACCATAAGTTAGTATAGCTGCTGCTAGTATTACAGATAGCATAGCTCGTTTTTTTCCTAGCTTATCTACTATAAATTTTGCTATTGATTTTGCTGCACCAGATTGCTCCATAACCTTACCAAATACTGCACCTAGTAAGAAGAATGGAAAGTAAACTTTTACATAATTACCCAAGTTAGGTAAGAATATTTCCGTATAAGTTGGCATAATCGCCATTCCTGAAAATATAGCTGCCATAATCGCAAATATAGGTGCGAAAACAATAACTGAAAACCCCTTATAGGCCATAAACATTAAAAGTGCTAAGCTTAATAAAATTCCTATAACTGCCATATACAAAACCTCCGTTATTTTATTATTTTTCTTTTCAAATATTTTATCCGTATCCTATTCACTTATATTAGTTGTTACTTCAACTTCATAGGCTTATCTTTAAAAATTCTTTCATCCATTATTTTCAATTCCTTTGATATTATTGGCTTAAAGTCCATTTGATCAATAATATCCTTTTGTAAGTCTACTCCTGGAGCTATTTCTTCTAATGTCACTCCATCTTTTGTTAATCTGAAAACTGCTCTTTCAGTTATATATAATACCGGTTGATTCACATCTCTAGCGTAATCTCCACTGAATGTGATTTGTTCAACATTCTTAATAAACTTCTTTGACCTTCCCTCATTTTCGATTACTAGCCTACCATCAGCAACATTAATTTTAAGTCCTCCGGCTGTAAATGTGCCACAGAATATAACCTTTTTTGAATTTTGAGTTATATTTATAAATCCTCCACATCCAGCTATCTTAGGACCAAATTTACTTACATTTATATTGCCTTTTTCATCGCATTGAGCTAGTCCTAAAAATGCTACATCTAAGCCACCGCCATCATAAAAATCAAATTGAGATGACTGATCTATAATGCTATCTGGATTTATAGCTGCACCAAAACTTAAACCTCCTGCTGGGATTCCACCAATCGGGCCTGATTCAATAGTTAATCTCATTGTATCTCCTATTCCTTCTTCATTGGCAACCATTGAAATCCCCTCCGGCATACCTATGCCAAGATTAGTTACTGCATTTGGTATGAGTTCCATTGCACAACGCCTTGCTATTATTTTTCTCTCATCCATTGAAAGACATTTGATAGAATCTGCCGGCATTCTTATTTCTCCACTATAAGCAGGATTAAATACTTCAGCAAATGTCTGCATATGGTCTTCACTATTAGCTACAACTATAGAATCTACAAGTATTCCAGGGATTTTTACAAGCTTTGGATCTAAAGTTCCCTTAGATACTATTTTTTCAACCTGAAGAATTACTTTCCCACCAGAATTTTTTGCTGCTTGTGCCATAGATAAACCATCTAGTGTTGCTGCTTCCTTTTGAAGAGTTGCATTTCCATCTTCATCTGCATATGTTGCTCTTAATATGGCTACATCTATAGGAAAAGCTTTGTAGTAGAGATATTCTTTATTATCAATTTCGATAACCTTTACAATATCCTCTGTTGTACATTCATTTAATTTTCCTCCCTCAACTCTTGGATCTACGAAAGTCTTTAAACCAACATGAGTAATTGTACCTGGTTTACCTGCCGCAATATCTCTATAAAGACTAGATATTACTCCTTGTGGAAGATTGTAAGCCTTTATTTTATTTTCAATTGCGAGTTTTTGGATCTTAGGAGCTAATCCCCAATGACCACCTATTACCTTTGAAAGAAGGCCTTCTTGTCCTAAATGATTCAAACCTTTTTCTTTACCATCTCCTTGTCCCGCTGCATAAACAAGAGTTAAATTATTAGGGGCACCTTGTTCTAAGTATATTTCCTTAAGTTTCTTAGAAACCCCTTCTGCATGCCCAGCACCTATAAATCCACCAAATGCAACTGCGTCTCCACTTTTGATTAAGGCGATTGCTTCTTCTACCGACATTATCTTGTTCATCTTTACTCCTCCTTTTCACACTTTTATATACTCCATAAAGCAAGAGTGTAATATTTTATTTATAATTCCTTGTACACTTATTTATATAAGCAATATCCGTGCCAAGATTTCGAGCATGTATTCAACGTAAAATTGCGCTTTTCTACAAGTAATTTCATAAAAAATTCTTGATCATAGAAAGTTTTTGTTCGTTATTTCGTACGATTTTTTAAGTAAACATTTACATAGCGTGCGATTTTCCGTACAATTATTTTGCATAAAAAAAGTAGTTGTTCGTAAGAACGAACAACTATGTTTGTATTTTATATTTTTCTATTTTCTCATATAAACTAGTACGCCCTATATCGAGAATTTTTGCTGCCTTAGTTTTATTACCATCCGCAGCCCTAAGTGCAAGAATAATAGCATTTTTTTCACTTTCAGCAAGAATATCTTGAAGCTTCTTAGGGACCATAGAAACCTTTTTCCCTGTGATTTCTTTTGGTAAATCCTTTACTTCAATAATCTCACTATTTTCCATAATATTTATAGCCCGCTCTAATACATTTTCTAATTCTCTTACATTCCCCTTCCACTCATAGGTTTTAAGATATTGTTCAGCCTCCTTAGAGATTCCTTTAACTTTCTTATCTAAATCAACTGAAAGCTTTTTTATTAAATGATTGGAAATAAGTATTATATCATTTCCTCTTTCTCTTAAAGGTGGAATTTCAATTGTCACGACATTAAGTCTATAATATAAATCTTCACGAAACTTACCTTCTTCAACTAATCTTTCAAGATTTCTATTTGTTGCAGCAATTATTCTAATATTAATCTTTTTACTGGCTACGCCACCAACTTTTTCAACTTCTCTTTCTTGAATAACTCTTAGTAGTTTTACCTGCATGTGGAGAGGCATATCTCCAATCTCATCTAGAAATATAGTCCCTTCATTTGCAATCTCGAATTTCCCTATCTTACCTTCTTTTTTGGCACCTGTAAAAGCTCCAGCCTCATAACCAAATAATTCTGATTCAAGTAAATCACTTGGAATTGCTGCACAATTAACCTTAACAAATGGTCCTTCATGCCTGTTACTTTCTGAATGTATTGCATGTGCAAAGATTTCTTTACCTGTCCCGCTTTCCCCTAAAATAAGAACATTTGAATTTGTATGAGCAGCTTTTTCAACTATAGCTTTGGCCATAACAATCGGTTCACTCTCACCTATAATATTTTCAAGGGAATAATTTGCCTTATTGAACTCTCTAAGCTTTGATTTATAAGTAGCTAATTCCTTTTCTATAACGCTTATTCGCTTATAAAGGCTATTTAATTCTTTTACATTTCTAAATAAAACCTTCCCTACTACCCCAATAATTTCTCCATTTTTTACTATTGGTATTCTTGATGCTATCATATAACTTCCTTTTATCTTATGAAGTTGTGCTACTTCTTCTTTTCCGGTTTCTAATACTATTGGCATTCTAGTATTTTCTATCACTTCATTTACATGCCTACCGATAGCATCCTCCCTCTTAATCCCTAAAAATTCCGTATAAGCGTTACTAATCATAGTAACTATGCCCTGCTTATCAATGATAATCATTCCATCATAAGCAGTTTCAATTACAGTATTTAGTATTTCTTTACTATCTCGCTCTTCCTCAAGCTTATGAATTAACTGATTATAATTTGTCACATTACTAAAAATCAGCATTGATCCCTGTGCATCAGTATTTTCTCCAAAAGGTATAATACTCAAGATCAAATTTAGTTCATTAACTACTATTGGCCTTTTAATTTCCTCTTTTTTAGTTGATAAAAAGTATTCTATATCTGGCTCTGGCATTATTTCGTTAATATTCTTGCCTAAACCACCTTTGCTGTCTATGTCGAAAAGAATACTAGCTGCTTCATTAATAAAAAGTATTTTGTTGTTACTATCAACTGAAACTATTGCATTAAACATATTATCTAATATTACTTCAAGCTTACTAATATAGTTTTTGAATAATGGTTTGTTGCTCATGTAACACCTTCTCTCTTAAATCCTATTTTTAAGTATTTTACTAAAGATTCCATGTAAATACAAGGAATTAAGCAACTATTTTGGAATACTATATTAAGTTTTATATTCCCATTTATAAGCCTTCCACATATACTTTTATTAGATACAAATTAAACTTTAAAAAAATATATATCCACCTTTAAAACTATATTTATATGTTGACTTACCGAAATCGTAAATATTTTTATCCCGAAAAACTATGAAAACTTCACTGAAAGTGCTAAATAATTGCAATACATATGCACTTAAATTAAATATAAATATTTTATAAGCATCTAGAAGGGACTGATTGAAATAAAAAGGATAACTTCATCTTATTATTCCCCTAATATAGCTAAATATAGAATAGTAGGATATATACATGGTATTACCACTAATGTAAATCCAAACAAATTGACCCATATTAATTATGCTTTTGGAAGTATTATAAACAGTGCAATTTTCATTCCTGATGCTCAAAATTTAATGAATTTGGTATCATTAAAATCTCAAAATCCCAAATTAGCAGTTATCCTTTCAATAGGTGGCTGGGGAGCTGAAGGTTTTTCCGATGTAGCCTATTTAGAGTCATCACGGAGTAGTTTAGCAAATAGCTGTCTGGATATTGTAAATTCCTATGGTATAGATGGAATAGACCTTGATTGGGAATATCCTGTTAGCGGCTCTTGTAACCTAATTAAATGTACTCCTAAAGATAAAGAAAATTTCACACTTTTGCTTAAAGCTATACGTAACAAAATTGGAACGAATAAAATACTCAGTATTGCAGCCGGAGCAGATAAATTTTACATTAATAATGTGGAAATTAATGAAATAGTAAATATCTGCGATTATATAAATTTAATGACTTATGATTTTGGTTATAATACTCATAATGCAAATCTTTATCCAACCTCTTCTCCATATGGATCTGGTTTTAGCTGTGATGAATCAGTAAACATATTTTTGCAGGCTGGTGTTCCATCTACGAAGATTAATTTAGGTATTCCTTTTTATGGGTATCATGACCATGAATATCTTTCATATGGAAATCTACTTGAAAATTATATAAATAAAAATGGTTGGACTAGATACTGGGATTATGAAGCAAAAGCTGCTTATTTAAAAAATGATGATTCATTTATTACTTATGAGAATGAAGAATCAATTGACTATAAAATTAAATATATAAAATCAAAAGGCCTTGGCGGCGCAATGTTCTGGGAATATAACCAAGATTACAATGGTATTCTTCTAAATAAATTATGGACAGGTTTAAACGAGTAATCTTGTTTGCATAAAAAATAAGAATAGGATGTACCGTAATTCATCCTATTCTTATAAATATATATCTTTTAAAATACCATTTTATTGAATTTAATTTTTGAAATACTAGTTTGTTAAATTTAGTTTTTAATGTTTTTTAAAATACTAAATTATGAATATTTCATGCGTGAACTTGAAACTACTGAAACATAAATTATCTTAAAATAATGTTTTTAAGCAATTAGAAATCAAAATTATCTGGATCAGGTCCTACCCTAAAATCTTCATTTAATGAATTTATTTTTTCTACTTCTTGGTCAGTTAAATCAAAATCAAATATTTGTGAATTTTCTATTATTCTGCTTTCATTTATAGACTTAGGAATAGTCACAACATCATTTTGAATATCCCAACGTAATATTACTTGTGCAACAGATTTGTTATGACTTTTAGCAATCTCTTTTAATACTTCATTATCAAATAACTTGCCAACCATAAGTGGTGACCATGCTTCAACTTGAATATTATTTTGTTTACAAAACTCTCTCACCTTCATTTGTGTTAAGCGAGGATGAAATTCTATTTGATTTACCATTGGGTTAATTTCTGAATCCTTCATTAAATCTTCAAGATGGCTTACTTGAAAATTACTTACTCCTATCGCCTTTACTTTTCCTTGTTTATATAAGTATTCTAAAGCTCTCCAAGCATCCTTATACTTTCCTGCTACAGGCCAATGTATAAGATATAAATCTAAGTAATCAAGTCCAAGCCTATTTAAACTTTCATCATAAGCCTTTATTGCAGACTCATATCCTAAATCAGCGTTCCAAACCTTAGATGTTATAAATAAATCTTCTCTGGAAATACCAGCTTCTTTTATCCCTTCTGAAATTCCTTTTCCCATACTCACTTCATTGCCATAAACAGCTCCACCATCAATACTTCTATAACCATGTTTTATTGCTGCCCTTACTGCATTAGCTAATTCTGGAGTATCTTCTGCTCTAAAAACACCAAGACCTAATAATGGCATTTTTACGCCATTACTTAAAGTTACTGTTTTATCAAACTTACTTATCATACGATCCTTCTCCTTTTAATAATTTAGTCATCACTCTATCAAACCTATCTTATAAAGTTAGTAAATACTTTATCTTCCCCTTTACTTTCTTCTACGTTAGCTTTCCCAGAATCAGCAAGTTTTAATAACCATGCCATGTTCTTTCCTAAAACTCTCATTATCTGCATTCCTTCTTCATCCTGCACTGCTTCTCCTGGTGCTGTACCGTGAACTACGTTCCAATAATTTGATGTTGGCATTAACATCTCAGAATAATTAAGATAATTATTTAATTGAGTAAATGTTGGAACTCCACCAGACCTTCTAACTGCGACAACACTTGCACCTACTTTGTGTCTAAGCATACCATTATTTACAGATGTAACATAAAACGCACGATCTAAAAATGATTTCATAGTTCCTGCTATAGCAGAATAATGCACTGGAGAGCCTAGAATAATTCCATCAGCTTTTTTCATCTTTTGAATCCAATCGTTAACTTCATCATTCTGCATAACACACTTTTCGTTCATATTTCTAGCACATCCACCACAAGCCATACATCCACGTATAACCTTATTTCCAACATGAACTATTTCTACATCTATATTCTCTTTCTTTAATTCTTCTGCTACAACTTTTATTGCCTCGTAAGTATTTCCATTCTTTTTAGGACTTCCATTAAAAGCAACTACTTTCATAATACATACCTCCATAATATTAAAATCATGATGTGATTATATAACTCAGTAATGTAAGTAACAAGTACGCACTTTTTAGTTAGACAACTTACTTTTTGGTAAGAATTATTGAATAACCTATATGTAAGGCCATAATAAATTTTTCCTAAAATAATAATATCCTAATTATAATTCGCAATATATAATTTATTCTAATAGTCATGTTAAAATAACCATTGTCCTATACAATCTTCCAAATCATTACTAACATATATTTTTCATTTTAGTTAATTGATTTGATATTATCAGACAGGTTGTTTATACTAATATCTAGTAACATTTATTAAATATTAAAAAACGAAAGCGGGTAACTAAATGGTAAATTATAACGGAAGAAGTTATGTGTGCTTATTAGATTTTGCGATGGATTTTATAAGAGGAAAATGGACGGCAGTTTTATTATGTCATTTATATAATGAACCAAAAAGATTCCTAGAGCTTCAACGAATGACTGAAGGAATAAGCCAAAAAGTCTTAAATGAAAAACTTAAAGAATTAGAAAATGATGAACTTGTATGTAAAAAGGTTTATGCAGAAATTCCACCAAAAGTTGAATACTCCCTCACTGATAAAGGAAAAGAGCTTACTAGTATTATTAAGGAAATTGAGTCTTGGTCGGTTAAACACTACCCTGAGTTAGATAATAAATGTATTTAATTCTATTACTTTTATATAAAAAAGATAAAGAAGAACATTTTCTGTTTAGATCTGATTCTTCTTTATTCTTTAAATACATCAATCTTGCCTTTTTATTAATTACTTGAGTGCATAATTTATTCTGATGTCCCTTCTCTGTATCTTCTACTATTATACTTTTTCATATCTTGAGATATATTACTACTTTTTAGTATTATAGTATTTCTAAATATTTATTAGAGATTTTATACTACTGATCAATTATATATCATCCTAATTTAATCATATTAATGTTATTATAAAAACTCATTTAACTTATCTTAAAATCTAAGAAATATTATAACCATACTTGGTTATAATATTAGTTTTTTCTACATTTTTCTTTATTATCTCTAAATTTTTTGATTTTAATTCCGATTATTATAAATATATACGTTCTGCATAATATAATTCATTTTTGATAAGATTATTTGGTTTGCAGCAACTGGTAGTTTAAACCAAATTTCTATGAATTAAAATTGGGGAGTATGTAGACTTTTAATTGAATTAAAACTTTTTTCTCAAAAACAAATTATTTATATTCAACTTTTAATGGAGGTGAGTAAACAGAAGACTTTCACATAAAAAAATAAAGAGGAGTTGATTTAATGATCTGGTTTAAAAATTTAAAGATATCTCATAAACTTATTTCCACTTTTACTTTTATTGCAATTTTAGTATGTATTGTTGGTTTTATTGGATTATATAATATGAATATAATTAATTACAATGCAACTTCCATGCATGATTACAACTTAGCCTCAATAAATAACTTAACTACTTTAAAGCAAAATATTTCTGATATACGTTCAGATTTGCTAAAACTTGCTTATCAAAGAAATGTCAGCGAAAAAGATGCAGTAAAAAAAGACATTAAAGACTTAATTGACAAGAATAATGACCTTATAAAAACATATGAAAGTACTTTAATCTCTGAATCTGAGAAACCTGCATTCTCAAGCCTTAAAGAAAACTTTAATAAATATGTTGATTTATCTAATTCAATAATAAAATACGTAGATGAGAATAATTTTAGTGAAGCTGATGAAAATTATTCTAAAGTTACCGAAACCAGAAAAAATATATATTTGAGTATGGATGAATTGATACAAAATAATGTTAACCAAGCCGATGATTCTTACAAGGAAAATAACTCAACTTTTATAAGATCTTTCTATATAACAATATCTATAATACTTATTAGTTTACTACTAGCCGTCATTTTAGGTTTATCAATTTCATTTATGATTTCAAAACAAGTAAAAAGAGTTTTAGTTTTTGCTGAAGCTATTGGTAGTGGTGATTTAACTAAAACTATAACTGTTGACTCTAAAGACGAAATAGGTAATCTTTCAATGGCACTAAATAATGCAAAAGAAAATATACATAATTTAATTGTTGAAATAATGAACAGCTCAAGTGATATAAGCGCCACAAGTGAAGAACTTTCTGCTACTACTGAAGAAATTTCTTCTAAAATGGAAATTGTGAATGAATCCACAGAACATATATCTAAAGGTGTTCAAGATTTAAGCGCTACCACAGAAGAAGTAACTGCATCAACGGAAGAAATAAGTAGCGCCATAAATTCCATCGCTAAAGATGCAGAAAATTCATTAGTATCAGTAAATGAAATAAAAGAACGTGCTTCTAATATTAGAAATAAATCTTCAAAAAGTATTGAAGAAAGTAATTTAATTTATGATAAAAATCGTTCAAACATTTTAGAAGCAATTGAAAATTCTAAAATTGTATCAGAAGTTAGAATAATGGCAAATTCTATTGGAAGTATAGTATAGCAGAACAGACCAATTTATTGGCCCTAAATGCTGCTATTGAAGCAGCTAGAGCCGGTGAACATGGAAAGGGTTTTGCAGTAGTTGCTGACGAAGTTAGAAAGCTTGCTGAACAATCTTCCAATGCAGTTTATAATATTCAAACTATGGTATCACAAGTTGAAGCTTCTGTAGAAAGTTTATCAAAAAGCGGACAAGATGTTCTTGAATTTATGGCTGACAATGTTAAACCTAATTATGAACTCCTTATGAATACAGGAACTCAATATGAAAAGGACTCTGAATTTATAAGTAATATTATAGATAAATCTGCCTCCTCTTCAAAACAAATGGATGAAGTTATAATGCAGATAAGCGGTGCAATACAAAATATCTCTTCAGTAGCTCAAGAATCTGCTTCAAATACAGAAGAAATATTAAATAGCATTACCGAAGTTACCTTTGCTCTTTCAGATGTTACAAAGTCTGCTCAAAGCCAGGCTGAACTTTCACAAAAACTTAATGAAATGATTCAAAGATTTAAAATATAATACAAAATCAAAATAATTTATGAAAGTTTAAAATTATCTTTGCAAATCTCATATAAAATAGCCTGTACAAATTTTATTTGATAATATAATAAATTGTCAAATAAAATTGGCATAGGCTATTTCTTTTTTGTAATATACATGGAAGCACAGGTTCAAGGCATCTAGGCTCATACTGATGGAATCATTAGTATATCACGGGTGAATTTACTCCATATACCCAAACTAATTATCTGCTGATCGATTCATGATATGCGTTAGCAAAAGTTTTGCTAACGCTTCAGTAAATGGGTATCACAGCATAGGAATAATCAAATCTAATAGAGTTATATATCCTGCTAGCATTAAAACTGGTGTTGATAATTTTCCAGAATATATTAATTCCAAATTAGGACTAGTAGCTTAAGGTTTTCCTATTTAGTGCCAAGCCTAGTTTCATTAATTTCTATACTGTATTCTAAGTCTGCATATGCTTTTATCGAAAAACCGTCTACCTTACCTGTATATGGACTAATAAATATCTCCACTTTTTTAGAAGAATCATTTTCATCTTGATAAAAAAGACGATGTCCATTTTCGCCTGCTACAAGTATACATTTAGGTTTTTCTATATCCCCTAGCTTATGCTGCTTAATAAAATCTTCAGCTGTATCTTTTAATTGTTCTTGAGAAATTGCTAACTTAGGTTTGGATTCATCAAGATATCCTTCACTAATCAATACATTATCTATTTCCTTTGTATTTTCATTAAAATCAAACATATAACATTTATCTTCATTAATTCCAACCCATCCTGCTTGGACCATTCCGTGCTTTAATTTTGCTACCCTATCCTTAAGTCCATTATCGTTTTCTTCAACATAAGCCATTTCTTTATCATATTCTTCCTTAGATATTTCTTTCTTATCATATGAATCTTTTATATCTTTTTTTTCTAGTGGCTTTATTGCATCCAAAGTTTTTTCATTTAATATATCTGCACTAAACTTAAAATCTTCATTTTCTTCAACTGATGATATGTTAAAATACTCTTTTAAAATATCTAAAGATTTCTGCCTATAAGCTTCCTTCTCATCACCAATTACTAGGCCTGTTCCATCATCTTGTGATATTGTTGAAGTATTATCTTTAGTGTAAACAACATTTTGTTTTATAGTATCTGCAAAAGCTCCTTTCATATTAATTTGATTAAATATAGCAAAAGTAGATGCTACTACTCCTACTGTTAACAATACTGCTACTATTTTTTTAGAATGCACAATAATCCCTCCATAATACATTATTTTAATTGTGCGTAAGTACTTACTCCACTCTTTAAGTATAAAATTTGAATGTCCCAAAAGTTTATTATAGTTGTAAAATAGTTGTAAATTCACGTATACTTTACTAATAAACTCAATCAACATTATTGAACTCTCTATTTTTATTTAAGCTGTTTTACCTTCAAACTATCTAAAACTACTTTTCTAAAATATTCACCTAAGTTGAATTCATACTGTTTAATTAACAAGCTTATCATTTATTTCAGTAACAGGATTATTAAAAATTAAAGCAACTTCTGTTCCTATACCTAAATCACTATTTATTTTAATATCTGCATTGTGAACTTCTGCTATCTTTTTACATATAGAAAGACCAATTCCTGCTCCATTATTTTTTCTACTTCTAGCTTTATCAACTACATAAAATGGCTGCCAAAGTTTATCTAAATGTTCTTTAGCTATTCCCAAACCTGAATCTACTACAGATAGGTAAGTTTTATTCTGAAAAATGCATATTTTTATGTATATTTTCGAATTATTTTTAGACGCTTTTATAGCATTTTCAACTAGATTAGATAATGCCATAGTAATTAAATCCTTGTCTATATATAGTACACAATCCTTTCCTTCTATAATTAAATCTATATTTTTGTCCTTCAGTCTAGCGGATTGCAATCTTTTAACCTCATCTATCACATTAAATATTCTTTCAGTAATCAACTCGATTTCTTGAGTCTTTGCATAAATTAAATCCATCATTTTAAAAGCCATCTTTTCAAGTCTTTTTCCTTCTTTATATATGTAATCTGAAGCTTCAACAAACACCTCTTCATTATATTTTGATGTTCTAATCAAATTTGCATATCCAATTATTGAAGTTAAAGGTGTCTTGAGTTCATGAGTAAGATTATTTATAAAGGTTTCCTTCTCAATATTAGATGTTTCAAGTTCGTTTATTTTCTCTTCTACTGTTTGTGCCATCAGATTAAAATTATTCGAAAGCACGCTAAATTCATCTCTTGATTTAATTTTCACCCTTTCTGAATACTGACCAAGAGATATTTTCTGAGTTGAAGCTATTAATGTATTTATTGGTTTTGTTATTAATTTGCTTATAAAAAACATAAAAATAGCAAAAAGAGAACAGATTAAAATATCTAATTTCATAAAAAGAGCATATTGATTTATTTTTTCAGAATATATATTTGAAATATCTTTCGCATAGTGCACTTTTATTGGATAGTCATATACATTAACTAAGCTACTAGCGTACAAATACTGTTTTCCATCTACTGTCCTAATAATATAGTTGGTTTTTCCTTGCGAAAGATTTTCTAGTTCATCCTTTTCATTTGAAAGAGGAAATTTCATGTCTGAAAATAGTATATTATTCCTAGAATCTAAGATTTCTACATCTCCATGCTGTTCTGTTCCACTATTAGCCGCCCTATTATATTCATCCATTAAGGTACCAATCAATATATTTATGTCATAGGTATTATTTGAATAGATTTTCTGCATATATATAGAATTAGCGCTTAATTGTGAAGTTGCAAATTTTTGTTCTGCAAGGCATTTATCAACTTCTTTTTCTAACAGATCATTATGAAGTTTTTGTATCAATATAAATCCGGCTATGTTTAAAGTGAATACAAGTAATAGTAACGAAAATATATATATTTTAAGCCATAACTTCATGTATTTCACTCCTCTAACCTATATCCAATTTTATATACAGTTTTTATGTTATTCGCAATATCAAGCTTTTTTCTTATTTTTTGTATATGAGTATCTATTGTTCTGGTTTCCCCCATATACTCATATCCCCAAATTTTTTCTAATAAATACTCCCTAGATAATGCCATATTTTTATTTTTCAAAAGCAAAAGTATGAGCTCAAATTCCTTTAAGATAAGATCAATTGTCTCATCTCCATTTTTTATAATTCTTTCATCTTCATATATTTTTAGTCTTTTAAATTCTATACAGTTATTATTTTTTGAATATCTTCTTAGTACTATTTCAATTCTTGCTAATAATTCAACTGTTTCAAATGGTTTAACAATATAATCTTCTGCACCAGATTTTAAGCCAGTTATTTTATCAGCAAGTCCATTTTTAGCAGTCAGAAATATTACTGGTACATTTAAACTTTTTATCCTCTTCATTAATTCAAATCCGTCTATACCCGGTAGCATAATATCCAAAAGTATAAGATCAAAAGATTCTTGTTTAATTAAGTTAAAAGCCTCCATTCCATCATATACCTGTTTGCATTGGTAACCAGCCATTCCTAGGCTTATTCGTATTAAATTGGATATAGCTTCGTCATCTTCTACAATTAAAATATTTATCTTCAATTATGTATTTCCCCCTAATAACTAACTTGATATTTTAAAGTAAATTTTTCAATTTAACTTTCATCTCCATTATATAACATAACTTCCAATCAAATTGCAAAATAGTTGTAAAATAAATTCGGACCCAACTGCATATATGAGCTCAAGATAGCTAAATCATGCTTACTTCATAATAGGCCTAAGCCCTTAAACTTTTCACAATGTTTTAAATATTTAAATAAGCTTATTTTATCCCTTAAAATTTTATGATATATTTTGGCACTAAAAAATACTTAGAGTTCGTATTTCTCTAAGTATTATCTATTTATATATATTATTCTAATACGATGCTGGCTTTATTAGATTGTACTTTTACAGTTCTTAATAGAAATCTCTTTTTGATATATTTATATTAAAGAGATTTTACATAAATGTTTTTTGAAAGCTCCTTTAGTTTTTTTATATCTAGTATATTTATCTTCTTATTTTCACACCTTACGATTCCCTGTGCTTCCAATTCTTTAAAAGTTCTATTTAAATGCCTGTAAGTAGTTCCTAAAAATTCAGCAATCTCTAAATAAGATGAATTTAAAATTATGTAACTTTCATCTATTATATGTTCCACCAAATAACTAGATAACCTATTAGCAAGTGGATACACAAAATTATATGAACTATTATTAATAGTTGCATAAAGTTTTTCACTTAAAGAATCTACTAAATGATGTAAAAACTTCGTATTATTAAAATAGTTTTCTCTCAATATATCTGATGGAATTCCTATTAAATAAGTATCTTCTACTGCATTAATATTGCAAAGTATAGGGATGTTTTTTAAAAGTTCTAAATCTCCTACAGTATTAAAATCTCTATAAAATTTTAATAGCATTGATTTACCATTTTCAAAAGGATAAAATACTTTAATTTTCCCATCAACAATTAGATAATAATATTCAAGTTTTTCTTCTGACTTCATTATATATTCTTCTTTTTCATAGAAATGAAGCTGAAAATGTTTTAGTATCGTGTCATCAAATATGCTTTTTATGTTATGCTTCTTAATATAATAATTTAAAAGTTTATTATCTAAAATTTTCTTCATAGACTCTCCTAACATGACTTATGTCATTTTCAAATTCTTATAAATATATTATTTTATTAACAGAACATTGTAAATAAAATTAAATTTTGATTTTTACAAATTTATATGCAATTATACGGAGGACATATTATGAAATATGAAGTTATACTATTTGATGCAGACGACACTTTATTTGATTTCAAAAAATCTGAAAGGGAGGCTTTCAAAAACACTATACTCGAATTTAATATCAATTACGATGAAAATTACCATTTAAAAATATATCAAGATATAAATACTGCTATATGGAAAGAGTTTGAACAAGGCTTAATTACTCAGGAAAAACTTAAGGTAGAAAGATTTAAAAGACTTTCGGATAACCTTAAAATTTCCTTTGATGAGATTGAATTTGCTAAATCATATATGCAAAATTTATCTAACTGCTCCTTTTTATTTGATGGCATCCTAGAGCTTATAGAGCATTTAAGTAAAAGCTATAAACTCTTAATAATTACTAATGGTCTCACAGCTGTACAAGAAAATAGAATCAGAAAGTCAATTATATCAAAACATTTTGAAGATGTAGTTATATCTGAGGAAATCTCTATCTCAAAACCTAATCCAAAAATATTTGAACATGCTCTAGAAAATATATATCACACTAATAAAAATACAGTACTTATGGTTGGAGATAGCTTGACCTCTGATATACAGGGTGGAATAAACTTCGGTATAGATACCTGTTGGTATAATCCAAATAAACTTGAGAATAATTCAAATATAGCACCTAAGTATGAAATATCTAACTTTGACGAACTTAAGCATTTACTAATTAATTCCTAGGATTTATTACTCTTCATTTTAAAATTTAATAGACCTTAAATTTTATGTACTTATGAAATTTAGGATTAAGCTGCCATATCACATGACACATAAGTTCTAAATATTATAATTCATTCTTTATAAATAAAGCAAAATAACACAAAACTTTCATTATTCGAAATGCTGCAATTTTCTTTAAAATAAAGAAGACTAACAGAATAATTCAACTTCAATCTGTTAGTCTTCCAGATCTAAAATATTATATTAAATATTGTTATTTTCCTTAATTCTTACTTGTTGCATTGTTTTCAGATGATTGATTTACTTGATTATTTGCTGTGTTTTGACTATCTGAAATATTTTTGTTATCTGCTTTAGCAGTATTTATATTTTGACCAGTAGTTAAGTATTTTGAAAATATAAATGTTAAAGTGGTAAAATCATATTTTTTATCGTCAATAATAATTGAATCTTGTACTAACTTTCCACTTCCATCAAAATAATACCACATTCCATTATTCTTCAACCATGAATTTGATGCCATAACTCCATTTGTCCAGAAATAATGCCAGCTTCCATTATAGTTCATCCATTGAGTTGTCATAGAACCATCTTCCTGAAAATAGTACCAATCTCCGTTGACTTGTTTCCATCCCTTTGCTTTTATTCCATTCTCTACCCAATACGAATGTTTATATTTATCTTGCTTCCAAGTTGCAGAAGCTGCTACTGGAATAATCCCTATTATTGATATGGCCAGTAATGATGATATTATTAACCTTTTTACCATTTTATCGTCCCCTATCCATTAAATTAATAATACTATTATATCATATTAATATTACATTTTATTCTAATTTTTTGCAATTATAATCAATTCTTACTTTAATGTTTTATAACTTCCATATTGAAAATATAACTGCATAAAATCCACTTACTATGTATATAAAAAAATTTTTCTACTATTGACGGCTTGTACCATGTCGTAGTAAAATTAAGGCGGAAAACAAAAGCTAAATAAAAACTTTGTTAGGTGAGGCTCCTATATAGATACATGCTGCTGCCCGGAAACGTCGAGAGACGCCAATGGGTCAACAGGTATTGCCGGATTAAGGTTCTACTTAATGTAGCCGAAAACCATGTGGTTTTCTATGCTCTATAGTGCTAAAACTCAACGAGTGAAGGTTAATACAACAAATGTACTTTGCGCTATCGCATTCTGTATATTTGTATAATGTTGTGTTTGATTGTTGCGCCCTTCACTTATAGTGAAGGGCTTTTATTATTTTTTAAAGGAGGTGTATCCAGTGGATGACCATGATACGGAAAGTTGTAATATACATTTTTATTTAAATTCAAGCAATAATATTTTTAGGGCATTAATTGGATACTCTCTTTGTGCCCTTAATTGAAAGGGTGAAAAGCATGGAAAAAATAACAAATTTCTTTGTAAGTAAAATTATTCACAAAGAAATTCACAATATTTCTGGCCAAATAATTGGTAAACTAAACGACCTTATTCTTGATTTTAGTCAAGAAAAACCAACTGTAGTATATATACAAATTACAAATTGGAAAAAATCTTTTTATCTATCTGCTGATGCGCTAGAAAAATCTTTTTATCTATCTGCTGATGCGCTAGATATATTCAAAGATGAAAAAGAAAAGTATCATATTAAAATTAATAGCGAGAGCCTCACAATAAAGTTTCCTGGTGAAGATGATATTTTTTTAGTAAGAGATTTCTTAGATAAGCAAATAGTAGACATAAACGGCAAGAAAGTAGAACGTGTCAATGATGTAAGACTCGGAAATATAAATTCCAAATGGCAGCTTGTTGCCGTTGATATAGGAACTAGAGGATTACTCAGACGTCTTGGTGTAGAATATCCTTTCATAATATTAACAGAAGCCTTAAGATATAGATTAAGAAACAAGTTAATTATATGGGATGATGTGCAAACTTTGTCTACTGGGGTAAACAATCTGCAACTTCAAATGCCAGCAAGCAAAATTGAAACTCTGCACGCAGCAGATTTAGCAGATATAATCGAAGATCTTGATACTAAAAGCAGAGATATATTGTTTCACAGCTTAAACAATCAAAAAGCTGCTGAAGTTCTCGAGGAAATCGAAACTGATGTTCAAGTAAATTTATTAAAATCTATGTCTGATGAAAAAGCTTCTGATATACTTGAGATTATGCCTTCTGATGAAATAGCTGATATTTTAGAAGAAATGGATGAAGATAGAGTTGAAAAACTATTAACACACATGGATGAAGAAAGTCAGGACGAAATTAGAGAGCTTATGGAGTATGAAAAAGAAACTGTAGGAAGTATTATGTCAAAAGATTTTCTAACTTTCTTACCTGATGTAACTGTAAGTGATGTATTTAAATGGATTCAAAGCAATGCTCCTGACGAAGATGAAAGTTATTATGTCTATATAACAAATGATAAAGATAATCTTATTGGGGTTATTTCTTTATTCTCACTTATTACTTCAAAGCCAGATACAAAACTTTATAATATAATGACAACTAGGCCAGAAAGTTTAAGGGATACGGATGAAATTGAAGATGCTATAAGCTTAATGCATAAGTATAATCTTGTTTCAATTCCAGTTATTGATGAAGATAATAATTTAGTTGGTGTAGTATCATTAAATGACAGTATCCATGAACATTCACGCTTAAGGAGGGTTGCACTATGAAGAAAGTATTATCTGGTAGATTTAAAAAGCTACTTTTCATTATGACTATTATTGGTCCAGGATTAATTACTGTTAATGCAGGAAATGATGCTGGTGGGATCACAACTTATGCATCTGTTGGTGCATCCTATGGATATAAAATGCTATGGGGATTACTCTTAATCACTTTCAGTCTTGCAGTTATACAGGAAATGAACGCAAGGATGGCAGTAGTAACTGGTAAAGGTTTGTCTGACTTAATTAGAGAAAAATTCGGAGTTAAACTTACTTTCTTTGCAATGACCATTTTACTAATTGCCAATATGGGTGTTGTTTTTGGTGATTTTGCAGGAATTGCAGCAAGCTTAGAATTATTTGATGTAAGCAAATATATATCTATCCCTATTGTTTCTGTAATAATCTGGTTACTTGTTACCAAAGGTTCATATAAAAAAGTAGAAAATATCTTCCTATTGTTTACTCTTGTATTTTTTACTTATATTATATCAGCGTTTTTAACTAAACCTGATTGGGGACACGTAATGAAATCAATGATGACGCCTACCATTGAATTAAATACAGGTTTTCTTCTTACCTTTATAGGAATGATTGGTACAACAATTACCCCTTATATGCAGTTTTACCTCCAATCATCCATAGTAGATAAAAAAATCAGTATATCTGAGTATAAATATGAAAAACTTGATGTTTATTTAGGCGCTTTCTGGGGGAATGCAGTAGCATTTTTCATAATTGTATGTACAGCCGTAACACTTTATAAAGCTGGAATAACAATAACTAGTGCAGAAGAGGCTGCAATTTCTCTAAAGCCACTTGCTGGTGAAGCTGCATTTATACTTTTTGGTGCTGGACTCTTTGGAGCTTCAGTTCTTGCTACTGCTGTTATCCCATTATCTACTTCCTATGCTATATGTGAAGCCTTTGGATGGGAAAGCGGAGTTGATAATGATTATAAGGATGCACCAGCATTCTTTGGAATATATACTGGTATAATTGTTCTTGGAGCATTATTTATACTTCTTCCTGGAATATCGCTTATTCAAATTATACTTGTATCACAGCAAATTGCTGGTTTGCTATCTCCTATAATATTAACATTTATGATAATTTTAATTAATGATAAGCGTATAATGGGTGAATATGTTAATAATAAGACTCAAAATATTGTTTCTTGGGCTACAGTTATATTTATTATAATCTTATCAATAATCTTATTTATATCGCCACTTATTTCATAATTATATGAACTTATAAGATAAAATATATATTATAATCTGTGTTATTTATAGATCTTTATAAATAAAATAGAACAAGGTATGTTATTTAAAGCATACCTTGTTCCATTTTATTAATCACCATAAGTATTACTCATCTTCTTCTGCCTACTTAACTTTATTTATTCGAAATAATATTTATTTTAAAATTTTAATTCATTAAGACTCGTCTAAACTATCAGAGAATGTAAAGATGCTTTTATAACGAGTATATTATATAGAATCTATATATTAATACCACTAAAATAAAATATATAGTCTATGTCTTTTAACTATAAAAGTTAAATCTACTTTTTCTCATCCCAACATTTAATACAATTCCTAACGACATAAAATTTACAAGTATAGAACTTCCGCCATAACTCATAAACGGAAGAGTAATTCCTGCAACTGGCATAAGACCAATAGTCATACCAATATTTTGAAAGATTGAAAATAAAAAGCCAGATGCAGTTCCAACACAGATAAGACGGCCAATAATGTCTTTTGATTCCTTTGCATGCTTAATCATTTTATATATCATAATGCTATATAAAACTATGAGAAAAAGAGCGCCCAAAAGGCCCCATTCTTCTCCAACTGCAGAAAATATAAAATCTGTGTGAACCTCAGGAATGAAGCCACCAGATGCACGAGCTCCTTTTAAAAATCCAGATCCAATTAATCCACCAGCTCCAATGCCTGTTATGGACTGCATTAATTGAAAACCAGCGTTCTGCTGATATGATTCTGGATCCAAGAATACTAATATTCTCTGCCTTTGATATGGCTTTAGTATATCACTAAACCATATGATAAGACTTAGTGGAACAACTGAGAAAAATCCTACGATAAGAACCTTTAAGTTCAATCCAGAAATGAAGTATATTCCTAGCGTAATAAAGAAACAAATAAGAGTCATTCCTAAATTAGGCTGAATTACAATTAGAAACATCGGAATTAAGGCATAGAAAGATAAGATAAGAAAATTTTTTGGATTGTTAATATCACCATCTAGATCATCTAACTTTTTTGCAAGGATTAGTATTAATCCAAACTTTACAAACTCGCCAGGCTCTATAGCTCTATTTCCAATCCTTATCCATGATGATGCACCTTTTACTGCTTTGCTTGTTATATCATTAAATAATAAAAGTCCTACTCCTGCCCAGTAAATTAATTTTGCATAACCACCTATAGTATTATAATCAAATACTAAAATAAAATATACAATTGCTAGTCCAATAATTAGCCACAACATTTGCAGTTCAGCATAATAGAATCCAAACTTTATATGAGTTACACTATAAATGTTTATGATTCCAAAGATTGTAATAACAATAGCTGTTACAAACATAGTAATATCTAATTGTTTTAGAAGCTTATTATTAATCAAATATTTATTCATGTAAAATTTCCTCCTGAAAAGTCGAAACAATTAGTTTATATGATAATTATGTATTAATAAATTGTAATATTAAACCACTTATGCCAAATCTTAATTTTAATTTAATACTTAATTTTCAATATATAATCAAATTTTCACCTAGATTTTCACATTTAAATTTCCAATCACTATATATTGCTAAACTCATAGATACTCTAAGTATACTAATACTAATATATATACACCTGAGTTTTTTGTAACATACCTACTTTCGTTATTCCCTATTAAATTTTACATCTAATAGTTTTAAAATTATGGAACAAAATAGTTGTTAAAACATTATAATAAATAAGACATAGCTATTCCTATTATACTTTTATTTATACTCCCTTTTATTCGAAAAAACTCTAGTAGCACTGCTAGAGCTTTTTATTTAAACAAAAAATTTCTACTATGAGTATTATTATAGTAGAAATTTTAAATGCTCATTTTAATTATTTTTTAAAAAATCTTTTCTTTCTGGTGTAAATACATCATAAACAATAGAGTTATCTTCTAATACCATGCACCCATGGGGAATATTAGATGGCATGAAGATTGTATCCCCTTCTCTAACAATTTCGCTTTTATCTCCAACTATAAATTTAAAAGAACCTTTTAAGACATATGATAGCTGATCATGTACATGAGAATGAGTCTCTACATTATTAGTTGCTTTTTTAAAATGTACTTCTACAGCCATCATTTTTTCATCATGTACTAATACCTTTCTTTTAGTGTTTTCATCTAGAATCTCAAATTCAACATCTTTATTAAAACAAAACATTTTACATATCCTCTCTTGCGTTATAGATAAATCCCATTTAATTATTATGCAGTCATATTATTTCAATTAGCAAAGCAATGAGTATGTTTGTTTACATTCTTAAAATAGTTGAACATTTTGCAAAACATACTCATTATTTTTAATATATTACTCACATATAAATTACAGAAATATATTTATAATCTACTAAGCTAATATATTTTTTATATATTCTTTGATCTTATCACACTTACAGTTATCAAAGAAATATTCTTTAAAATTAGCTCCACTTACAGCACCTTTTAATAGATCTTGATCTATATTCTTTAAAATTGTTAACATATCTGTATGTGTTACTTTTTTAACTTCATCTAGTATTTTTTTATTTCTTTGTTCTGGTACTACTCTATCCTTTGGATATCCTTGACCACTTTCACCTTCAAATAATTTTTCAAAGATGTATTCTAAATTTAATTCAGCTCCCCATCCAAAGCCTTTTGCAAATGGAAGAGAAATTGCATTTCCATCATTTATTTGTGAAAACATATATGCATCAGATGGATCTACTATGTGGCCGCATAAAACGCCTGGGAATGCGTTACATGCAAGCATCGCACCTTCCCCTGTTCCACATCCTGTAATTACATAATCTGCTGCTCCTGAATTTAATAATATCGCAGCCAAGATACCATTTTGAACATATGTTAATTGTGCTTCACCTTCTACGCCATACATTCCATAGTTAAATACTTCATGACCTTTTGGCTCTACAACCTTTTTAAGTGACTCACATATAATTGAATTTTTTGATGCTTGGCTGTTTTCATTTATTAATGCTATTTTCATACTATCGTTCCTCTCCTATTGTGGTTGCTTTCCTATATAAGCTAAGATACCACCATCTACATATAAAATGTGACCATTAACAAAGTCTGATGCATCAGATGCTAAGAATACAGCTGGTCCTGCCAAATCTTCTGCTGTTCCCCAACGTGCTGCTGGTGTCTTTGCAATTATAAATTGATCAAATGGGTGTTTTGAACCATCTGGTTGAACTTCTCTAAGTGGTGCTGTTTGTGGTGTAGCTATATATCCAGGCCCTATACCATTACATTGGATATTGTATTCACCATACTCAGAAGCAATGTTCTTTGTTAACATCTTTAATCCACCTTTTGCTGCTGCATATGCTGAAACTGTCTCTCTACCTAACTCACTCATCATTGAACAAATGTTTATTATCTTTCCATGACCTTTTTTAATCATTCCTGGTATTACTGCTTTAGACACAATAAATGGTGCATTTAAATCTACATCAATAACCTTACGGAAGTCTTCAGCTTTCATTTCAAGCATTGGAATACGTCTGATTATACCTGCATTATTTACAAGAATATCAATTACTCCTACTTCTTTTTCAATTTTTTCAACTAATTCATTTACTTTATCTTCATCAGTTACATCACAAACATAGCCATGAGCTTTTATTCCTAATTCTGCGTAAGAAGCTAGTCCTTTATCTACTAATTCTTGATTAATATCGTTAAATACAATAGTAGCTCCTGCTTCAGCATAAGACTTTGCGATACTAAACCCTATACCATAAGAAGCACCTGTTACTAATGCAATTTTTCCCTTTAATGAAAATCCGTCCATAATTCCCATAATTAAAATCCTCCTCTATGTGTTACATTTTATATTTACAGTATATCACTACATATAATCAATTTCTTGTTATATCCTTTCGAAAATATTGCAAATCTTGAACCATAGATTTATAATGGATGCATTAGATAACTCATTAGATATTAAGCAATGATCCTTTTTAAAGTAAACGTACACCAAAAATGAAAGGAGAAGTTTTATTTATGAAAGAAGAAAATTCTTGTAAAGCTTCCATAAAGAACTGCTTAGAGCAACGCTATTTCTCTATTGCACGCCTATATAAGGAAGAAAAAACTATGGACATACATATACATGACTGTTATGAAATATATTACTCTATATCCGGCGGAAAACAAATACTTATTCATAATAAGCTATATGATATCAGCCCTGGAGATCTATTTGTAATTAATCAATATGAAAGTCATCACGTTTCCAAGGTTGATAGGGCTCATGAACGAATTGTTATTTCAATTCATCCAGAATTCCTTAAATCTATATCAAGTGATAAAACAGATTTAAGTTATTGTTTCACAAATCGTAGTGAAAACTTTAATCATAAGATCTCTTTAAATAAAGAACAGCAACAGCACTTTCTTTATTTTATCAATAAAATAATAGCTACTAATGGATATGGCTCTGACATAATTGAGTATGCATCTTTTTTAGAACTAATTACTTTATTAAATGGAATTTATATTGCAAATAATAACTTACATATTGATGATCACTCTTATAAATACAACCAACAAGTCCAAGAAATTATAACATATATAAATGAAAATATTACTGAACCTATTACCATTGACTATTTAGCGAATCATTTTTATTTAAGTCCATCTTATATATGCAGGATATTTAAATTAGCCACTGGAACTACTATAAATAAATATATTTCAGCACGAAGAATAACCATAGCCAAGTCATTGTTAGCTAATGGCACAAATGTTAATGAGGTTTGTGAGAAATGTGGTTTTAATGATTATACTAATTTTCTAAAAACATTTAAAAATGCAGTTGGAATTTCTCCTAAAAAATATTCAACATTTAGCATAAGTTAACTCTTAAAATTTTTGTATAACTACCTTAAATCGATAATATATTTATTAGTAACATTATCTAATTAACTAAAGTGAAATCTTTAGTAGAAATTAAGTTTTTGAATTTATATGAAGCAGAATATGAAAATAAAATTATGTATTTTTAAATTTTGATTAGTTTAACAATTTTAAAGGAGATATGATTATGTTACTGACAAAAGGTTCTACTGGTTCTTACGTTACTTATCTGCAGTATGCCTTAAAAATCAAATGTTGCTATTTTGATATAGTTAATGGCGAATTCTCAACTACAACATATAATGCAGTGATAAAATACCAAAATTCAAAAGGATTAACTGCTAATGGTGTGGTTGATGATACTGCTTGGAATGTTTTAAAAATAGATATTCAATTAATACAGCAGCGACTTAATAGCAAAGGCTATGTCTTAACTGTTGACGGTATTGCTGGTATTAATACCTATAATACAGTAGTAAAATTTCAAAGAGAAAACGGGCTTGCACCTGATGGAATGGTTGGCCCTAGTACATTAGCAGCTTTGGTTACCCAAACACCAAGTCCACAGCCTTCTTCAGCATCTGAACAAATTGTTTCAATAAATCAACTTAATGAAGTGGGTTGGAAGAATGTATCCCTTAACCAAATCAACGAGCTAAATAGCTGCTTAAAAACATTTGCTATAATAACCTTTCCAAGGCTAAGGCATTTTATAAGCCAATGCAGTTATGAATCTGAATGTGGACTTTACACTAAAGAAGTGGATCCTGGTTATAAATACGAAGGTCGTGAAGATTTAGGAAACATATATCCTGGAGATGGTCCAAAATTTAAAGGTGCTGGTTATATACAAATAACTGGTCGAAGTAACTATCTAAGCTTTTCAAATTATATGCGTGATAGAAACATTATGGATGGAGTTAACTACGTAGCAGCTAATTATCCTTGGATGAGCGCTGGTTTCTGGTGGTATACTAATAATATGAATTCACTTTGCGATAGCAGATCTTCTGTTGAAACTATAACAAGAGCTGTTAATGGTGGATTAAATGGCCTTAGTGGCAGGCAAAAATATTATGATATTTGTCTTAGAGTTTTTAGGAGCGATGTCTACTAATTTATATTTTTTTATTACATAATAAGGATATGCCTCAAAATAAATATTCCAAAGCATATCCTTATTACTAAACTACCATTCCCTGCCCTTATCACCAGACATATTATTTTTAGTTCCACTAGGATATAATACTGAATAATGGTCCAATTTAGGATCATTTCCAGAATCCTTAAAAACAAATAAAATCTTAAACTCGCTTCCAGATTTATAGCCTATAATCTTTTCTCCATTTGATGTAACATCATGGTCTGGCTGCCCAAAAAAGTCTTTAACATCTGAAAGTGAAATTTGTTTTAGCTGACTGTCAAATGATCTAACTTCAAAAACTTGATCACCTTTATTAGTACCAAATACAACATTCTTACTTGAATAAGTAGCATAATTTCCTTTTGCTTCTCCTACCCAATCTGATTTATCTGCTTTTCCCCACTTTTTTTCTATATCCTGTAGAGTTGAAGTTTTTACAGGGAAATCGCAGTTAATGATCTTTCCCTCTTCAGATAATTTCTTAATATTATCAAGAACTGCTTTCTGTGCATTATTTTCAGTGTTTGACGTCCCAGCATTACTATTTTCTGAAGGAGCATCTGACTTTGAATTTTTGTCTTCACTGGTTTCACTAGTTTCACTGCTGCTTTTGCCATCATTTGCTGCATCACCTGAAGGCTTACTTGAATTCGAGCATCCTGCCATTATGGTTATAAACAAGGTCATAACAATTATCAATATTGATCTTTTATTAAAAAATAAACTCATATCATTTCTTTAGGCATAGCACTGAATTTATAAATTCCTTAGCCTAAATACTCACTTCCTTTCCTTTTATATAAATATTTTAACTTAAATTCACTAAGATACCACAATTATATAATACCCATAATTGATATTATTACTCATTAAAAAATATGGTTACTATACTTTAATTTTATCACTTTTATCATTTAAATAGGAGACTATTAATAAATAAAATTACTAATCAACTTACTTCTATAATAAAATCTTGAGGACTTATGAGTTTCGTTACTGTAACTTTTTCCTTTTAAGAATAGTTTATAATCAATAGATGGTATTAAAATTAAAGCTTAGATTTTTGTTTTATACTAAAAAATCTAAGCCTTGATTAAATAGAATTACATCATTAATAATTTTCTTAAAACTTCATAAAATGTAATTGAATTTTCTTATGTATTTAATTTCTTTAATTCTTTTATACATTCTTCGCAGATAGCAACTTCTTTAAATTTGGTAACACTTTTTATATTGCCACAAAAAATACATCCAGGAGTATATTTTTTTAATATTATTTTCTTTTCTTCTTCAAAAATCTCCAAAGAGTCCTTTTCATTAATTGAAAGTAATTGCCTTGTTTCCTTTGGAATTACTACTCTTCCGAGTTCATCGACTTTCCTTACCATTCCTGTTGCTCTCATTATCAACATTCCCCCTTAACATATTATAATTCTACTATAATATATTTCGGAAATTATTTACAGTCTCATTTTTTCAAATTATGGCAAATTAATACCATTTTTTAGCTTCAAATTCTTATTATCAGCGTTATTGATAGATTTAAAATATTTTTACATTTTTCAAAAAATTCTATATTTTAAATAGAATAATATAATAAACTATCATGATAGTCATCCCAAGTGGAATTCCTAGCTTCATCCATTCCTTGCTGTTAATTTTTAATTTACCGGCCGAAATGATATTAGGAATATTCCCTGGAATCATCATTCCTCCACTAATAAGTAACCCCATTAACACAGCTTTAACTTGTGCCTCTGACATTTTCACACTTACTTCAGCAGCTGCTAATGTTGCATTATCAAGAACAGCTGATGACATATTAAACCAATATAAATAGCCAATATGAAGATTTATTACATAAGTATCAATTAATATCTTAAATCCTTCTCCAAGTAATTCTAGAGCTATAATAAATAAAATAATTTTAAGCGCTCTTATGAATATTTCCCTGTTAGTTTCTTCTATAATAATTTCTCCTGTATTATTTGATTCTATTTTTTCTTGAATACCATAAAATGTACCAATAATTCCAAGAATAAATATAGCAGGTATTATATAAATTCCATACTTATCCAAGAGGTACCAAAAGCCCACATTAAGTTTTGAAACAATCATTGTAGACAATGGCTCTCCTATAGGTGTTAATACCGCTCCAATCCCAATTGAAAAACATGCAACCACATCAATATTAATTTTGTTTTTTCGGCTTATCGGTAGTATGCTAACTATTTCTACTAAAAGCAAAGCTGCAATAATGGCAGTTATTATGCTTGATAAAAACCCAATAATAACTATTAACAAAAATATAAAAAGTTTTAATGGTACGTATTTAAGAATATACGTAAGTGCTCCTTTTATGTGAGTTGATAGAGCCTTAAATATAAATCCACCAATTAGTACTGCAACGGCTATTGTATACATAAATTTATTTTGAATAATTCCTAAAAATAATTCTTTATTTATAGCTCCTGAAGTTATGCACGATAATACTCCTACTATAAATAAAAATATTTCAAGATTATTTTCAACTTTCTTTGATGCTATTGGTAATACAAATGTCACTGTCAATAATAATATTAATACATAAAACAAATTCTAACACTGCCCTTCCGTTATAAAATGAACTTGATTGCTGCTTAATTCCTGTTAGATTTTTACCCTAGTTAATAAATTTACAAATGATATTAAGTTAATCTTACCATTTTAATTTAGCACTTTAGATAGATATAGTGGTATAAAAAAAGCAGGAAACTCAAATAAGAGTTTCCCACCCTGGAAACAAACTTCTTGGAATCAAGTGCAAACTTGTCCAACCGATAAAAAAATATTCTATTAAATCTTCCAAAATTATAGCATATATTTTATAAAACTTCAAATAAAATATATAATCCTAATTTATTCACAAAAATATAAAAATCATGCTTACAGTGCTGCATAAGTGATTTTTAATGACTTAATATTTTCACCAATTGCATTTAAAAAGCGTGGATTTAATAAAAGATCTACGGTAATTTTCTATAAATAAATATCTGAAAATTCTACATGTGTAGTTTGTATTAGACGATTTCCTGAGAACTCTACCACTTCTCTTTCACCTTTCTCTTGAACTATGCTTTCACTAGGAAGAAATATTGAGAAAGTACTTCCTCTTCCAACCTTACTTTTAAGAGATATGGTTCCGCCAATTGCTTCAACAAATTTCTTCACTAAAGATAAACCTATTCCAGTTCCTTCTGCTTGTCTTGATAAAGAACTATCAACCTGACCAAACCTTTCAAAAATTATATCAGCTTTATCCTGAGGTATTCCTATACCTTTATCCTTAACTTCAATGCAAATCCCATCTCTTCTTGAGAGAATTTTTACACTTATTGATTTTCCTTCTGGAGTAAATTTAATGGCATTTGATAATAGATTAAGTAATATTCTTTCATACTTTTCATCATCTATTCCAACAATCTTTTGTTTAACGGATGCTGAAAATATTATATCAATACTCTTTTGACTAGCATAAGTATATACCGAATCAACAATAGCCTTAGTCATAAATATTATATCTATGTTGCTTTTATTAACTTTTATTCTTCCTGCATTAGCTCTAGTAATGTCCAATATATTATTTACTAGTCTTAGCTGCCTAAATGAATTTAATCTTATCATCCCTAAGTACTTTTTGAGCCTGTCCGATAGTTCTTCACTACAAAAATAATCTATTGCTTGAATAGCAGAATTTATAACATTAAGAGGTGTTCTAAACTCATGAGATATAAGTGATAAAAACTCATCTTTCATTTCTAATGCTTTTTCAAGAGTCTCATTTTTTTCTCGTTCAGCTTCCAAAAGCTTGATTTGAATTTTTTCTAAAACTTTCTGATTTTCCATAAAATCTGTTATATCTCTGCTATTAATAATTCCATAAGCAAAGTTTCCTTCTTTATCAAAAACAGGAGTTCCACTCACGGAAACATATTGTTCACACTCCCCTATTTTTATCTTCATAAAGTATTCTTTAACGTATTCTCCACGTATAATCTTACAATGTGGTATATCTTCTGCCATAATCTCATATCCATCTAAATCTAAAAACTTTTTGTTTGTATCATTTGGATGATTATAATCCCAATAATAGCTCATTCTTTTTTGTGCCATCTTATTTTTCAAGAAAATTTCGCCATCTTTATTAAAAACATAAATCGAATCTTGCATATTATCAAGAATTGCCTGTAACTGCTCTTTTTGCTCTAATATTTTTCTTTCATTATTGAAACGCTCCGTAATATCATGAGCAGAAACCAGCTTTGTAATTAAATTTTTCCTATCGTCATATATCGGGCAAGCGCTTACACTATAATGAATAGTTTTATCTGGTCTTTTAGCTGTAATAAAGAAGTTTTTAATACTCTCACCATTCATTAACCTAACACCCGGTAGATCATTTACTTCAAGCAGATTTCCATCTTTATCATAGTATTTAGTATCTTTGCACGTATCGCCCACGCTTTTATATCCATTGATATCATATATAAATTTTTCTGATTCTTTATTTAATAAAGTTACACTTTTGTCTGGATTAAACAAAAACATTCCATCCGATGCACTGCTAATAATTGCTTCAAGCTTTTTATTTTGTTGTTCTATAAGCATCTGCGCTTCAATATCATGTGTAATATCGCGACTGCAAATAACTGCAAATTTTATATTTCCATTGCTATCATAAATAGGTCTTCCATTTAAACTAATATGTTTTGTTTTAGTCGCATTTTTTAGAGTCATTCTATCATTTATAACTACTTCTCCCCTAAATACTTTTGAAATAGTCATTTCTTCTTTAGGAATCTCGCCTCCATTTAAATTATAAAACTTATAATGATTGGGATTACTAATTTTTCTAAGATTAGTAATCTTAAAATATTCTTCAGCAGATTTATTAGTTAAATAACAATTTTTATTACTATCATAAATAACCAAAGCATCATCTATACTTTGTATAATCTCATCTAATTCAGCTTTTTGATGCTTAATTTCCTCTTCTAACCTCTTCCTTTCGGTTATATCACGATTAGTTTCAAGTACTACTAACTGTCCATATTCATCGACAAAAATTTGATGACTTGTTTCAATGATAAGTTTTGTTCCATCTTTTTTAGTATGCTCTATTTCACCGCTCCATACCCCGTCCTCTAGCATACTCTCCTTAATAGTTTTTATATCTACTGAATGAACAGTTTTTAATAAATCATGACTTATGCAGCCAACAGCCTCATCACTGGTATAGCCATACATAAGCTCTGCACCTTTATTCCAATAAGTAATAATTCCATTTAATTTCCAAGCGAAAATAGCTTCTCTTGATAAGTTCAACATGTCTGCCTGTCGTTTTAACGTATAATTCTGCTGTTTAATTATTTCTGCCTGTTCCTCAATTTTTTTTCTATGAACGACCTGTTCAGTTATTTCTGTAAGCATTACAACGCAATATTTCATTTCACCATCTTCAAAAATAGGTATTAATGATATTCTCCAATAGGTAATTCCCCTACTAAAACCGTCATACTCATATTCATCTATGTTGCATGCACACCTTGTTCTAAGTAAATTATCCCATAGCCTTTCATATGCACTCCCCTTAAAGCCTGTCGTGAATTCTGATATATGTTTTCCTATACAATTTTCTATTTTATTAAAAGGCTCATCCATAAAACTCACATACTTCTCATTAGTTTTAAGAAGCGTCATATCTGGAAGACTATATACTCCTACTCCATAATAATTATTTAAAATTAATTCATTTAAAAATGAATGTTTAATTTCAATATTAGAATTCATTTTTTCACTAAAGATATATATATCTTTTTCTTTCTCACATATTACTTTTATATTAACAAATTTAACTCCTAAAGATTTCGTGAACAAAAAATAGTTGATCTTCTCATCAATATCGCTAGTATTAATGTTTGGACCAACCCTTAATTTTTCAAATACATTAATTATGCTACTATTTAATAATTCCTCATACCTATACTCTGTTAATTCTATAAACTGTGTACTAACATCAACAATCAAATCATTTTCTATAACTAGAAAAATTGAACTTTTCATATATTCATTAAGCTTTTCTTCTTTCATCTATGACACCCCCATTGCTAATAACAATTATCATTAGTTATAATATTCGCATAGGGATATTTTAGCATAATATGACATATTTTTCTACAAAACTACTTAAAAAGTAGAATTATTACTCTTATTTACGTTTACCGTCTTTATCAAATACTTTTCTTAAATGGATCTCTGTATAAAATATTGATATTAAAACAATTATTAAAGATCCCATAACACATGTTATATTTGATCTTCCTGGATTATTCCCATATAAAAAAGTTATCGTGATGGAAAAAATTATTGATATAACTGCGCCTAATATCATCATTGTTCCACTATAGCTATTTGCTTCTTTCCATACATCATTGTTTTTCTTTGAAAAAGAAGTTCTATATCCATAAAAATTATTTACCTCTTTGGGAGGCCACAATTTTAATATAATTCCAACACCAAGAAATACTATGCTTGGTCCTAAGTTACCTAATATCTCCATAAAACTTCCCTCCATTTAAGCTATATCTCTATATATTTAAATTTATTTTTACGCCACAAAATAAATTTTTCAAAATCTTTATAAGAAATTCCTATGGTCGCTGTATTTACATTAGGATGAAAATTAACAATATCCTGATTAGCTAAATCTTTATCTATTAATACTATAACTTCTCTATTAGAATCGTTTATTAATCCAAAAGGAGTAACGGATCCTGGTGTTAGCTTTAAATATTTATATAAACGTTCTTCTGATGCAAATGATAACCGAGTACTGCCAATTTGCTTATCTAAAGCCTTTAAATCAACTCTCTTATTTTCATCTAAAACAACTAAGTAATGGGTATCTCCTTTTCTATTCCTAATAAAAAGATTTTTACAATGACCTCCTGGAATATCTATATCTAAATTTTTGGCTTCTTCAACTGTATATATTGGATTATGCTCATATTTAGTGTACTTAATACATAATAAATCTAATATTTCATATACTTTCTGCTCGTTTGTAATACTCATTTTTTCTCCTTTTCTATAAGACTATATACACGTTCTCTTATAACTGCAGCATATTTTTTAACCTTCAAAATTATTTCCGTATTTATTTCAAACTAATCTTCTATTATTCATTAATTATATGTACTATCTTTAGGAAGGTAAGATAAATTAAAGCATATCCTCCCTCACTAAAGATCAATCTCTAACTCAAAGCACTAATATGCAAATTTTATTGTATTTAACATACTTTCAAAAGATGTCATATTTTCATCTGATATTTTTCCACGTTGCATAAGTGTAAATAAATATGCTTTGTTACTGTTACAAATTATTGCTTGTTCTACTTGTACATCCATTCCCTTAAAATTATAAGAATAATTTAGCGTTAACACATTATTATTATTAAATTTACGCTCTTTAATTTGTAAATTATTTATATCTGAGCGATTTTTTATATAAGTTTCTGCTGAATTAAAATAAACCTCTTCTGAATATCCCTCCATGCCATCTATAACCAAGTTCACATTAGTCCCCTGATTATCTAGATAGTAAATATCAGCTCCTTTTAAAGTCGTTTTAGTCCAATTTGAAGGATATGAAACTGAAATCTTATCAGATTTAGTTTCTAGACCTGTCCAATCCCCATTATTACTTAAAACATATCCATCAATAACTGTGTTTTTAGCCATATAACCACTAGCATAAAAATAATACCATTTTCCTTCTATCTTTTTCCAACCTGTAGCATATGAATCACCTTCTGTGTACCACCATCCAGTACTATTACTCTTCCATTCTGCGCTTGCGCTTATCGGAGTTATAGCTAACACTGAAACCGCTATTAGTGACCCTGCTATTAATTTTTTTAATTTTACCATTATTATTCCCCCTAAGTTCTTATAATATATAAGTTCCATTTAATAAACTTTCTAATCATTAAAGTTATTCCTTTTCATACTTCCGCTTTAAAGATTTAACTTTGATTGATAAATTTTTAGAACTCATATATAATTTTATCTTACTTTTGTCCTTTGTCAAATATTCCAAGTAATAGAATTAAATAGTAGTTGTTAGTTATTGAGTTTAATAAAATGTTAAAATTTATTTGATAATCTCAAAGTTTCTCTAAATAAAGATAATATTGAATTATCATAAATTTTAGTAAAAGCAAATAATACAGAATTATCACTTAAAATATCCGTTAGAGCATAATTATATAAAAACTACTTCAAATTAAAATGTACTCTATAGGATAAATCTTTATCTTCTAGAGGATTAAAAGAAAATATAGGAATTAGTATATTTTCTCTGTCTACCGTTGTTATAAAAATATATTGTTCTATTAAATACAAGCCATTAATAGAACTCCAATTATAAATTGTTTCAGCAAATTTGGTCTGGATCTTTATTCCGTCATCCATAAAGCTTAAATGTTTTGCTTCAAATAAATTTCTGTATTTATCAGAATCATATATTCTAAAAACTTTTTTCCTTAACCTAAATTTAAAGATTCTTTTTCTAAAAAGTAAAAATATGCCGCAAGTAATTAATCCTGCTATAACATACAAAGTACTTCTAAATACTAGTATTACACCTATTTCTATTATTAAAATAATATATAGTATAAAGACGTATTTGTTGTTTGTAAACTTTCGTTTCATGAATATGTTTGATATGAAAATCTAGCAGATCATCATTTGAAATCTTGAAATCTACCTCCATAAGTACCTCTTTCTATCCTTGTTTCAATTATTATTATATGTTAACATTTTGTTATACAAATTTTTACTTTAAAGCTTAACATGATAAAGCTTTAATATAAAGTTAAATGCTTGACTATTAATATTTGAATCTCTTATTACTATTTTTTAAAGCTATATAAGGAGGACATATATTGAAAAAACTTAATTACATAACACTAGCAACATTAATTATAGTATCTTTTACAGCTATCGGCTGCAACTCAATAGGTAAAAATGAAAATGCTGATAAAAACCAAACTACAGCTGAACATAAAACTGAAGAATCAAGTAAAGATACAGATAAAAATGATAATTCTGAAACTCGCGGAAACTCTCCAAGAGATCAGGCAATTTTTGAAGAAAACGAAGAAAGAGATAATACTGAAATAGATAAGAGATATAAAGAAGTGGATAAATCTAAACTGAATTATGATAAAACTAATTCTTCTCTTACTTACTATGAAACTGAAAATAGCTTTGTTGGCAGTGAAGCTGGAATACCTAATGTAGATAATAAAAAATACAAAGATATATTAACTGACTATACCTATGCAAGTGAAGTAAATCCAACAAAAATAACTTATGAAAATGCAATAAGACTTGCTAAAAGCGTGTTGCCTAATGATATAAAAGAAATAAGAAATAAATATGATAATTCCACTGGAAAAACTCATATAGTTTACTCCTCTAATCAAGGTAATTTTGTATTAGGTCTAGCATACGATTATGACGAATCTCATAATTCTGGTTTCACCCCAAATTCCAAGAATAATACTATCGTTGGAATAGATTATATGAAAGAAATTACAGAACAATAAAGAAGGACTGTAGTAAGATTTGCATAATAGCAAGCCTACTACAGTCCTCTATTTTAAATTAATACAATATCTTGTTAATTCCAATTTTCATAAACAGGAGTATCACAAGAATTATATCTTATCCTGCAATCTATGAACATACCATAAGTATCATCAGAAATTTGATTTCCATTTCTATCATATAATGCTCTGATTCTAAGATAATCTGGGTGACTTGTACCATTTTGTGATCTGCTTTTATATAGTTAAATTTAAATTTTCTTTAACTTTAGTTATTGTTTATGATTTGTGGTAGCCAACTCTGGTCATTTATGGAATTACATAGATTTAAGAAACCATCAAAATACCCAAATTGGAGATAATATTAATTTATTAGATTCAATAAAGTTATATATAAATTAAGCTTTCTAATATTAAAATTAGCTCTAAATATTTTATTATCTCAAAAAATCTTCCTATGAAGATTATAATTTTCAAAATATGCTGATTTAGCTTTATATTGCGAAATCTAATTAGTTCTAAAAATCTCAAAATATTTTACTGGAACATAATCAGTTAACCACACTTTGTTTTCAGATAGGAAGAAATTATATCCATCTTTATTCATCTGCTCACTGTTAATTTTAAATATAACTAATTCTCCATGTCTTTTACCTACTTTTGTGGCTGTTTCTATATCAGCTGATAAGTGAACGTATTGTCTATTCTGTTTTTTAATACCTTCTCTGCATATGCTATCCATAAACCTGGTTGAAGTTCCATGATATAATACTTCAGGTGGCTCAACAGCTTGCAATTCAAGATTAACTTTTATTGAATGGCCCTGATTTGCTTTAATTTTAGTTTTATCATTATTAAATGAATATCTTTGTTTACCATCTTCTGCAACAATTCTTTCAATATCTGAAATTGTTACCCTATATTCTTTTTTATTTAGTCCATTAATTAAATCAGAAGTACTAATATATCCATATTCATCTAAAGTTAATCCAATTTCTTCTGGTTTATGCCTGAGTATAAGGCTTATAAATTTACTAATTCTCATATCTTCATTACTTATCATCGCTTAACACCTCATTTTCTATACTCTATTAGCTTATATAAATATATATACTTTTATTACAAACTCCATTTTAGACAAATAAACAAATATTATCTCGCGTAACTATTAAAAGAGATTTTTGATTTATTATGAATCTATTAAACAAACTAGAATTTATTATTAATAATTGACATATATACTAACTAATTTTAACTACTTCTTTAATAATTCAACCTAAAAACCAATTAACTTATATTTTACCATACTCTGAAATTACTTGAAAAACTTTATGAGAATGTATTCTTCTATTATGACATACATTTAAAGTCTTAGAATCCTGTAAATGAAATTCCTGTACGTTTGCCAGTTCCAAATTTCATCATGTATAATGATAGGGCAACTAATGTCTCTTGCATTAATTTGGCAAATGAAAGCTTTAAGTAGTACTTATATGTCTAGACAAAATATTTTATGACTTTTTCTTTTTATTTTACTAGAAACTGAGTACAAAAAATGACTAAAAAACAAAGTTCTATTAAAATTACAATCAGTGCATTATTTATTATACTTATGGTAGGTACACTTACTACTGTAGGCTACATTATATTTTCTAATTGGAAAACCTCGTCAGATAATATTATAAAAAAATTGGAGAATGAAGCTAGCAATAATATATTAAATAAAATTGAGGCACTTGTTGGAATTCCGTTGAATACAAATGAACTAAATCATAATTTAATTGAAAATGATACCATAGATATGTCTAATAAAGAAAAACGTGATGCATTCTTTGCTGGAGTAGTGAAATCAAGCAGAGAAGAAATTTATAGCTTTAGTTACGGAATGGAAGATGGCAGTTATTATGGCGCTCGACGAAATAAAGATAACAACATAGAGATATATAGGAGTACTCCACAAACAAATGGACATTCTCTTTACTATTCTGTAACTAATGATTTGCATGAAGGGAATTTTGTAGAAGATTTCGGAGCTTTTGACCCTCGTACAAGAGACTGGTATGAAATTGCAAAAGAAAAAAAGATGCCTATATTTTCACCTCTTTATAAGCACTTTGTAAAGGATGATTTGGCGCTTTCTGCAGCTTATCCTATTTATGGTAAAGGCGGAGTTCTTCAAGGCGTATTGGGTACTCATATAATTCTTTCCAGTCTAAACCAATACTTGAAGGATATTGTTAAAGATAATAACGGAATTGCCTATATTATTGAAAAAAACTCAGGGGCTTTAGTGGCTAATTCTCTTTATAAGCCTAACTTTGAAACTATTTCAGGAAGCGATATAAGAAGAATCAAAATCGATGAAACCGAAAACAAACCTATTGCTGAAGCTTATGAAAATTATAATAAGACATCAAACACTAACTTCGTCATAAAATCAGGTGGAGATAAATTTCATGTGAAGCTAACTGAGTACAAGAGAGAAGGTTTAGATTGGCTAATTATAACAGCTATACCTGAAAGTCTGTTTACATCTGAAATAAATAACAATATTCAGACTGCAATATTTTTCTCAATTATTGCACTTCTTCTATCTTTGATTATTTATTTAAAGAGCACTGAGGTTATACTAAGGCCAATTAATCATTTGATAAATATTTCGGAAAAATTTTCAAAAGGAGACTTGCATCAAAGAGCAAAAATCTTTAAAAACGATGAAATTGGAAAGTTATCTAGTGCTTTTAATAAGATGGCAGAAGAATTACATATCCTTATAGACAATCTTGAAGAAAAAGTTGAAGAAAGAACTAGGAAATTAGAAAAAACAAATACAGAACTTAAGTACGCAAAAATAGAAGCAGAAAAAGCTAATGAGGCTAAAAGCGAGTTTCTTGCCAATATGAGCCATGAAATTCGTACTCCATTAAATGCTGTTATTGGTTTTAGTGAGTTGCTGAAAAATACAATAAAGGATGAAAAGCACAAAAGTTATATTGAGACTATAAATGTTGCAGGAAACAGTCTGCTCACTATAATTAACGATATTCTCGATCTATCAAAGATAGAGGCTGGGAGAATAGAGCTGCAGTACAAGCCTCTAAAGCTTAGCAATATCTTTAGAGAAATTAAAAACATATTTAGAGAAAAGGCTAAGAGTAAAAATATTGAATTTTTACTCGATATTCAGGAGGACTTTGACGAGAGTATTCTTCTTGATGAAGTGAGAGTTAGACAGATACTATTAAACCTAGTAGGAAACGCTGTAAAGTTTACTGATAATGGATATGTGAAGCTTTCACTAAAAGGAACTACTTCCAAAAACAAGAGTAGTGTGGACTTTAGAATTTCGATTGAGGATACAGGCATTGGTATTGCTGAATGTGAAAGAGAGAAAATATTTGATGCTTTCAAACAAGCATCAGGACAAAGCATAAAGAAATTTGGCGGCACAGGTCTTGGGCTCTCCATTACTAAAAAGCTTACAGAAATGATGCAGGGGAAAATCTTTGTTGAAAGCACTGAAGGAAAAGGAAGCACTTTCTATGTTGAATTTTATAATGTTCCAATAGCTGCGACTGAAGAACTTCCTGAAGATACAAGTACTGCTTATTTTAATAAGTACAACTTTTCTAATGAAAAAATACTTGTTGTAGATGACATAGAAACTAACCGCTTTTTATTGGAGGAATTGCTTTCAAAGGCTGGTCTTAAAGTTATAACTGCCGAAAACGGCTTTGAAGCAATAAAAATATTTGAGCAAGGCAAACCAGACTTGGCAATTATAGACTTAATTATGCCAGAAATGGACGGTACTCAATTATCATCAAAACTTAAAGAAAATCCAGAATTTTGTTGCATTCCAATTATTGCCCTAAGTGCATCTACCGCACAAGACGTACCTAATGGATGTAAATTCGATGATTATTTGATCAAGCCTGTTAGCGCTGACAGGATATTTAGTAAAATATCTAAGTATATTAGAAATAAGTCTGAAAAAGATATTCATGTTTCCATTAAAACCAACAGTGAAAACACGATATCAATTACAATTGAGTCTGATAAACTTATTGATTTGAAGAATAAAGTTACACCATTAATAAAAAAATTAGAAAACTCAATGATTATAGGTAATGTAAAAGATTTAGCCCAAATATTAATTTCATTTGGGGAACAGCATGATTTGAAGTCTATATCTGATGAGGGTGAGGAATTGATTAAAAGTGCAGAAAGTTACAATATAATTAAAATTAAATCAAGCTTAAGTAAAATAAAAAGACTAACCTTGGAGGATGGACTGTATGAGTAACATTAATAGCGACTTGATATTGATAGTAGATGATAATCCAAATAATATACAAGTAGTAGCTACAATTATGTCTGAAAACGGATATGAACTAGGTATTGCAATGAATGCCACTGAGGCATATAAATTTCTTGAAGAAAACATTCCAAAACTTATTTTGCTGGATGTTGATATGCCAGAAATTGATGGTTTTGAGGTGTGCAGTACCCTAAAAAAAAGTTCAAAGTATAAAGATATACCCATAATATTTCTAACTGTGAAAGATGAAAAAGATGACATTGTAAAGGCCTTTGATTTAGGAGCTGTAGACTATGTAACAAAGCCATTTAATAGAAAAGAATTAGTTTCTAGAGTAAAAACACATATTTCATTAGAAAAAACAAAAGATGAACTTAAAAAGAAAAACCTCGAGCTTGAAAGAACATTAGAAATGAAGGACGAGTTTCTGTCCCTAATATCACACGAATTTAGAACTCCTCTCAATGTTATTAGCTCAGCAATTCAAGCCATGAACTATATTTGTTCCAATGAATTGTCAGATAAAGCAAAAAAGTACTTACGTATGATAAGACAAAATACCTTTAGACAGCTAAGGCTTGTTAATAATTTACTAGATATCACAAGAGTGAATGCAGGACGAATTAAAATTAATAAAAAGAATGTAGATATTGTGTTTTTGACAAGGTCTATCATAGAGTCAATATATACATATGTAGCTCTAAAGTCCATTGATGTAACATTTGTACCTCTAATTGAAAAGAAAATTATAGGAATTGATGATGAGAAATATGAAAGAATACTTCTAAATCTTCTTTCTAATGCCACTAAATTTACTCCTGAAGGCAAGCCTATTATTGTAACTTTAAGTTCTATAAACGATAAGATATGTATTGAAGTTAAAGATAAAGGAATAGGCATACCAGAAGATAAGGCGAACATTATCTTTGAAAGATTTGGACAGGTAGACAGCTCTCTATCAAGACAGGCAGAAGGCGCAGGCATTGGTCTGTCGCTGGTAAAGAAGTTTGTTGAATCACTGGGAGGCAGCATATCTGTTAAAAGTGAGTTGGGCAAAGGAAGCGCTTTTACTATTTTACTTCCTAGTGAAGCTATAATTGAGGATTATATGGATAAAGAACCAGTAAATTTATTGGATAATCGCCTTGTGCAAAATACCAAGATAGAATTTTCTGATATCTATTTGTAATGTATTTTTATGAAACTTCTCTTTAAATTGAAACCTGCTGATAAAGGTAAATACTTTTATCAGCAGGTTTTTAAATTTAATTTTACCTATTTTTCTGTATGCCAATTATCCAGACCATTTTTTATTTTTTGCTATAAATAAATTATTACTCTGCAAGAATACTTACCCTTCTATTTTTTTAGCCATTCATGTAATTATTCATATTACAAAACTCTCCATAAACGCATTATTATATTTAGATGAGTAAATCAAAAAACTTCTATATGTAGTAAACATATTACTTTAGGTTACTCTTCAATAAATTAATATAAATTATTTTCTATTTTTATATAAAGCATACATTCTCTACCGTATATCTACATTTAGAAATTAACTTAACACTAAACACAACATATGTAAATTAATCAATTTAGTTTGCAGCCATTAAACGAGGAAGGAGGTTCATATGAATTTTGATTATATTGAAAATCTGGTGAGAAGATGTAAAAATAATGATGAAGTCGCAAAAGAAAAATTAGCTGATGAGTTTAAGCCTTTAATCTATAATATCTCAAAGAAAACTTTTGTTGATGGATACAGCATTTATGATATTCAGCAGGAATGTTATAAATCACTTTTTAAATCTGTTTCCATGTACAATTTGGAGAAGCACAGGTTTGTTGCTTATGCTACTAATGCAATAAAGAATAATGTAAATGATTTAATTAGGAAAATGAATTTTAGAAGTTCCACTGACAGTAATGATGTTTTAAGTTTTCATGATAACTTTGAAGAAGATATCCCCTCACAAGAAATATCTATCGAGGCTTCATTATGTGAAGTCTGTGATTATGAAGATTTAAAGTCAGCTCTTAAAACTTTAAATGAAGAAGAAATTGAACTTATAAATTTTGTATTTTATAAGAATCATACTGTTAAGGAATATGCCTATTTTAAAGATATGTGCTACTCTACAGCCGTTTTGAAAAAGAAAACTATTTTAAGAAAAATATTTAATAGCATCCCAGTATATTATTAAAATCTAACAGCATCAAGGTTAACATTTACCTTGGTGCTGTTATTTTTATTTTACTGGAATATAAATTCCTAAAGAATAAAAAAGCCTAAAGTAAAAAAGTATATTTATAACTATACTTTTCTACTTTAGGTTAAACAAATTGGTGGCTCACCCGGGAATCGAACCCGGGACACCATGATTAAAAGTCATGTGCTCTACCGACTGAGCTAGTGAACCAAAATAATAATTATGATAGGATGCTTTTGCAAATAATTAAGCTAAATCGATTTCCTTGCAGCCTACTAATATTTTTACATGGGGTGAACGATGGGACTCGAACCCACGACAACCAGTGCCACAAACTGGCGCTCTACCAACTGAACTACGTTCACCATTATGGTGCGTTTTAAGGGATTCGAACCCCTGGCCCACGCCTTAGAAGGGCGTTGCTCTATCCAGCTGAGCTAAAAACGCATATTATTTATTATGTTGCAAACTCTTTAATTTTTTTGGAGCGGGTAGTGGGAATCGAACCCACCTTTCCAGCTTGGAAGGCTGGAGTATTACCGATATACGATACCCGCAACTAATCTGCTTGTTTATTATATGTTACATATTATAGGTTGTCAACACAAAAATTTAATTTTTTTCAAATAAAGTGCTGAATATTGTATTTTTTACCGCAATTTCACCTTATTTAGATATCTCTCACCTAGCAGTATCACAGGCTTTGACTTTTTTATTTACTGCATTAATATAAATTTATAAATATATTTAAATTTATATCACTTTGAGTATAATGCTTTTCAATAATAAGTTTATATTTCAAATTTTAGTAAGCAAACTGCTTAATAAATAATCTAATATTAAAACTTAATTATTTTATTTAACTAAATTTTAATATTAAATTAGAATTCACTCTCAATTATTTATTAGCCTCTTATTTTTTATTCCATGTCTTATTAAATTAAACCATAAAATAAAAATGTTAACATATGTGCTATATATATTTATAGTTACAGAGTATTATCCCGATAAACTGTATCTAATTACAGTACCACTATCTAACCAAATTCTAAATGGTTCAACTAATACTTTTTTCATTTACTCCCCTCCCAAATTTATTTTCATAGATAATTATTTCATATTAATTTGTTATTGCCTTAAATATTTTTTATTACCTTCTAAAAAATTCAATCATATATTACACTCCCTAAAAGTTTTTAATTTAAATACTAACCTCTCCTTAAGCCACATTTTTCAAGCATATTCTGAAGAATATATATTCTTATATGGTAATATTCTAGAGAATATTAGAATATTCTCTATTTCTGCATATATCCTAAGTGAGATAAATGAAAATTCAAAAGATCTCTTCAAAAAAGTTATCCTGCAAAAAGTAAGATCCAAATTTTGCATCTGATTAACAGAGCTCTTTCATTTAATCTTTTATATTTAGAAGCATGCATTTCTTTTCTTTGATCATTCATAGAAAAAATGTATAAAAATTTTTATAAAATTTATTAAAGGAGAACACTTATGAGTAAAAGAAAACAAAATGAACTACCAAAAAATGATTTTGCACCAGATGAGAATGAAGAAATAATTGGTTTTACACCTGAACCAGTCATTTCTGGCAAGTGTATTTCATCTTTTTCATTTGATGATGATGAAGATGAAAAAAATACTGCTATGTCCAATAACAGCAGTAATAATAATAATAATAATAATAATAATAATAATTGTAGTTATAACAGTAATAATATATCGTCTATTGAATCTAATAATCCTACTCTAATCATCTCATTTGATGATGAAGCAGCATCTACCCAAAATGTTAAAACATCTAATTCTAATATTTTTGCAGATAATAGAAAAATTTCAGTAGCAAATGGCATGGCTCCACCTATTGATGGTGAATTCCTAGATATTAAACGAACTTATATGCTTAGATCTTCTACTGTTAGAAAAGTTAATGAATTAAAGAGCAGGCATCCTGACTTAAATACCTATGTAAGTACTATAGTGGACATGGCTATAGCTCACTACTATAATTACATAGTCAATGAAGGCGAAAAAAAAGAATGATCTACTAGGGTGTAATAGATCATTCTAAATACTGGTTATCATTTATTTAATAAGGGGTAAATAATGATTAACTATCTTATAAATTTATAATACTAGATGAATATGTCAATTGTATGACAAGCTATAATTTTCTAAATCAGTTCTTAGAATTTTGTAATAGTCTATTTTTCTTAACTTGCCATAATATATTTTGAATATAATTTCACCGCTTTCAAATACTATAAATTATGAAAGGTGGTGAGTATAATGAAAAAATTTATTGTCCCATTTTCTATTATTTTATTCTTATTGTTTAGCATGAATACAATAAACGCTTTTGCCGCTAGTAAAACTTTAACTCAAGGTCTTTATTCTCTAAAGGACTCAGGATTATCAGCAGGCGTTGATTATAATGTTCAAAATAATTCTTCTGGTAGAGCCATGCTTCTTATAGTTGATAGCACTCAATTAATACAGGAATTAATTCGTTTTGAACCTAATTCTCGCAAATATACCATGAAACCGCTAAATTATGGGGATATAATTATAATAGTTACTGCGGGTAATTTAGAATTCTCTTAATGAGTATACTTATGATTTTATCAATACCTGCTGACTCATTGTCATCCAGCTATCTATTAATCTACTTAAGCATTTTGTATTAATATAATGATATATTGAACTAATTTCATTCTATATTAAAACAACTTTTTATTGCTTTATACGAGACAAAATTATAATTGTAGTTATAATACATGCCGTTCCAATCCATTGTGATATTCCAAGCTCCTCATGTAACCATAATACAGACAATATAGCAGCCGATAAAGGTTCAGCTGATGATAATATGCTTGACTCTGTCGGCTTTATATAATTTAAACTTTCTAAGAAGCAAGTAAAAGCAATTAAAGTTCCAAATAATACTACAAATATAATAGCTAATATTGAATTAGTAGACCAAATTCCAGTGCAATTCCATGGCTGCTCAATAAAGCTGAAGGCTATTCCTCCTGTTAACATCCCCCACCCAACTACTAATATGGATCCCCATTTTCTAAGAAGCAAGCGAGGTTGTAAAGTATAAAAGGCTGCTGCAAATGCTGATGCAATCCCCCAAAACAATGCTAACCTTGAAATAGATATACTATGAATATTCCCCTTTGTAATGATAAAAAATGTCCCTAGCATTGCTAGTCCAATAGCAATAATTTCTTTAAGCTTAGGAATTTTTTTATTACGAATGGCTAAATAACAAGTAATTATTACTGGTGATGAATATTGAAGTATTGTTGCTGTTGCTGCATTCCCATATTTAATTGCCGCAAAATATGTATATTGTACTCCTAGCATACCTAAAACGCTAAAAAATATAAGACTTAGTGCATCATTCTTACTTTTCCATACTTCCCATATATTTTGCTCACCTTTCATAAAAGTATATAATAATAAGATTATTCCCGATGATAATAAACGTATTACAACAAGCCACTCTGGACTAAATCCTTTTTTCTGAAATAAGTATTGAGCAGCAGTACCTGATATTCCCCATAACATGGCTCCTATGATTACCAGTATTATTCCTTTTATCCTTGGCTGAAAGTTCACTATGCTTCCTCCTTTTTGTATTTATTCTTAATTAATCTATATACATTGCAAAAATAATCCTTCATCATAATTCTAAAAATATTGCAAGAATCTTAGCCCTAATTGTGCATTGTTAAATATGCATTATGAATTTCAACATATATATTATGATTTGCACTATCTATTGCAGCAAGTTGCAATTATATTGATTTAATTAAACAAATATGTAATAATTTTATTATTATTTCTGGCATTAAACAATTAATATATTATCAGAAATTAAAACTATATTAGCGAGATGATAAGAATGCAGGCAACAAGAATAGAAGTAAATGATGATTTGCAAGAAACAATAAAACATGGTTCTCATGATTTTCCATTAGCAATTTACACTGACAAATTTGATCTATTTGAAGATGGGTATATAAGATGGCATTGGCATAGGGAAGTACAATTTTCATATTCACTATATGATAAAGTAGTTGTATATATAGAAGATGAAGAAATAATCTTATCTCCAGGAGAAGGAATTATGATAAATTCAAATGTACTTCATCAAATTAAACCATACGATAATAGCAATTGTATGATGTTTTCTATTGATTTTGATTCAACTTTAATTGGAGGAAGTGAAGAATCACTTATCGAAAAAAAGTACTTGTCACCAATTATTGAGAGCAATAATTTAAAGTTTATATCTTTAAAACTTGACGTTCCATGGCAAAAGAGAATATTAGCTCATCTGGAACAAGTTTTTATATTATCTCATGAAAAAGCATATGGATATGAATTGGAAATGAAAAATTACTTAAGTATTGTTTGGCTAAACTTAGTTAAAGAAATAAAAGAAGAAATTAAAGCCTCTGTAACTGCTTCATCAAATGATGATGAACCTGTGAAAATGGCAATGCAATATATTCAAAAGCATTATGCAGATAATATTGATCTAGATAGTATCGCAAGAGCCGCAAATATCAGCAAAAGTGAGTGCTGTAGAAGTTTTAAAAGAATTTTGAAAGTAACTCCTTTTGAATACTTAATGGAATATAGAGTTTCAAAAGCAGCAGAACTACTTCTAAAAAATAAGGATTCCATTTCTAATATTTCTCTTGATGTAGGTTTTAATGGCATAAGTTACTTTGGAAAAGTATTTAAAAAATATAGGAAGTGCTCTCCATCTGAATATAGAAATAAATATTGCCGCAGGTAACGTAATTATAAAATATATACTATATCTACGGAGCTATAGCTTACTTTTATTAATAGCATGAGCATTTTGAGCATTTACGGAATATTATATATATAAAGAAACTCTATAGTAATATTTATAAAATTAATCCGTAGGAGATGTAATTTATGTTAGAAAATAATAGTAATTATATCCTAGATAATAAAAGTGGTAAATTACAAGAAGTAGTTAGTATTCCTATTTCTTTATATAAATCAATGAGAGGAAGATACTTTGTAGGCCAGACAGAAACTTTATGGGTTGGTAATGGTTCATCAAATGCCTGGGCTGGTTTAGTAAATCCACGTAATTCAGATGTCAATTTATATGCAAATCTATTTACTATTTCAAATTTATCTAATGACTATTTAACTGCCCAAATATGGTTAAATACTAGTTTTCCTGAAAAAGCTTGTGTATCCCGTAAGACCTCTCCAACCAACACTGCGTTAAAGCCAATACCAAAAAACAAGGTAGATATTAGATTTATTGAATCTACTAGAATTGTTCCTAAAGATGGAGTTAATGTATATGAAAGAATAGTACCTCCTAATACAACATTAGTAGGTGAGGAAGATGGAAAGTTTATAGAATCTCCAGGTGGAAACTATACTCTAATTATAAAATCATCAAATTTAACAATTGATAAAGTAGTAGTGGCATTTGGATGGTGGGAAAAACCAATATGTAAAAAGTAGATTCTGTTAAATAGCTCGCCTAATGGTCCGCTCATATGAATAATTATTTTTAACTCGCATATAATATGATTGCTTCTCATTATGTTATTATTTATGGAATCCATTTTGACTCCTCAATTGGAGTCTTTTTTATGGAAAGAATTATTTATGAGAAATTAGAATTATTTAAACTTATCCTTCATATAATTAAAGGAAACCTCTTGAGTGTTATTTTTTTGTTCTCTTGGTTACCCTTCATTCATAGCTACTTTTTGTTTTAATCCATTCACTTTTGAGCCCCTTATTTTAGGGGCTTTTATTATTTCTTCCATGAATAATTTTATGAAATATTCGCAAACTAAAATGTCTTCATAATCAAATCAGTGCTCCATTTTTGATCTATTTAATTTTAAATATGTGATATTTACATTGTGCATTATTTAAGATATATTAGGCATGGTATAAATCCCCCACAAATATTAATTATCACATACATAAAAATGCCCCTTTATTGGGGTATTTTTACTATATTCTCATTGAAAATGGCATAATATGAGTTAAATTTATTTACCTATATCACCCCAGATTCTTTTTCATCAATATATGCAGACAATCTTCCTCTAAATAAGCTTCTCCCTGCTTTTCATACCCTTGTTTTTCATAAAATTCTGCAACTCGTGCCTGTCCTGACAACATTACGCTTTTTCCACCTTCTCGAGTAATGCTATCTTCTGCAGCATTAAGGATTTTTGCCCCAATATTTTTCCCTCGCCATTCCTTTAAAACAGCTACTCTTCCTATGATGAATGACTCTTTCTTAATATCAAAATAGATTCTACAGGTTGAAATTGGCTGTTCTCCTTCATACATAACCATGTGCTTAGCAATTCCATCAATTTCATCAAACTCTTCAACAAAGCCCTGCTCTTTTACAAACACTTCTACTCTTATTTTTTTAGCCTCTTCTGGTAAATAGTTATACTCTTTAATTATCATTTTATGACCTCCCCTTCAAAACAAAAGGCATCCAAAAGCTAACCTTATAGTGTGAAAACACACCGTACCTACGGCTGGCTTTTGTATGCCTTATAATACAATCATCCGGTGATGAAAGTATAAGCTCTTATTTATTTTTTAAATAAATTATATATAAAAATTTGTTGTAAGTCAATGAATAATGCTATTCAATTTTGACAGCATACCCATTAACCCCATTGCCTAAGATAACAGCTTGTTTTGCGTTAGAAGTATCTGTATTGGCAAGCTGAATATTCGTAGTCTTGTCTCCTTCTAACGAAAGAAAATTATCTGTTCCATCAGGACATAGTACATTATTAAATTCATAACCACCACTATTTTTTAGCGTGAATACACTTCCCTGCTGTGGAAAAATACATTTCTGTTTAAATTTTAAAATACAACTAAATAATATACATTCTCTGTGAAATTTATATGAAATATTATAGATATTGTTGCTGCTGCTTATATCATTAGCTAGTTTGTAAAAACATTATTTATATATCTTTTATATCCTAGCAACATTGCCAATCATATACTACTTTCGAAAAATCCTTGTCCTTCAAAGCATTCTTAGGAATAGAAAAAACACAATTTCCAGAATCTCCAAACATAATTCCACACTCATCATCTATATCTAACTGCAATAAAAGAAAATCCTCATCACTAAAACCTAGGTAATCATTTTGTACAAAATATGGATAACCTCCAACTCTGCTGTCACAGCTATAGCAATCGTCACTCAGCTTCTCATACTCTTCTTCTGAAAGTTCATTCTTATAAGTCGTTTCAAACAGCTCTAACGAAGAAGACATAGGCATCTCTCTTATTTCAAAATGCATTTTTCCATTATTTAAAAAAGGAAGGCCTTCTTTATATTCTTCACTATTTTCATAAGGATTTTCCTTTATTAATTGCATTTCATCTTCTTCATATTTTTCTATATACCTTACGACAATAGGGCTTTCTAAGCCAAACATATCATCATTTACAACGAAAAACTGCAATAGTCCTTTCTCTGGTAGATCATTCAAATTTTTAATTTCTGATAGATTTAGCTGTGCTAAAAATATCATAGGCTCTCCATCTTCATCTAATGGGTACTCTTCAATATTTTTAAGATAAGGACATCCTCCTAGTTTACTCTCCCATGGTTTTGTTTCTTCACATTTGAAAGTTATCTCGTTACTATACCTAAAAGTTCTTTTTATTATATTTTCATGTGCTTTTAAATTCTCAGGAATTTCGTATTTAATCATTTTCTACCTCCAATATGTTTCAATATCTATATAATTTTCTCTTTATTATATACTTGCTTATCAATTATTTTATATATTTTCATCAGTCTATTATTCAGAATAAAATCCATTTTTATAAAATGATAATTTAGGTAAATCATAAACTTTTTATAGTTAAAACTACCATTAAAATTATAAAAAATACAGATATGTTTCTTCCAACCTTTGCTCCATAATTTTCTATGTATTTATGACCTATAAAAGCTGAAATAATAAATAAAATCATTGAAATAACCATAACTGGAAATCTTATTCCGATAGCCGCCAGTATATTTTCACCAATACTCTTCTCCCCTAAAGAGGTAAATGAAAACATTATAGAAAATATAGAAATTATCAATGCTGATGTTCCTACTCCACATTTTCTTTTATTAATATTGCTTATCTTCTTTTCCATATTACAAATTCCCTTTCTTATAGAAACTAATTCTAATTCACTAGAAATCTTAAAAGCTAATTGTAACATATTTGTAAATATTAACTTATTAGTTTTTAGATAACCGTAGAATCACTTATTACTTAGACCCACAAAATTTATATCCATCTTACAACCTCTTCTAATTGCTTTCGTGGCCTTGGATATGGTGATTGATCTGGATATCCAATTGCTACTGCTGCTACAAGTTCATCTTTGCAATTTAACCATGAGCATATTTCTCTGTCACAATAAAATATGTCGCAGATCCAAAGAGTTCCTAGTTTAAAATCCTGCGCTACTAAAAGTAGTGTTTGTATCGCAGCCCCAATTGATTGAGTATCAGTAAGTGATCTATGATGGTTATAATCTTCTTCAAAATTAGAAAAAGTGTTAAATACTAAGATCACTGCCGATGCTTCATTAATTGAATTTATACTTGACTCCAAGCTACCAGTAGATTTATTCTCTTTTTTATTCTGATGTAGTGAATTCTCCATAATTCTTACCATCTCATCTTTTGTATTATTCTGCACAACAACAAACTTCCATGGTTGACGATTCTTTCCTGACGGTGCTTTAGTTGCTAATTCTAAGACCTTTTCTATTATCTCTTTTGGTACTACCTTATCTTTAAACTTTCGTATACTTCTACGCTCTTCTATTGCTCTTATTACATCCATACTAATCTCCTAAATTTAATACTTTTACTTGAATCATAAATCTACAGTTACTTATATTTATTTACTCTCACGAATTAACATACGTTATTATTTTCCCTATATCCTTCTTATCTGTAAAATCTACTGGTTTATCATAAATAGCAAGCATTCCTTTTTCATCTGCTGATAAATCTTCCTGCTTCTTATTTTTTATTTTCAATTTTAGTAATGTCATTAGAAATTTATCAAAAGAACTTAGTTTATTATAATTGAATCCACCTCTTAGATAAAAGAATTTGATATATTTTTGTTCATCTACTGTAAAGTTTTTATTTATTACTTCGTTTATAACATTATCTCTTAAAGGTGATGCTCCTGTTGCAAACACTACTAACCTCTTATCTTTAAGCTTGTTAATATTCTTTTTGATTAATCCTACCCCAATAATGCCTACTGCATACAAACTTCCACCATAAATTATAGTATCATACTTATTCAACGTATTAACATTCACCTTTGATGCATTAAAAATATCCGCTGATAACTCTTCTGCAATCCACTCCGCATATTTTTTTGTAAAGCCTGTTTTAGATTTATAGATTACTACTGTTTTCATTATCCACCTCTATCTAAGCAATTATATTAAATTACAGTTATATAAAGATTATCTTTTTCTTTGTAGACTTCATTAATTTCTTCTATTTTTTCATCAAGACTTGGGCAACTTCTTAGGATCTTTATCAAGTTCTTTTTTATTACAAGCATGGATAGAACACAAGGCACAATTATACATTATAAAATCCTTCTTCCATTATAACCTTTTTTGAAATACTATGATTTACTAATGAATTCACCGCATAATTGCCTTCCATAATTAAATCAATTATAACATATATTCTTTATTTATTTTGTTGTATAGTTTCCATAAACTGTGTCAATAATTATAACATAACTTCATATTAAAATAAAAAAGAGATAGCTTTTATTATCATCCACCTGATTTTTCGCTATCTCTATTTTTGCGTAAAAAAATAAAGATGAATCAGATATCTTACTCTAATCAATCTTTATTTTTATGTAAAACTAATTTTATGTTGTTATATTGCAAATGAATCTTTTTTGTATTATACATAAAAAATAATGAATTAAATTTCTTGAATAATACAATTTTACAACTTACTATTGTTTTCTAGTAAGTTATGACTATACACATATTGTTTATTAAATTTAACTCAAATCATTATTATCTCCAACGTTTAAGAGTTGGTAATAATGTTGTCATTTCTTTTCTTGCTTCTTCTTCCCCTATTACTTTTCCCAAAATCGGTACAATTAGCTCCACCATTTCTTTCATGGACATATTGGGATCAATAAATTTTCCGTCTTTATAGCAATTTGTACAATAAATACTCTCACTTCCATCTTGCTCTTTTGCTATAAAATGTGCATGCTCTTCATTAAACGGTAACCCACAACTCTGACACATCGCTACTTTTGTCATTCTTATCATTCCTTTCATATAATACACATAATTATTTAACCAACTACTCTCCTACGTTTATTATAACATAGCTAATAAACATGCTACTATTTAATCATCACTAAATAATTATAATAATAACATTATCACCACTTATTCAAATATTTCTAATAATATAATAATTATCTTATGTAATATTACATTAAATCTTTTTATTTTTATTGCTATCTGAAGTAACTATTTTCTCGTAATTTTATATAGTATATAATATAGAGAATATTTCTCATATTTAATTTGCAATCTGATCATGGTACCTTCTACTACTTTCTGCAGTTAGTTTAAATATAATAATAGCAGTAGTTTTTTATCTACTGCTTTTCTCCAATTATTAAAAACAAAAAATAGATTAAGTATTCCTACCCAATCTACCTTTAGTAATTTTTAATATGTTTAATTTATCCACGGTTATTATAACTGATTTACCTGAAAATCATACAGGTTTTGCATAATACGTATCATTATTACTTACCCAAATATTCCTGATAGGGAAGACGGACTGAAATTCCTGTTTCATCAAATTCGTAATTTGTACTATATAATGGATTTCTATTATAAACATAGTTCATTCCAACATTGTAAAGAACTTTAGCAACCTCTGATGGGTCTTGAAATACGGAACCAGTCATCATGCCAGCATCAATTAATTCTCTGGCTTCTGGTATTGCCTCAATTCCAACTACCGGTATTGTTGGCGTATTCTCGCCTTTATTATAACCATATTCTTGTAATGCTTTAATAGCGCCTATAGCCATAGGATCATTATTTGCAAATATTGCTTCGATCCTATTTCCATATTGTAGAAATAATGCTTTAATAACTTCTTTAGCCTCATCTTCATTCCAATTACAAGCTCTTACTGCGAGCTCTTGAGTTTTTATTTTAGAATTATTAACCTTTAGAATAGGATACTCTGTTTCCTTAACTGCATCTAAGTTATTTTCCTGTCCCATTAGCATAATATATTGTAGTACATTATCTTTATTTTTATCCATAACTGATTTTTTCTCATTCCATAAATTAGTAATGATTCCTCCCTGCAATAACCCTGCTTCTTCTACCCTAGTTCCAACATAGCAACACTTGTTATAAGACTTTATAGCCTCAATAGCAGCAGGTTCTTTACTAAATAAAATTATTGGAATATTTACTCTTTTAACCTTCTCGACAACTTCTTGTGTGCTATGCGTTGTAACTAAATTCACTAAGAATAGATCAACACCTCTTTTTTTAATTAATTCATCTATGCTTGAATTTTGCACTGATTGATCATTTTTGCCATCATAAAAAGTAAATTTTATTTTCCCTTCATTCTCCTTTTGAATTTTTTCTAAGTTTTGACGTATTAATGATATATAAATATCATCAAAGCTATATAATAATACTGCAACATTAATTGGTCTGTCTTTACTGAAAATTTGGCTCGCATTAGCTATTTCTCTAGTACAAGATAACATTATAATTGTTATCATAAATGTAATAATTATATTATGTAATATCACATTAAATCTTTTCATTTTTATCCTCCGTATAATTCTTTATCTGAATAACATATAAATTTAATATATTCATTTGAAGATTTAAATCACATAATCAAATATATCTTATTTTATATTTCATTAAAAAGATTTATACTAGGCATTTAGTGGGAGTTTACTTGCCTTAATTAATATTAGGGTACTTATACCACAGCAATAATACATTAAATTTATAATATATATTGCCAAAATAATCTTTCATTATAATTCTAAAAATATTGCGAGAATTTTAGCGATAATTGTACATTTTGAAATGTTCATCGTGAATTTCAAAATATATAATCTCAACTTAAAATATAGTTTAATTTTTATTAAGCATTTAATTATTAATGGTAGAAATAAACTTATCAGTTAAATTAGATATCTTTTCATTCTTACGTGTACAAATAACAATTTCATTTTTTAGATCAACATTATCTACATAAATTCTGGTCAATTTCCCCATATCAATAAATTCTTTAGCAGCAATTGATGAACAAAAACTCACACCATATCCAGAAGTAGATGCCATAAGAGTTTCATGTAACCCATTAAATTCAAGGGCTATGTCAGGTACTTTACTACTACTAATGTGGCAAAGTGATTCCAAAAGCACCCTAGCGTAACTTCCTTTTTCCCGCATTATAAATGGTTCTAACATAATATTATCTAGACTAACCTTTTTGTTTGCATATTTATGATTTGGTGAAGCTACAAACCATAAATCATCATCCATTATTTTAATGGTATCAATTCTATCTGTATATTTCATTGCTCCACTCCCTAGAACTGCAACATCTACTTTATATGAGATAAGATGATCAATGGCTTCTTCAGTATTTAATGTATTAATCTCAACATTTATATCTTTATTCTCTTTCTTTAATTTAGCCGCCCACATTGGTATTAGAAAATTTGTTGAAAGATAATTTCCTGCTATTTTTAATGTACCATTTTTACCTTTTTTATAATTATCTATTAATGATTCCATTCTATTCTCTATTTTAAAAACTGCATCTGCTTCTTTTACCAATTGTTCACCTATTTCACTTAAACAAATGCCTCTGCCCCGTGGTAAGAATAATGTAATATCATTTTCTCTTTCAAACTTTTTAATTTGTGATGTGATTGCTGGCTGACTAATTTTTAATTGCTCTGATGCAACTGTTACACTTCCAGCTTTAGCTACCATATAAAACAATCTTAATCCATGTAAATTCATACTTTCTCCATTCATACATTTTATTTATGAATATAATAATAACATATATTATACATATAGATTTTGTTTTGATATACTCTCTTTATAAATTATTGCTGGCATTTTTTATAATAAAATATTTAGGAGCGAACTTATGGGACAAACTATTTTATATTTAATTAGACATGGACAAACAAAATGGAATCTAGAAAAACGAATGCAAGGCCATAAAGATTCCCCTTTAACTGAATTTGGCATATCTCAAGCTCAAAAATTGCGTGATAGACTTATTAATGAAAAAATTGATTTAATATACTCTAGTGAAAGCAAACGTGCTTATGATACAGCTAAAATCATTCAGCATAATCGAAACATTCCTATAAACATAAAGAAAGAATTAAAAGAAATCCATATGGGAAAATGGGAGGGCATGAATCAAACAGATATTATTAATAAATATCCTGAAACTTGGGAAAATTTTTGGAATAACCCTTCTGTATATGTTCCAACTGATGAAGGAGAATCTTATGAAGAATTAAAAGCTAGGGTCATCCCATCAATTGAAGAAATTATTAATTTAAATCAAGGCAAAAGTATTGTTATTGTTACACATAGAATTACCTTAAAAGTTATCATGTCACATTTCATAAATCAAAATATATGTAATATTTGTAGAAATCCAGATATAGAATCGGCTAGCCTTTCAAAAATACACTTAGAAAATGGAGTCTTCAAAATACTATTATACGGAGATATATCTCACTATAAATAGAAATTATTTAGCCTAAAATACTTTTATTTTAATTAATATAATGAAAGGCAGATTAAACACCTCTATTTAACCTGCCTTCATCTCTTCTTTTAAATCAAGCTGACTTTTTTCTTAATTATCCCTTCATTTTTAGCTTGAACTAATAACTTATTATGTACCATTCTAGTTTTATTTATATCCACTAGAAAATCTTTATTATCCTCATATATAAGGTCTTTATATTCTGTAGCTTGATCATGTAGAACTTCTAATGCCTGTAATATTGTTAACATTTCAATCTCATTTAATTTTATTTCCATATAAACCACCTCATAAATTTTATTTCAAATTATCTATATGGCTATATTCGTAAATTTATATAATTACTTTTACTTTTTCGTAACAAAAATTACGACAAAAAAATACAGCCAACTAGTGGCTGCAAAATTAACTAAGGTATACTAATGAAAACTTTTTTACAAGCTTTATTATAATGTAGTTTTCTGAACACTAGCTTAACAGCTAGAATATTCTTATTAATTCTCTACTATAAACTTATCTTCATTTAAAATATGCTTGTCTATCCAATCTACAACAAATTCTAATATCTTCTTTACTGACTCATCTTGATTTAAATCTATTTCGTGTAAATCAATGTTATCAATAGATTTTATAAAATCTTCATGTATTACTTTATGTGATAAGAATTTTTTATATCCTATACTCAACATATATTCCTCTTCAGATTTGAAATGAAATATAGTATACTCTTTTAACTCCCCAAGTATTTCAGTAATTCTATCATACTTATCAAGTATAAAATCATTTGTTAATAGTTTATAAGCACGATCTGCTATTTCAAATAATTTTTCATGCTGCTCATCAATGCGTTTTACCCCAAGTTCATAATCCGCTTTCCATTTTACCATCAAATCACCTCAAGTAACAAAATTCTCTAATATTTTATCATATTGTGGCAATATATTATATATTTTTAATACTTAATGACTTTGGAAATACAGAATATAATTAAAAATCGCTTTTATTCAAACAGTAATAAACCTTATCATCATTCGCTTTATCATACTTAAATCCAGATTTTTCGATTACTCTTTTAGACTGATTATTGTTTACAAAGTGAGAACATACAATAGAATCAAGCTCTTCTTCATTAAAGGCATAATCAAGAACTTGTTTAAACGCTTCTGGCATTAAACCCTGTCCCCAATATTTTTGTGATAAAACACATCCTATTTCTTTTGAATTTATATATATTCCTTCTGAATATTTGTGTAATTCAATCCATCCAATTGTTTTATTAGTATTTTTTAATTCAACTGCCCATAATGAATCAGAAGAATCTATGATAAATTGCTTCAATATCTTTAAGCTCTCTTCTTTGTTATTCTTCACACTAAAGCCTGCTAAATTTGCAACTTTTTCATTTGACATAAATTCATGTAAATCATCTAAATCAGAAATTTTCCAAGGTCTTAAAATCAATCTATCACTCTCTAATATTCTCATTTCTAATTTATCCTCCAATATTTTGTCTAAATTGCATATTCACTTCATTAATCCAATATCACTTACATTTGTATACTTACTACTTATTATAAATTCCCTTTAGAGTATATTGCTCCAAAATATGTCCATCCATTTCATGATATAATTCATTTAATAAAAATCCTTTTTTTAGATTTAGCAGTTTATCTAAAGCAAAAACATAAAACTCATAAACATGTGCTTTATCTGGTGGTGTCATACCACCATAATAACAAGAAAGTTCTTTTGATTGCTGATTCCCCTGCAAGCTAGTCCAGCTATTTGTGCCTTGTATAAAATCCTCTGCTGTCTGGCTCTCATTATCTTTCAATTCACTCCTTGTAATATTGGCTGCAAGCCAATGTATCCAGGCAAAACCTCCTGTTACTGGATAGGCATCTTTATCTTCTAATACTATTGCAAATGAAGCAGTATTTACTGGAGCATTTTCAATTTTTAATGGAAGAGAAAAAGTTGGAACTCCATTCTCATTAAAATGTTCTCCACGACTACCATATTGATCTTGAATAATCCCATTTATAATACCTGCACTTGTTGCTATCATATATATTACCTCCAAAGCTATTATTTATAGGCAAATTATAGCAAAGAGCTTTTATAACGTAAATTACTAACTTTTTTGTGGGTATTACTCTGGAATAACCCTTTTTTCAATCAATGTCTTTTCCATACCATGTTCCTTTAAGTAATCAATTCCAATGGACTGCATGATTTTTAAGGCATCTATAATCTTCATTCCCATATCTATTGTTAAAGAGTACTCCACACGAAGAGGATAACCATCAAATGATTTCTTTTCCACAAATCCATAATCAATTAATTCTTTTAATTGCTCTAATAGCATTTTTTGATTAATCCCATCAATATCTCTTTCTAACTTAGCTAATGATGTAGGGCCTAATCGCAATCGCCATAATATAATAGATTTCCATTTTCCTTTAATCATATCGTGTACTAGTTCTAAAGGACACGTATATTCTTCTCTTATTTTCATTGTATCTCCTAAAAATAAATTCTTATTTATACTACCTTTGCAGGTAATTCACTTTTATATAACCAACCCATTTATCTTGAAGCTCCTCTTCTGTCATTCCAAAAATCTCTACAATACTATTGGGCGTCTTTATTAAGTTTCGCAACTTTTCATATCCAAATAGTTTAATTATTGATTCTACTATGGTATATGAGTATTGATATCCATTACGTGCAAAGAAAGTTTCAAAATCCGCTCCTGTATCTAGTTCTTTAAATGTAGGAATAATATTATTTTCTAATCCATTTTGAACAGTTTTTATTATCCAGTTTTCATTATTGTCTTTTGCTTCATAACATGCTATTCCTTCATTAAGCCATCTAGGTGTATTATCATTTATCTTATTTACTATCATGTGTACAAATTCGTGAACTGCTGTATTTAATACGTTATAAAAATCAGAACCTGGTGGTGGATTTAAAGGTGATGCTATTACAATTTTCCCCACCCCAATTCCGCCTCTCACCCAGTCAGGCGCATTTGGAAATCCTAATGCCATATGAAGTTCATTATGGTCTGGGTGTATTTCTATAGTTAATTTTTCGTTAAGTTGCATATTTAAGTTATTAGTAATCCTATTATAGTTATCTTCAAGGACATTAGACACTTTATCTATGCACTCTTTATCAAATTCAGTGTAACGAATTATGAAATTTTGAGTTTCTTTTCTTAAATTTAGTTTATAATCTTTCTCTCTATTAACATTTTTAATTTCTAGATTATCTAAGTATTCCTCTACTTTTCCTGCCATTTTAATTTTACTCCTTTAATGATATTTTTACATATAAACACATATCTTTATGTAGCAATCATATTTATTCAATAATAATACAACTTCTCTATATATTAATTTTAAATTTTCAATAATATTATAGAATTGCATATTTGTTTCATAACCATTCTAATTATCTTTCTATACAAAGTTAAAATAATTAATTACAATAAGAATCATCAAAATATAAAATAATCAGAAACCATTGCAAACATCTCATCTTTGCTTCTCATCTTACTAAAAAGATGTAAGCAACCTGCTAGTCCAAAATATAGTCCACCTGCTACAGCTGCTGCTAATCGAAATTCTAGAAACGGAAGTGATAATATTCCAATCAGGCCTAAACTTATATTCGCAAACCCAACTTCTCTAACAATGCGAAAACTTTTCTCTTCATTTAATTTAAATATTTCTTTTGCTGTAAATGAAGGATTTATTGATTGCTTTAATCCTGCTGTAAATAATCTTAATCCAACTCCAGAGAAAACAAACCATTTAAAAATCAAACTAAAAGGACTGATTTCAGATCTATTAATACGAATATTAATGATAAATGCAATTATAGGTAGAAGTATAAAAAATATAATTACTGATATTTCATATAAACCAATTTTCTTCATTTATTCTTCCCCTCCTATATCTGAATTTTTAGATATAATGATAACATCTGTAAATAACTTTTAGATTGAAATTTAACGATATTTGCGATAGTAGAAGTAACTATCGCTCTCCATATTAGGTTGATTGTGACCAATTGGAGTTCTTTTCTCAAACAATTTAAATTGCGCTTTTTCTGCCACTTTACATGACGCGATATTTTCACAATCGATAGTAAGAATCATATATGGAATGTCTGATACGCTTATGCACCATTCATACAATGCTCTTAGTGCTTCTGTTGCATATCCATTTCCAACATGATCTTCATCTATAAAATATGCCATTTCAACTTCATTTAGTGTATCTTCTAATCCCATTCCAACCATACCAATTAACTCATCTGTTTCCTTTAATGTCACAGCATATCGTTTATTTTCATAAATATCCTTTGAATCCTTTTGTGTCTGAAGCCAATCAATATAACCTGAAAGCCTTCCTTTAACAGTGCTATTTTCAGACCAGTCTTTCATAAATCTTATTACATCTTTTTGCCATATGATTTTCATTAAATTTTCTTTATCTTTATGTTGAAAATCACGAATAATTAATCTCTCTGTATTTATTAGCATATTTTTCACCTCATCTTAAAATAATACTTTTTTCATTCTCTTTATTAATATAAAACTCTCTATAAAAATATAAATTATCATAATAATTAATGGCATAATTAAATTAGCTATATTAAAATGCATAAGATCTAAATATGCTGTTGAAACTTCATTTATAGGAGGAAAAATCCACATCACATATTTTGAATATGGAACCTCATTAATTACTGGTCCTTTAATTATACTCATTAATACAATAAAGATTGCACCTAGTATGGCCATTTTTCTATTTGATATTATTCTTGGTTGCAATAGCATTCCAATTAATGCTCCTATTAATGATAAAAACATGTGGATAATAAATGAAACAAATATATCGCTGAATGTAACAGGATATTTAAAAACACTACAAATAGTAGGAATTCCAATAGACAGTGTAGAAAAAAATAATCCTACTACACCCATAAAAATAATTTTAGATATCCAGTAGCGTGTATGACTCTTTAACTTTAATATTAAAACTTCTTCCGCAATTAATTCTATATTGCTGCAATAAGTAAAACCAATCCATGTCATTAAGGCAAAGAGAAAGGCTGCTGAAGATACCATGCTGCCTACAATATCAAGGAATGCTACGGAATAAGAAATTGCCATATATATTATAAAAATAAAAAAAGGCATTATATATTTATGAGACTTCATGTACATTTTAAAATTATATTTTAATACTGATATTAACATAAGCTACATTCCCTTTACCTTTCAAAATACTTTAAAGTATAACCATTATTAATCATTTCTGTTAAAACCCTATTGCTTTCGCTTACTTTTGTTTTAAATTCTATATAATCTTCATTTTCATGATAATCGTAGATACCCTTAATATTTGAAGTTACAAAGGATTTATCTGCTTCTTTTCTGTAAAAAGTCATTGAAGCATATTCATCAGAGCTAATATCTGTCCTTTTAATTTCTAATATTTTAGAATCTTTAACCTGTAATATTCTACTAGACAATTGATCTATTAAAAATAATTCGTGACATGACATTATTACTGTAACGCCATCTTTTATAAGCTCTCTTACCATTCTAATAAACGTTTTTTGTGAATCACTGTCTTGTCCAGAAAGTGGTTCATCTAATAACAAAATATCTGGTTTTGACAAAAGGGCCTGAACTACCGAAATCTTCTGCAGGGTTCCTTTAGATAAGTTTTTCATAGAAGTGTTTATCATATTTTCTAAGTTAAACTCCTTATATAAGTAATTAGTTTTCTTCACAAAATCATCTTTTGATATCCCTTCTATTTCTCCTATTAACTTAATATATTCACCCGCTTTTATGTTAAGCTGTGAAAAATTTTCCGGAATATAATTAAATTTAAGATTTTTATCTCTAATAACCTCTCCAGAAGTTATACTTGTAAGACCGCACAAAATCTTTATTAATGTGCTTTTCCCCATACCATTATGCCCTGTTAAAGCAATACTTTCGCCTTTCATTATATCTAAACTTACATCATCAAAAATCAATCTATTATCATATTTTTTCACTAAGTTTTTTATTTTTATTATTGGTATATTCATAATATGCCCCCATTTATTATAATAAGCATGACCACTTTCGTATTATACCACTTTTTACATAATAATAGAAATAATTACAAACGCCATTGATTTAATATCCCCTTTAAAGCTTAATGTACAATAGTTATATCGAATTATTTATTAAATATGTCATGTTACATAAGTTCTAAAATAGTAGCTCCACTAATTGTCTCTACTATTTTAGAATTTGTCTTATTTCTTGTAATCTGTATTTTAAACGTATTTTAATGCTAAATTATCCAGTTCTATTTTTAATTTTGAATTGTTAAGTTTAGCTGCAATTGTGGAAAATATCTCTTATGTAATAATCAAAGAATCATTTACCAATCATATATTAAGCAATAAAATAAACCCAACAGAAAACTTATATTCTCTGTTGGGTACAGCTTTATATAGAAATAATTGTTTTGCAGTTCTAATACATATTTCATTAAAAATAAAGAATGAACTATATTATTTATAACTTATCTATACTATTAATAATCTACTTTAAATTTTTACCAGTAAATGCTAAAGGAAGAATTTCTTCTAATGTATGTTCTAAATATTCTTCTGTGCTTTTAGCAATAATTATTTTAAAAGTCTTTAAATCACAGAACTCTGCCATAACTTGCCTACATACTGCACAAGGTGCACAAAAATCTCCTTCGCCAGGTTTTACCCCTTTTTTATTTCCTACTACTGCTATTGCAGTAAATTCTTTTTTTCCTTCAGAAATTGCTTTAAAGAAAGCTGTTCTTTCTGCACAGTTTGTTGGTGTAAATGCTGCATTTTCTATATTGCAGCCCTGATATATTGTTCCATCATCACAAAGTAAAGCCGCACCTACATTAAAATTAGAGTATGGAGTATAACAAAACTTTTGTGCCTCAAATGCTTTTTCTATCAATACTTTTGCATCTATCATATTTTATTACCAAACCTTTCTTTAAAATTCCAATATATTACTATATATTGAGGAATTAAATTGTACCACTATTATACAAGCATGTAAATATAATTTGATGCAATTTCATGTAGATGCTCAACTTTTAACCTGCACTTATGCAATAATCCACTGAAATTAGAAACATTGTTTATAGTGCATTTTCTTTGTATCTTTCACCTACACCTTCTATTTTTCTCCTAAATCTTATAATCTGTTTTCCATCAGAAATAAATAGCCCTAATAATGTTAAGATAATTCCTATAATTGAAATAAAGGTTATTTTCTCATGTAAAATAACAGCAGATGAAGCAGCAGTTATTACAGGGACTATATAAATATATATGCTTGTTTTCACGACTCCCAAAATCTTAACGGACCAATTCCAAGTTACAAAGCATAATGCAGATGCTCCAAAACCTAAATATAGGATATTCATTAGATTTGATACATTGGTAAATCTATATATTTGAAGCTTAAAATCACAAATAAATATGGCAGGTATAATAAAAATTAATCCATAAAAAAATACTTTTCGAGTACAGATAATGGTATTGTATTGAAATTGACTAATTTTCTTCATGACAACAGAATAAACAGCCCATAAAATAGCAGCAAGTATTGCTAATATATCACCAAATGGATTTAATTTTAAAACAAATTTTCCGTTAAACTCTATAAGAAGTATCCCTATTATTGCTATTGTAAGTCCAATGAAAAAGTATGATGTTAACTTTTCATTATCTAAAAATAGATTAGCAAAAACAGCTGTAAAAAATGGAGCAATTGAAATAATTACACCTACATTAGTTGCAAGGGTATAGTTCAATGCGATATTTTCACAAAGGAAATACAAGGTTACTCCTGCTAATCCAGCTGCTGCGAAATAAAGTTCTTGTTTCAATTTAGCCGTTTTTATATGATATGGGCATATGCAAAGCAATGTAAGATATCCAATTACAAATCTAAAGATTAAAATTTCAATTGGCGTAAAATCTTTTAATAATACTTTAGTTGAAATGAAGGTTGTCCCCCAAATTAATATTGTCATAACTGCTGATAAATGTCCTGCTTTAACTTTGTTATTACTCATTTTCTTTACTCCTACATCTATTAATAAAAATATTCATATACTGCTTTGGCGTTAATCCAATTAACTTTTTAAAAAAGTTTGTAAAATGACTTTGATCTGTAAACCCTGTTTTGAATGCTACGTCAATTGGGGCAATTCCTTGTTCCAGCATTTTTTTCGCCTTGCCAATACGAATTGTTTGAAGATAATTATATGGTGATATTCCCTTTTGCTTAGTAAAAGAGTGTAACAAATAATATTTACTTAATCCAGTTAGATTGCTTAATTGATTTAATGTTATATTTTCCATATAATTATTTTCTAGATAATCGCACACTGTCTTAATTTCTGCACTAGCTTCCTGTATAGTCATTTCAGAAACTGGGTTTGAATATTCCTTTATCAATTGCTCAATTATGAATAGAAACAATTCCTCTTTTTTTAAATTCCTCTCCTCCTCCATTATCATAAGATGTAACTCTTTTAAAGAAGATGTAACTTCATTACGGAATAAAACAAATTCCATAAAATTAGGCAGATATTCTTTTCCTGTTATTTCAAATGTGATTTTTTTCATAACATCTTTCTTAATATTAATGCACCTATAATCAAGCGTTCTGTCATCAATTTGTTCGCATGTATGAATATCACCAGGATTGAACACTATTAAATCCCCTGTTTCTATAATGTACTGCTTATTTTTGCAAGACAAATATCTTTTCCCATTCTCAATAAATCCAATAACATAATAGTCGTGAAAGTGATTTGGAAACTTCTGCATGATACCTTTAAAGTTATAAGCCTCTATGCTTAGCTCTGTATCAAAACAAACAGTCCTAACTTCGTTTAACATCTATTTTCCTCCTTTCCTTATGTCTATTTTCTAAGAATATCATAGAAATTAAAATAGTTCTTGTATGATGGTGTTCAACTTTTTATTTACCATGATTTCAGAAATTAATATGTACAATAATAGATTTTTATATATTCTTGCCACCGCTTATATGGAAACCTTTTAAATATTATGATATAATTTCCATGTATAATTCAATAGTTTTGTGGGCTACTGGTATCACTTACCTCTTTTTTGAAGGGAGGTGATACTTATCAGTAATGACGTTTTAACATTACTATTTCAAGGTGGATTATTCTTAATATCGCTGTTAACATTAATAGTGGTTCTTATAGAAAAAATCTCAAAAAAATAGTAGCCCCAGGTTCAATTGGAAGGCTACTATTTTTTAAATAAAAATCCTAGTGATACCAGTTGCCTAAGCAACTAGAATTATATACTATAGTGAAAAGCATATTGCAGTATGTTTTTCACTATTTTTATTTTTTTACTATTTACTTACACTATATGCAAGTTGTATTAAATAAATCATAGATTTATAATCTTACTTATATTATATCAATTTTAACAAAAAAATAAACACATATTTTTATTGAAATCTACATCTATAAAATATCTTATATATTATTATATTCCCTAAGGTTATTAGTCCTACTCAGTTATTTCTATTCTATTCCCATCTGGATCCAAAATACAACTTTCATAATATCCATCTCCAGTATAGCGAGGTTCACTTACTACCTTATAACCTGAATTTCTTAATGACTCAGTAAGATTATTAACTTTTTCAACACTGCCAACAGAAATGGCAATATGAATTAGTCCAATATATTGATTAATAGTATCATTTAAATTTGAAGGAATTGTTGGCATCTGCATAACTTCAAGTCTTGCTCCTGAATCAAATTTAATAAAATATGATTCAAATTGTTTTTTATGATTAGTATATTTATCTCCAGCAACTCCTTCAAAATAAGTAACATAAAAGTCTCTTAATTTTTCTATATCCTTAGTCCATATAGCCACATGTTCAATTTTCATATTTACACTTCCTTTACCTTTAGTATTAACTTTAAATTTCTGTGCTAATTTATTAAATTTAATTAAACGTTGTAATCATCAACATCAAACTCATTGTTTTTATAATAATATTTGCGGTCTTCTTCTGTAATCTCGCGTACAACTCTACATGGATTTCCTACTGCTATCACATTATCTGGAATATCTTTAGTAACTACACTTCCAGAACCAATTACAACATTATTTCCAATTTTAACACCTGGATTTATTACAACACTTCCCCCTACCCACACGTTATCTCCAATTATAACGTCAATTCCATACTCATAACCTGAATTTCTTGACTCTGGATGAATTGGATGCCCAGCAGTATAAATTGATACATTAGGTGCAAACAAAACATTCTCACCTATTATTACCTTTCCTACATCTAATATCGTGCAGTTATAATTAGCAAAAAAGTTATTGCCTACTTCAATATTTTTACCATAATCACAGTGAAATGGCTGCTCTATACAAACTTTATCACCAGTCTTACCTAAAATACCTTTGATAAGTTCCTCCATTCTATTCATTTCATCTGGACGAAGTAAATTATATTCATGTATTTTTAGCTTATTTTCCATTCTTTCTTCACCAAGTCCATCTAACCAAGCTTTATATGGTAATCCTGCTAGCATTCTTTCCTTTTGATTCATCTTTCTATTCCCCTTTTCTTTATCTATATAATTATTTTATTCTTCACCTTGAGGTACTTTGTATTTAAATATAGCAATTAATATTAAAGAAACACTATACACAACTGTAAATGCCAATGAAAATGCTATTCCATTTCTCATTGTTGCTGAATATATCATTCCTGCAATAACTCCTGCAATGCCTTGTACAAAGCTAATAAATGATATTCCTTCTGCAATTAGTTTATCATCTAAATGCCTCTGTGCAAACGCAAATGGAACAACTTGATGTATTCCAACTCCAATACCAATAATTGCAGTAGATAATATGATCACAAAGTAACTTGATATAAACAATGTTAATACATAAATAAGTGTTCCTATCAAAATAGCGCCTGACATCAGTATAAAAATTGCCTTTGTACAACCTTTCTTTGAAATATATATGCCAGAGGCACTTGATAATATCATAACAAATATATTGCAAGGAGCAAGAACAACAGCACTAATAGTAGTGTTTGCTCCTAAAACTGTCTGTGCATAAAGTGGTATGTAATTACCACTACATGAAATGCATGTAGCTATAAAAGTAATTAAAATAATTGTTAAATATCCCTTTTGTTTTAGTAATTTTACAATAAATAATTCTTTTTTATTTCTTCTATTTATATGAAGATTTTCTCCTTTATCATATTCCTTTATGCTGCTTTTTATAATGATTCTATTTTTTGTTTTACTTCTTGGCATAAAAAATCCCACAAATATCATTCCAATTATAAATAAAGGAAACAGTATAGCAAGGGATATCCTCCAACTCCATCTCTCTGTAAATATTCCACAAAGTACTGGACCCAAAATGAGCGTCAATGAATAAACTGTCTGCATAATTCCGATCCTAACTGGATACTCTTCTTCAGATACTATATCGTTTATCATTGTAAATACATTTGCAAAAAATAGTCCCCAAAAGAAACCTGAAGCTCCTCTAGCAATGAGAAATAGAGTTCCACTTGATGCTGCTGCACTAATTCCAACGCTTAAAGCAAACGTACCTACACTCCATATATACAATTGTTTACGTCCAAAATATTCTCCTGCTCTACCAGAAATAAGTAATGATATACTTCTTGCTAGTGGTTCTATTACAAACATAGCATTAAACAAATCTATCCTGCCATATTCACGAAAAGCTGTAGCCACATAAATTCCTGTGCTGCCAACAAGGTAGGATGCACATATATTTATTATAACAAGCCCAATAAATACTATATTTGCTCTCTCTAAGTGTACTCTTTTGGCTTTCATTTCTCTTTTTCCACCTTTTCAAATTAATATTACTACAGAAAAGATTTTAATTCTGATATAATATTCTCTTCATTCCTCTCACAATCAGTTCCCCCTATAGATATACTAGGTTTAGTTTTTCCATGAAAATCACTTTCTTCTTTAATTGCTTTCTTTCATTGTTTATATTATAATAATATTCCATAATTACTGCTAAAAATATAAGAATAAGCTATATTTTTATAACAATAGTATATTAATTGATATTCATACCGTTTGGAGGGGCGACTATGTTGAAGATGACACTATTAAATGATAACTCAGAAGTTGTATCTTATAACTTTGCGGATTTTCCTATTCGTGCAAAAAAGTCCTTACTTTCAGACTACCCAGCTATGGCAGCTGCTAACCATTGGCATACTGACTGGGAATTCATCTTACTTTTAAATGGCAAAATGTCTTATTCTGTAAATGGTAAGAGCTATGAATTACAAGAAGGGCAGGCAATTTTTATAAATTCTGAACAGATGCATTATGGATATTCTGCTGATGGTTCTGATTGTAATTTTATATGTATTTTGTTTCCCCCATCCCTTATTTCTAGCATTACAAGAATTAAGAAAACTTATATACTGCCAGTATGTGAAGACACATCCAATCCATTTTTTATATTGCATCCCGAAATCACTTGGCAGAGAAACTTGATTGAGCTTTTGAAAAACATTTATGAATTATGTAATGAAGAAAAAGATGGATTTGAATTACATGTCATGAGCCTTTTTAATACAATATGTTTTAGCCTTTATAACAATATAAAAGATAGCATTTCCATTCAAGAAACAGCTGATGACAAAAAACTTGAAGCTATGCATAATATGACAGGATATATACAGAAAAATTATCAAAAAAGAATCACTTTAAATGAAATTGCTGCTGCTGGAAATGTATGTCGTAGTAGCTGTTGTGATATTTTTAAGCTTATTTTGAATAAGACTCCTGTTTCCTATTTAACAGAATATCGTCTAGAAAAGAGTATTGAACTCCTAAAGATTTCTTCCCTTTCAGTTACTGAAATAGCACTTCAATGTGGATTTACAGGCTCAAGCTATTTTACGGAAATATTTCATAAAACAATAGGGTGTACTCCTTCAGAATACAGAAAAAAGAAATTTAATATTTTATGATAAAAAAGATTAGTACATGATGAGGAAAACATTGTAGTCAGAGAAATATTCTGAAAGTTGGCATTCCATTCCCCTCATCTGTAAATAAGAAATGTTGGTACATATTTTTGTGTAGACATCCTATCCTCCTTGATCTTTAATACCTTTTAATACAGTAACTTATTAGGAAGATAGAATTTGTCTACTTTTTATATAACTCTTTTTGACTTTATTCTACCATTTAATCTTCAATTAACAGATTTTAATCCTCTATGGTCTGTTTTATTTTTATAATTTCAGACATTATTTATATCATTAGTGCTACACACAATTTACCGATACTTTGATTACTACTTTTCTTATCTTTTCATTTTTTTCATAATTACATGCAGGTCTATGGACATCATAAGGAAAAAATATAGCAAAAGTACCAGGATTCATTTTTAAATAGATTTCATCTTTAATATCATTTTCATAAAAGACATTATCATCTTTCTCTAATAGATTGTCGCTAATTTTCTGCTCTCCTGTCTTTCTAGCAAACCCAATAATCTCTTTGCCCTCAAGAGAATATTGTATATCTATAAATTTACCATGCGTTTCTGGCTTTCTTTCATCCAAAAGCGCAGTTTCTGTTTCAAATACCTTTGCAAAAATTTCGTTTCCTTGAATTTCATAGGTTCCATTTTCTAATGCACTAAAATTAGTATTTTTTAAAAACTCAAGAGCTTTAACTATTGCTGCTGGATATATATTCTTTTCAATTTCTAAATGATTCAAATCTCCAAATATCATTTTATAATCACTCCTTCATCTATAAATTTAACAATTCATTCCAAACACCGTCATCTACAATAATTCCATTTTTCATTTGATCTTCTCTTTTATTCTTTGAATTTTCTCCAGGATAATATATTTCTCCACCATCTTTTGTTGGTTGAGCCGATTTAATATATTCTACAGTGTTGTCAAGTAATTGTTCAACCTGCTCTTTTCCTAATATTTTATATGGGTCTATTGCAATAAATACCTGATTGCAACTTCCACAGCTTCCTTTTTGAACTTTATCTATTTCAGCAGTAGCTAATCCACCTGATATTACAGCTGATATTACATCTAATAATATCGAAAACCCTGATCCTTTCCAGTAACCCATAGGTAATATTCTCATACTTTCTTCAATTGGCCCTGGTTCTGAAGTTAAATTGCCCTCTTTATCAAATCCTCCAGGGAAAGGAAGCAATTCATTTTTTAATCGTGTAACTTGTAATTTCCCATAAGAATATTGAGACATCGCCATATCTAGAACGATATTCCCCTTTTCTCTTGGAACTGCCATAATAAAAGGATTATTTCCTACACAAGTGCTTTTAGCTCCCCATGCAGGCATACAAGATTCTGTGTTTGTCCACAAAATACCTATATACCCTTTATTAGCAGCATCCCATCCATATGTTCCGCCTCTCATCCAGTGAGTTGTATTTTTTAGAGTAACAAGTCCAATTCCCTGACTTGAAGCTATTTCCATTGCACGATTCATTGCAAACTTAGCATTAAGTATTCCTGGCCCCATATTTCCATCGTAGTTTTCTACTGAAGAAAATTTATTTACCAAAGTAGGCTCCGCATTAACATCAACCCACCCTTTTTTTGCGTAATCAACAAATCTGCTAACACGATTTAACCCGTGTGAATAAACTCCATCTGCACTGCTTTCTGTGTGAATTTGTGCACAAATATCAGCTTTTTTCTCATCCATTCCAACTGATAACAACACACGCTTAATTTCATTTTTCATTGTTTCAAAAGATACTCTTGTCATAAACAAATCCTCCATTTCATTTTTTGTGTAAATTCTCGCATTACTTAAACCTTTACATAATTAATACTTTTGTTTGATAATTTTATAGCTTGTGTAAGTTTTCTAACACTAGATAATTTTTTATAAACTTTTATTTTTTATTAATTTATAATGTTATTACTCTATAAATTTCATTTAATTATCAAAAGTCAGTACTATTTTTCTAATACTAGGATCCCTACTATCTACGAAATCAAATGCCTTTTGTGCATCTAAGAAATTAAATTTATGAGAAATGCTATTTGTTAAATCTAACTTTCCTTCTGCAACTAAGTTAAGAACCTCCTGGAACTTTTTATTTTGTAATCTAGATCCTCTTACATCCAATTCTTTTGCAGTAATTTTGAATTGTGTAACAGCTGTTGGTTCTATAGAGAATCCCATTGTAATTACTCTACCTGCATTTCCTGTTAATTCTAAAAGTGTAGCAAGAGAATCTTTTGTGCAAGCTGCATCTATAGAAACTGTTGGGCCGTATCCTCCAGTTAATTCTCTAGCCCTTGCTACAACATCTTCTTTTAAAAGATTAATTCCATATGTGGCACCATTTTTCTTCGCTTCTTCTATTTTTTCATCTACTACATCTACTACTATAATAGTGGCACCACTTAATCTTGCAATCTTTAATATGCTACTGCCTAGAGCACCACATCCAAGAATAAGTAATGTATCTTCTTTGGTAAGTTCTGCTCTTGAACAACTTTGTACTGCAATAGTAGCAGGCTCAATCATTACTGCATCTTCATATGATAAATTATCTGGTAATATATATACATCAGATTCTGGTACTGCAATATACTCACGATATCCACCATGAATGTGTACTCCTCTTACCTTTAGGTTAGCACAAACATTTCCTCTTCCTTTCCTACATGCATAACACTCGCCACAATTTACCACTTGATCTACAATTACTCTATCTCCAGCTTTAATCTTAGTAGCATTACTACCAACCTCTACTACTTCGCCTACCATTTCATGACCAATAACTCTTGGATAAGTTGCTGCTGCATTCTGCCCATGATAAATATGAACATCAGAGCCACAAATTCCGGCTGCTTTCATTTTTATTAATACATTATCATGCTCAGTTATTACAGGCTTATCCATTTCTATTATTTGCAAATCATTTGGTTTGTTAATTATAACTGTTTTCATAAGACTTTCCCCCTTTTTATAGCCAAGCTTCTAATTAATACAGAAGAATAGGCAACGTTTTCGTAAAACTCAGCGTATTATTAAGATACTAAATCATTATCTTAAATTTTACATTTTCAACTTATAATAGTTCTGTAATCACCTCGTTTAAATATTTGATTTATAAGAGTTTTTTAAGATAGCCCTTTTGTAGTTCATACTTTTCAAAATTAACAAATTCAGACATTAATTTATGATTTTCAAACATATATTATTTGTATAATTTCATTTAATCTAATGAAACTTTTTCTAGAACTATTGCAATAGTATAGAATAAGAAATTATAATAGAAACAGCTATCTAGGCTCTGATATTATGTTCTTCATCTTCATGTATATTGTATATTAATTCGATTACATAAAACATGTACAATGTGATTATATTTGTACTATATTACTATATCTTATAGAGAACTTATACATGCTCAGTTATTTAATACTTGATCGAATACTAGCCATATATAAGTCAATAATTTAAATTACTTACCTACATAAATTAAAAACATAACATTTAGAAAGGAGCGATTCTTATTAACTTATTCAAAATAGAAGATTTCGAAAATATCTTTACACAAATTACATATGTAGCCAATCGTGAATGTACTCCTAATTGGCAATTCAAAGGTTCACCCATCTACGATAAACATAACATTATTTTGGTTTATGATGGTGAAGCTGTATTAACATGTAATAACGATGAATTTAAAGTTACTAAAGGAAGTCTTGTATATTACAGACCAGGCGATTCTCGTAAAGGATATACTTTTCCAGATAACTTAATGAAATGTTATACTATAGATTTCCTATATACATTACCTTATTTTAATGGTGATAGTTGGGAACTGCGTAATGCAGAATTACCTTTTTCCAGCATAAATAAGATTGAAGATAAGTTCTTATTTTCTCATCTGTTAGACTTATTTTCTAAATTCACAAGAACTTGGCTATTTGAAAAACATAATCGAGTTATTAAGGGTAGATCTATATTTTCAGAAATTTTATCTCTACTTTTACAAAGAAATTTCGAAAACGATTTTAATTACGATAGTATACGTAAAGTTGAAAAAGTAATTTCGTATATGACAGATCATTTTACTGATAAGTTAACATTGAATGATCTATCATTGGCTATTAATATAAGCCCATCCTATTTAGAAAATATTTTTAAGAACGTGACGGGAAAATCTCCTATTTCATATCTAATTGATATACGAATTCGTAAATCAAAAGATTTACTAAAGGATGGTCACACAGTATCTGATGTTTCATATTTAGTAGGATTTAATGATATTTTTTACTTTAGCAAATGCTTTAAGAAATATGTAGGAGTATCTCCTTCTCAATACAAATCAATTAACATAAGTTCGATGGAATGATTTAAGAAGAGCAATATACAGGGCTGTAAATCTTAGAAGTTCTAAACTCTTTAGTTTAATAGTTTTGTTAAATAACATGAATCACAAATTGTATGACCAACTATTATCATAATAGCTTATTGGAGGTATAGTATCTAAGATAGCATCTCCATATTTATGTTATAATAAATTTAATATATAAATCGTAAATTATAATAAAAGAAAGGAGTAATACTCTTGGATAATATAAAATGTGAGCGTAGAATATATAGTTTTAAAAGTAATACTCATGCTCATGAATATGGACAACTTATCTTGCCACTTAAAGGTTCCCTTTCTATAGAAACTGATTATAAGAAATTAGATTTAAAAGATGATTCATTATTCTTTCTTCCTCCAGATTGCAAACATACTTTTAATGCTGATAATACTAATGAATTCTTAGTATTGGATATACCTGATAAGATGCTCAACAAATATGACATGGAAAAAATGTGTGGTGGACAGGATATTTTGTTTGATGAAAAATGGAAGGCAATAAGATATTTATTGTTAAATGAAGCTGATGTTCACAAAACATCTAGTTCCATAAATAACTTATTCCTCTACTTTTATAATTTTATTACTACTGAAAATTCACCTAATTCCATTAAATATATTAATGATAATTTTACCGAAGATATTGATTTAAAAAAGCTAGCAGATATAGAGCATTACAACGTTAGTTATTATAGTGAATGGTTTAAAAATAATATGAATGTCTCTCCTACTGAATACATACAAAATTTAAGAGTAAAAAGAGCAAAAGAACTCCTTTTAAATACAAACTTAACAGTTTTGCAAATTTCTCAAATGGTTGGCTATGAACACAATTCATCATTTACCAAGGTATTTAAAAACCTAGAAAAAATATCACCTGCCGAGTTTAGAAGAAACATCAAAGAATAGACTAAAAACCAACTGTATTTTAGCAAAGATTTATCTAACAGAAGCGATATAATATAGATAACCCAACTAAGGCCTGAACTTATGCATATAACTCGCCGAAATGAATAACATACTTTTGTTCCAGTTTCTAGGTAATTCTGATGGGTGATTCTAAGGCTATAAAGTTGCACCCAAAATGCTAGCCTCAAAGAACAAGCTTTGAACTAGCACATTTGGAACAACTTATAGCCAAAGAATCACATCCATCAAAATTACCAATGAAACATTCCACAAAAATATATTACCCATTTCTAGTTGGGATATATTTCATAGTATAAATCTAATTTATAATTAGACTTATGTGATAAGTTACCGAAATCATAAATATTTTGATTCCGAAAAGCTATGAAAATATATTTTTGATTTCTAATGAAGATACAAACTTAAAGTTTTAATAACTTTGTAAATATGTTCATCTAATAAGCCTAATTCTGAATTGATTTATCTATATAGATTTCCAAAATAGTAGTCGTACTTATTGTATGAACTTACCTAAAATTATAAATGTTAAAAGAAATAGTTTGTATAAAGAGAGGATATGCTTTAGTATGAAAGAAAAAATTACTAAATTGATAAAAAACTTTGTTAAAGAATATGAGGAGCAAGATAATATTTCAACAAAATGGGGTGAGCCTTTAGTAGGTTTTGCTGATGCTAATAATCCTTACATTTTAAATTTTAAGAAGCTTATTACACCAACTCATAAATTACCAACCGATGTACTTTCCGATGCATCAATTGTCATAGCATACTTTGTCCCATTCACTAAAGAATTGGCTATAACCAATGGAGCTCCTGGTGATGTTTCCTCTCCCGAATGGGCACTAGCTTATGAAGAAACTAATGCAATGTTTGTTAAGCTTAATGGATATATGATATCAGAACTACGAAAACTCGGATATCATGCAGATATTTCACCAGAGGCTTCTACATTTGACCAGAAGATATTAAAAAGCAATTGGTCTCATCGTCATTTTGCAAAAGCTGCTGGTCTTGGAACCTTTGGTATCAATAACATGCTTATAACTCAGGTTGGATGCTGCGGAAGATATAGCACCATTGTGACAAATCTAGATGTAAAAGCAGATTCGCCTTTAAAAGAAGATCTTTGCCTGTATAAAAAGAATGGAAGCTGTGGTGTATGTGTAAAACATTGTCCATCAGGTGCATTGACTTTAGATGGATATGACAGACACAAATGCTATGTGGTACTAATGAAAAATGCAGAATTGTATACAGAGTTTGGAAGTTCTTACACCGACGAATCTGGTGATGAGCCAAACAGTATAGGTAGTGAAGTATGTGGAAAGTGCGTAGTAAATACACCATGCACATTTTTTATCAAATAGCTTGCATCTATGGCCTTCCCTCTCCACTATAAATAGACTATTTAATAAACTCAAAAGTTTATATATAAAATTCTTCTACCACAATATAAAATGCCCTAAAAGTGAGAACCCAAATATAAAACTTGCCTTCTCACTTTTAGGGCATAACTTTTCATGAATATTTTTATTACATCCTCACATAATAATTTTAGTTATATAGTATATACCTTAAAATTATGAAAGAAGGCTTATCAAATGAAAAAATTCATATATACTCTTTCTGTCTTTTTACTTATATCATTTACCTTTAATACAATAACAATTACTGCCCAGTTAAAAACTTATTCTCAAGGCTTTTATGCCATGAAAGATTTGAATTTAAGAGAAAATATTAGTTATAAGGTTCAGAATCATGAGCCCTACGTTGACGGACTATTAATTATTGTTGATGCTGATAGAAAAATACAACAACTCATTCGAATACCCGCTAACTCCACTGAAATTCCTATAGCACCTCTTAAATATGATTATAAGTTTATAATATATAATAATGTTCTTTTGACATTTTCTTAAAAGGCACTTATGCAGTGCCTCTTTAATTTACTTTAATGCTCAATTTTCTATAAGAACTAAATCGCTAAAAGCGACGGCTTGGTTTAGTGATTAAATAAAATTTTATATGGAAAAAATAAGAAGTGAAG
>NZ_JBJIAB010000017.1:0-108106 GCF_045310795.1 Candidatus Clostridium helianthi
TAGCTTACTCAAATAAAAATTGCTGGTTTACTTAAATGTATTTATCTTATTCTGTTCAATTTTCAAAGACCAATTTTTCTTTCTAAACCTTCTTGTTACAAGGCTTTACAAGTTTCTGTCGTTTCTGACAGCTTACTCAGTATATCATCGCTTTCAGACTTTGTCAACAACCTTTTTTTAAAACTTTTCAAACATTTTTCTCAAATATTTTATCAGCTTTAAGTTATTGAATTTTGTACTTTTCAGCGACGAATTACATCTTACCATCGTTATTTAATCTTGTCAACAACTTTCTCAAAAGATTTTTTCCCTTTCTTATAGGTATCTAATAAGATTAAGTTATTTCTAAAATCATGTCTCTTAACGACGTGTTTTATCATATCATCTGTATTATACTTATATTCTTCATTATTCATCCATTTAATGATATTATTCATAGTATTCGTCATATTTCTTCAAATTCATGGCTTTTATTGATATTGACACACTAGAAGTAGTTGTCCACATAGCATCTATTATAGTCAAATAAGTATATTATCGGTGTCATTATAATATTTATAGGGTTCCCTGTATGTGCATCTGGTATTTATATAATATCTACACATCTACTTTGTAGGCTAAATTCCCAAATTAAGTTCATTCGGAATAACAACCCATCCTATAGAATTAAAAGCTACTTCCATGTCATGATTACTGCTTTGCGTAAATATAAAACCAGTTTTTATTCCAATTTCCTTCAATTTTGCTAAAGAACGATCTAACATTCTTTTTTCGATTTCATTAACTCTATATTCACTATATATAGCAATATGATATATAAATCCTCTTATACCATCGCTGCCACATAATAAAGCTCCAATTACCTTTCCATCTTCGTTACATGCTACAGAGCTGGCTTTTGGATTCTTTTTTAAATATGTAATTAATTGTTCTTTAGTCACAGATTCTTCTAAAAATGATGAGCCAAAAATATCTCTCCACAGTTTAATTACTTGGTCTATATCAGATTCCTTCATAGCCTTCACCACTATAGTATTATTCATTTATCCCACTCCATTCCTATTCTTAAGTATTATATATTATTATATTGCAAAAATACTTCTTCATCATAATTCTAAAAATATTGCTAGAATTTCAGCCATAATTGTGAATTGTGAAATATGCATTGTAAACTGCAACATATATTTAATAGTAACACTCTATTATTTTATTGGATACATAAATATATTAAATATTGTTATATATTTAATATAGATAAATTATAAGTTAGATGATATCTCTCAACTAGAAATAAGCAAGGGTTTAAATCCAAATAATATTTTGAGCAGATTTATCTAATACAATATCACTAGAACTTATATAATTTAAAACTAAAAAATACTTTTTACATAGTCTAATCACCACGTAAAAAGTATTTTTATTATGTTGAATTATAGATATCCAAAATAGAACTTAGACTTATGCAATAACTTACCGAAAGGACAGGTACTCTGTTGTTTCGGTTACTGAGAATAAGTTGAGGCTTTCTAACATCATAAGTTGCACCATTTCAGCATGCTCCCGAGACAAGCTCGTGACAAGCAAAAATGGAACAACTTATGATGAAGAAATGCCTGCAACATATTCTCTAATGTAACACTGCAAAAAAGAGTACCTATCCTTTCTGATATAGCAGATTTTTCAAGCTATAAGTATAATTCTTAAATTGGATATCTATATAGATAAGCCAATTATAAGTTAGATTTATACTATGAAATATATCCTAACTAGAAATGGGTAATATACTTTTGTGGAATGTTTCATTGGTAATTTTGATGGATGTGATTCTTTGGCTATAAGTTGTTCCAAATGTGCTAGTTCAAAGCTTGTTCTTTGAGGCTAGCACTTTGGATGCAACTTTATAGCCTTAGAATCACCCATCATAATTACCTAGAAACTGGAACAAAAGTACATTATTCATTCCGGCGAGATATACGCATAAGTATAGATTATAGTTGGTTTATCTATATCTTAAATCTAGCTAATTCCTCTCCCAATTTTTCTGAAAGTGATTGAAGTTCCTCGGCATGCTTAGTGAATCTAATCATTGCAGAATCTATTTCTTCTGTTGATGCACTAACTTCCTCTGATGCAGCTGCAGTTTCTTGTGATATTGATGAAATATTTTCAATTTCAGCTATTACACTTTGTTTACTTCTATTTATATCAACTACAGATGCTTTTACCTCATTAACCTTAGCACTCATTACCCCAATTGATTTTATTATCTCTTTAAATATTTCCAGTGTCTTACCTACTGCTAATTCCTGTTCTTTTACCATATTCTCAGCAGTTACAATAGCACCTGTTGCTTTATCTGACTTATTTCTTATATTTACAATAATCTCCTTTATTTCTTCAGTAGATACTTTAGATTGTTCTGCAAGTTTTCTTATTTCCTCAGCCACAACAGCAAAGCCTTTTCCCGCTTCACCCGCACGAGCTGACTCTATGCTTGCATTTAATGCTAAAAGGTTTGTCTGTTCTGTTATTTGAGATATTTTTTCAGATATAGTATCTATTGTTTTAGTATTTTCAGCCATTTCTTGGACTATTCCATTAACTTCATCTGTAGCATTTTTCGTCTTATCTGATTTTTCTATCAAAGTGTCAATCATAGATAGTCCTTTTGCTCCTAATTCCTTAGTGTTTGCAGAAAGTTTGTCCATTTCATGTGAGTTTTCATTAATTTCATCCAACTTACCTGATAACTCATTCATTTCTAAAACCCCATGCTGAGCATTTTGTGACTGATTAACTGCACCATGTGAAACGTCTTCTATTGATTTGGATACTTCTTCTATTGATGCTGTTACCTCTTCTGACATATTCGCTAGGTTTGACGATGTCTCTAATACTGTTTTAGATGATTCTGTAACATTTTCTATAAGCTTTGATATATTAGATATCATATCATTAAAAGATTGTGACAGCTCCATAAATTCATCCTTTGTGGATAAATTTATCGATGCAGTTAAATCTCCCTTTGAAGTTTTTTCAAATACTTCTTTTAGCTTTTTAATATTTTGTGCTATACCTTTACTTAAAAATAATGATAGCATTATACAAATTATTAATATAACTAAAGATATGTATACTGTTGTCGCAAGTATTGAATCTGTATCATTAGTTACTTCTTTCTCATCAAGAGTAGCTACGACCTTCCATCCAGTAGTAGGGTTTGTCCCATATACTCCAAATTTCTTTGTATTATTAAATTCATATGTTAAAAATCCTGCATTATTATTTTTTACATCTTGCCAAAATGATTGCTTAGATGCTACATCTGTTCCAATTAAATCTTTATTCTTATGTGCTATCATATTTTTACCATCTATATCTGAAACAAATATATATCCGGTATTCCCTATTTTCTTAGTTGATATCTTTTCTGTAATTGCATCTAAAGATACGTTCATTGCACATACACCAACTAATTTTCCATCCTTTTCTACCGCCTTAGCTATAGCTACAACATTTTTTCCAGTTTGAGCACTTTTAAATGGTAAAGTTATTATAACTTGGTCTTTATGTTCTATTGCTTGTTTATACCAGTCCCTATCACTAGCCTTATATCCATCTGGCATTTTCTCACTAGGATATATTTCAAATTTATCATCTACACTTGCAAAATATGTACTAAAGATATCGTTATCACTTTCCTTGAAATCTTTTAACATACTAGCTATAGCTAAGTATGATTCATCTTTATCAGAATTAACAAAATTATAATTAGTTGATAATGCTTTAGTCATGCTTACAAACCCACTAAAATAGTTATCAATTCCGTCATTTAATTCTAAAAGAGTTTGTTGACTTGTAAGTTTCAATTTTTGATTAAGGATCGATTTAGCTTGTTCATTGGCACCAAATCCGAGAATTATCAAAGGAATTAAGCATATTCCTAATAAACTCATAACAAGCTTGGTTCTAATACTTTTTAGTTTAATTTTCTTTAACTTCATTATTATTTCCCCTTTATCGTAAGTATATTAAATATTTATAAATATTGTTGTACAAAATTTTATTATAAAGCAGTATTGCTATGCTATAAAAACAAAAAAGTCTCATTTCATAAATTTCATAAAACAAGACTCATTATAACTTTAATTATATTAACTTTTACCATCATTTAATCATATTGCCATTATATATGTAATGTCTTTTAGTGTCAATACTTATTGTTTTTATCGAAAATTGTTAGAATTCGTACTATTTGATCACCGATAAATGTTTTACTGTAAATTAGCAAATATTTTTTAATATATTTCAATTCACAATTCACAATTGCAGCTAAAATTCTTGTACTATTTTTAGAATTATCATGAATGATTATTTTTGCAATATATATTCTAAAAAATTAATTCATCAATTTATTAATGCTAAAAAATATATAGGTACAATATAAAATTGCATCATTAAATTTCAGAAATAAATCTGTTACATAAACTCTCAGCAATTTAATATACTATAATTAGTGTATTTTCTGTCAGCCTATTAAATTCCGCATTAAGCATTAATTATATGCTTTCACATAAATATTAAATAAGGAGGATTATATATGTTTACTTATATCTTAATATTATTAATTTGCATTTTACTATCAACTATAATAAGTAGATTTATACCTTCCTTATCAGTTCCTATTGTACAAATTGCAATTGGATCACTAATTGCAATAATACATTCAGAATTTAGTATTGAGCTGGATCCTCATACATTTCTAGTAATGTTTATTGCTCCTCTTCTTTTCCGTGATGGAAAAAATGCAGATAAAAGATCCCTGTGGAAACAGAGAAGAAATATTCTTTTAATGGCACTAGCTTTAGTAATCGCAACAGTAATATTAGTTGGATTAATTATAAATAAGTTAATTCCATCTATTTCATTACCTTCAGCTTTTGCACTTGCAGCTGCTTTATCTCCAACTGATTATGTTGCTGTCAGCGTACTTTCAAAAAAAATCTCACTTCCAAGGAAAGTGCTTCATCTTATTGAAGGCGAAGGACTTATGAATGACGCATCAGGACTAGTATCTTTTAAATTCGCATTAGCTGCAGCACTAACTGGAACATTCTCATTATTCGATGCAACTATAAGTTTTTTTATAGTCTCTATTGGAGGAATCATTGCAGGATTAGTCTTAGAGCATATTCTAATTAAATTCGAGCTTTGGATAAGAAGTCTTGGAATGGAAGATATTACAGTTGAAATACTACTTCAAATTCTAACACCATTTATAATATATCTTGTATCAGAGGAAGTATTTAAAGTCTCAGGTATATTAGCTGTGGTTGTAGCTGGAATGGTATATTCACTATCATCTAAAAAACTAAAGTTTAGAAATGCTAGACTAAATGCTGTATCAGAAAATACTTGGTCAGTTTTGGCCTACGTACTAAATGGTCTTATATTTATAATAGTTGGATTGCAGCTGCCAAATATAATTAAAATTGCTTTTTATGAAGCTACAATCAATAATTTTGAAGCTATCATTGATGTTTTATTAATAACATTATCCTTACTTACACTTAGATATCTATGGGTTTTATTTATGTATAAGTTTGGAGATAATGCCTGCAAAGCAGAAAAAAGAAGTGTTAAATTTCACGCTGCACTTTTAACTTCCCTTTCAGGAGTAAGAGGGGCTGTCACATTAGCTACAGTTCTTTCGATTCCTTTGGCATTAGAAAATGGTGAACCCTTTCCTGAGAGAACATTAATTTTATTTTTGTCCGTTGGGGTAATTCTAACTACACTTCTTATTACAACTTTCATATTACCCCTATTTGCTAACAAAAATATCCCTAAAGAGACCGATTATTTACAGATAATGAATAAAGCACAGATAAAAGTTTGGGCTAACACTATAAATAAATTAAAATTAGAAATTGATAATAAAAAGTACATTAATATGATTATAAGCGAGTATAAATATCGTATTCATCAATTAAAACGTGGAAATTCTTATTATAAGAACTGGAACAGGAGCAGCAAAGAGGAAAAGAAATGGATGCTTATATGTTTTAAAAAAGAAATTGAAAATACCAGAAAGATGTTACAAGAAAATAAGATAGATGAATCAACTGCATATTTTTACGAAAAATCAGTTAGGAATAAAATCAAATTAATGTCATCAGTTGAAGGTTTTTCGTTGATTTTCAAAGAGGCTTTAATGCGGATTTCTTCTTTAATTTTTAATATTAAAAAACTCAGGTATATATTAAGAGGAATTGAAAACAAAAAAAGAAGTGAACAGCAATTAAAAGACTTGGCCATGAAAGACCTTTATTCTACTAATGCAAAATACTTAATTCAATATGTTAAATCTATTATTACTCCTGAAAATGAAGAAACACTAAAGAAAATAATTTTATATTATCAAGGTGTCTATTGGGTTGCAAGCAAACCAATCTTAGGAAAGGCTAGCAAGTATGAAAAGAAAAAAATTCAAATTAAAGCAATGCAACTAGAAAGAAATACTATACAATCTTTATTTGAAAATGGAGATATAACTTGGAATATAGCATCTGAACTAAGAAAAAATCTAAATTATATTGAAAGTGATGTTTTAAGGTAATAGGCTTTTATTTTTATAAGCCTATTTTCTATTCTCTAGAAATTCATATTTAAGTTAAATCTATGAGAAGTTATTGGAGAGACTAATTCTCAAATCTACAGTTCCAGAGTCACCTACGATTTTTTATGTTATTTTACGTTTAGTGTTGCACTTCAAATCCTAAAAAATGATTTCCATATAGTATAAATTTTTCATTGAGAGATAATCTAATATTGAATATTATAATTTGACAAGTGTGCACGGAGGATTAAAATGAAGATATTAAAAAAGATACTGTCTCTTACTTTCATATCTATATTTTTATCATACATTATTAGCCAAACTACATATGCTAGCCCGGATATTAGTTCTCAAACTCCACTTAAAGTTGGTGTATTTTTAAATAGTTTTAGTGATCTATTTATTTCTAACGTAAAGAAAAACTTAGAGGATATTCAAAAACAAAATGAAAATAAAGTTCAATTTACTTTTTTTAATGCTAATGGAAACCAAGTTATTCAAAATGAAGATGTTGACAAAGCACTCAATGAGAATTTTAATCTTCTTGTATTAAATCCAGTCAGCACTAATATGGATCAGCTTCAAGATACTCTTAATAAAGTAGCACAAAAGAACATTCCATTAATTTTATACTATGCAAAAACTAAACCAATAGTAAATTTTATAAAAAATTATCATAATTCTGTTATTATTGATACAGATGTTGATCAGTCTGGAATTATTCAAGGCAAAATCATAGTAGATACATGGAATGCTAATAAAGAAAAATTAGATAAAAATAAAGATAATATAATTCAATATATTATGTTAAAGGGCCCATCTAATAGCCCAGAAACAATTGAAAGAACTAAATATTCTATATTAGCAATTAATGAAGCAGGAATAAAAACTCAAGAGCTTTTATCAATACCTTGCAATTGGGAAGAGGAATGCGGCAGAACTTCAATGGAATCAACTTTATTAACACTTGATGGTAAAATTGAAGCAATAATTTCTAATAATGATGCCATGGCAATAGGTGCCATTAAAACGCTCCAAAAATATGGTTATAATAAAGGTTATAACTCAAGAAACATTCCGACTGTTGGTATTGATGGTTTGCCAAAAGCTCAAGAATTAATTAATCAAGGTATTATGACAGGTACTGTTGTACAAGATTCAAATGCTCATGCTAATGCAATTTATACAATAGGAATGAATCTAATTTCTGGCAACACTCCTCTTAATGATACAAATTATAAATTTGATGAAAGTGGAGTTACAATTAACATCCCTTATCAGGAATATAAACCACAAAAGCAGTAGCTGAATTGCCTAACTACTGCTTATAAAATTATTCCCTAGTTTTTTCTTCCATCAATTCTATAATTGAAGCACATAATAAACAAAAAATACTAAATATAAATTCTATTTTATACCAAATAACTCTAAGCCCCCATTCTGAGTGCATATTCTTTAGAATATGTATTCTGAACCATGTCTGTTAAGGGGTTAAGAATTGCATACAGTTTAAATTTTTGCTTTACAAAATCACTATATATAATATATCTTTAGATTTGAAACTATCTTTTTATGTATCTTATCCTTGGAACTCACCATTTAAAAACTGCCCTTGCTTTTTTGTTCCATTTATCAAAATCAATGTGCCTGTCCCATCTTCTCTATCATGTTTAAATTCCCCTTCATATTTATTACCATTAGCATAAACTAATGTTCCCATTCCATTAATTTCTCCAGCCTTACACTCACCTTCGTATTTTGCACCATTTGCGTAATTAAATGTACCTCTTCCTTCTATTTTATCATTTACAAATTCACCTTTATAGATATTGCCAGTAGAATAAGTTAGTTCCCCATTGCCTTCCATTTTTCCATTTTTAAATTCACCTACATACACATCACCATCTGTATATACATATGTACCGCTTCCTTCCATTAATCCATTCTTGTATGAGCCTTCATATCTATCGCCATTAGGACTAGAATATATCCCTTTACCTTCCATTTCATCATTTGCAAACTCGCCTGTATATTTACAACCATTGGAATAAGTTAATGTACCTTTTCCTTCTCTTTTATTATTTTTAAATTCACCCACATATACATCACCATTTGCATAAGTATATGTTCCTACTCCGTCCTTCTTCTCACTCTTTATCTGTCCAACATATTTATCCCCATTAGAATAATCAATAGTCTTTTCTTTATTAGAATCACATGAAATAAGTAAACCTGAACCAAGTACAAGCAAAATTCCACTTATTATAATGGAAGAATAATTTCTTTTACTAAAAACACCACTTTTCATTTTATTACTCCTTTTTTCAATAACTGTCATTTTCATTTTCCATATTTTTTACATTAATAGTATTATAACATACTATGCTGACATTTTGTGCTCTAACTTAAATGCCTATATTACATTTAAGTTTCTGTGCTAATATCTATAGATTATGCATTAACTAGCTCTTTTAATAGATCTCCATGTATCTCCATGATTTTCAAATATACACTGCATAAAAATATTGGAACTAAATTTCACAAAAAATATATATTCTTTTGGCACAATATAACATATTTCTCAATCCTTTCTTGATTGAAAATTTTATTATTGGTATAATAAGGCATTATCAAAAAATAACTAGTCAACCGTTCTGTCTATTTGTACTTGTTATTCTATTTCATATGTTTAAAACTAATTTTTTGAAAATAGAATAACTTTATATTTGCTCAATATATCTAAAAACCCATATCATGAATATATATAAAAAAAACATGCTTAAAAATACAAGTTATGTGTATTGAATATTTTTTTACATTATGGAGGTAATAAAATGACATATATAGCTATTCTTTTGGTTATATTAAAATCTCACCCAGTGCTGAGTATTTGGGGATGTATTCTTTTTGGTATCATTAGTCAGTTTGCTTTCCCAAAAAAAGCCAAATTCTATTTAGCAAAATTTTCTATAATCTTTTTTGTGATTATTATTGCTAATATCTTTGTAGGACATTTTTTAACTAATATCATTATTGACAATTTTGGTGAAAAAGGGGAAGCTATGATTTTAGATAATTCGCCAACATCAGACCAATATAATAATGAAAGAGTCTATCGTTATAATGTTATGATTAAGCCAGAGAATGATGGCAATGCTATTTCAACTTACTTTTTATCATCAGATTTTAATATTGTTCATAACAATTCACTTAATAGATACTCCTATCCTTCAACTGGAGTCAAATTCAATGTAAAGTATATAAAAGCTTATCCAAAAGCTTTTGTTATTATAGCCAATGATGATAGTGAATATGGTAGACAAGTTCAGATTAATAAGTATTCATCAGAGAAATCTAAAATAGAAAATCAATTAAAAATGGACCCTGAAAACTCCGATCTTAAAGAAAAGCTTAAGGAATTGGATAATAAAATTCAATCTATTATTGATAGCAATAGTGGTAATACTAGTGAGAATGCAAAAAAACTTCAGCTTAACAATTATTTATCAGAAAAATCTAATATAGAAGATCAATTAAAACTTGATCCTGAAAACTCTACTCTCAAGAAAAAACTTGAAGAGTTAAACATAAAAATTCTTTCTATTAATAACAGTAATTTTTCTGGAGAATTAGTCGCTATATTCGGCGGGAAAGGTACAGATTCTGGGAAACTGAATGATGCAAGATATATTACAGTAGATTCTGATAATAATGTTTGGATAGCAGATTATACTGATGGGCGGATTCAGCAGTTTAATAACTCTGGTGAATTCATTAAGATGATTCAAATAAATGGAGATAAAAATGACTCTAAACTAATTAAAGGACTAGCTGCAGATATGAACGGAAATTTATATATCTCTTCTGGCAGCACGATTCAAAAATATAAAATAGCTGATGGTAGTTTATCAGCAACTTTTAAGGGAAATGATTATTATGGTCCTTTAGCAGTTGATAAGGATAATAATATATATTTGCTAACTTCTTCAGCAACAGAAAACACATTATTTAAGTTAAACTCTGATGGAGCAGTACTTGCTCGTTTTAATAATATTATAAAAAAAGCTAATCAAGATGATCCAGGTATGAATGCTGACTTGGCATTAGATAGTTCTGGTAATATCTATATCTTTAGTGAATATAGCAAAAAGATATATGTATATAATTCTAATGGAGATTTCGTTAAATATTTAGATTTAAAGCTTAATAATCAAGATATCAACATTGAGACAATTTCTATAGATAATAGCGATAATTTATATGTAAAAAATTTTAATGGAAATTATAAATTTGACCTTAATGGCAATTTACTTAACATTTTACCTGATAAAAATTACTATAGTACTGATGTGGATTCAAACAACAATATTTATATGTCTGATAATGATGATATATTTGAATATAATCTAAATGGTCCTACACAGGAATAAAGGATTGACTGGCCACAATGCTCTTTATGTAATTTTTGATTATCTTTAATGAATATTTCTCAATGTTCTGCAGATAATATAATTGTTCAGACTCAAACACAAAAAGAGATAGCAATTCCCCCATTCTCCCTGCTATCTCTTTTCTATATATTAAATTCTATTTTTTATCTTAATTCTTTAAACAATTCAAAGCTTTGCTTTCTATTAAATGCATTTGAATAATTTTATAATTTGAATAATCTCTTTTATCTTTCATTTTATAAACTTATATTTCCATTCATATCTTCTGTTCTTTGTGATTCTCTAGAATGAATCTTTTTTCTGAACTTTCTTTTCAAATCATCAAAAACTGTATACATGATTGGTACTACAAATAATGTTAAAATTGTAGAAGTAACTAATCCACCAATTACAGCTTCTGCCATTGGTGCACGCATTTCAGATCCCATGCCATTAGATACAGCAAGAGGAATCATTCCAAAGATCATAGCTAAAGTAGTCATAACTATTGGTCGCAATCTTATTAAACCCGATTGCTTGATAGCTTCTTCTCTTTCCATGCCTTCGTTAATTCTTTGTTTAGCTGCATCTATAAGCAATATTCCATTCTTTGCAACTAACCCCATAAGCATTATTATACCTATAATAGACATTAAACTTAATTGAGTTTTGCAAACAAATAAACCTAAAACAGCTCCAATTATTGCAAGTGGCAAAGAGAATAATATAGATATAGGATCAACGAAGCTTTCAAACTGTGCTGCCATAACTAAATATAAGAATAATGCAGCCATAGCCATTGCCTGCTCTAAACTTCCGAGGCTGCTTGTCATAGATCCCCCAGCTCCTCCTAAAGATACCGAAATACCTTCTGGCATATTCATTTGAGTTTGAATCTTTTTCATGAAGGAATTCATGAAAGTTCCTGAAGCTGAACCTGAAATATTACAAGATATCTGCATTTCTGCAAGTCTATCATATCTAGTCAACTGTGCTGACGCTGTTTCAAAAACCTCATCTGTTACTTCTGATAGAGGAACGAGCTTATTATTTGAACCTGAAACATAAACTTGTTTAAGATTATCAAGGCTTGCACGTTGATCTTTTTGTAAATATAATACTACGTTATCTCTATTTTTTCCATCATCATACTTAGTTACAGTCGTACCACTAAATAAAGTCTTTAACGTAGTCGCAGCATCCGAACTGCTTACTCCTAAATCTGCCGCTTTATCGCGATTAACTTCTAAAGCTATTTCTGGAAGACCTGATTTATCATTACTACTTATTTCTCTTACCCCAGACTCTTTAGCCAATTCTTCTTTTACTTTTTGTCCAAAAGCTTGAAGCTCTTCCCTATTGTCTCCAACAAGTTCAAAAGTTGCATCTTTTGATGATCTTCCACCACTTGCCATAGAGGCAGCTGCTACTGACACTTGTGCTCCTGGTATGTTCTGTAGATTTCCACTAAGTTTTCTAGCAAAATCTCTTGAATTTTCTTTACGTTTGTTTTTGTCTGTTAGTTCTATTTTAATTGATGAACTATTTTTTGAAACAGTAGTATACATACCACTGACCTCTGGATATTTCTTAATAATACTTTCAATTTGTTTAGCTTTTTCTGATGCATTATCTAATGTTATACCTGAATCAAAATTTGCACTTACAGTCACTTGATTATTATCTGTTGATGGCATCATAGTAAATCCAAGAGATGAAATAAGTGTAAGACTTCCTGCAAACATAACTCCTGCAACTATTATAATTATTAGTCTATGATGAAGAGACATAACTAAAAGCCTTGAATACTTATGCGCTAAGATATCAAACTTACTATTAAATCCCTTAAAGAATTTGCTAAGAATATTTTCTTTTTTATTTCTTTTTATTCTTAACATTTTAGATGATAGCATAGGCACAAGAGTAAAGGATATAAACAATGAGACTGCCATACTAAATACAACTGTTAGGCCAAATTGAAAGAAGTATCTTCCAATTGTTCCACTTACCATTGATACTGGTAAAAATACAGAGATAACAGCTGATGTTGTAGCTATTACGGCAAAGCCTATTTCAGACGTCGCTTCTCTAGCTGCCTCTCTTGGTGATTTCCCCATATGCAAATGTCGCACAATGTTTTCTATAACAACTATAGCATCATCTATCAAAAGTCCTACAGCAACTGATAATGCCATTAAAGTCATTGTATTTAGAGAAAAAGCTTTTACCTTCATGCAAACAAAAGTTGTTATTATTGAAATTGGAAGTGTTGTTGCACTTATAAGGGTACTTTCCCATTCATTTAAAAATAAGAATACTATGACAACTGCTAGTATACAACCATCCCTCATAGTTTCTAAAACACTATCTATTGTGCTTTGTATTGATACTGAATCATCACTTACAATATCAACATGCACCCCTTTTGGTAAAGATGATTTAAGCTTAGTCAATGTCTTTTTTACATCGTCTGCCAATTGAACAGTATTTGAACCAGATTGCTTAACTATATCAATACCAATTGCTGGCTTTCCATCGTAATATGCATAACTGCTTCTATCTGCAACTCCATCTTCTACTTCTGCAATATCTTTTACTCTGATTTCCGTACCATTTTTATTAGCTATTAAGATATTTTTAAAATCATCTACTTTTTTTATCTTACTGCTTATTTTAACAGAAATCTCATTATCTTTATCGGTGATTTTCCCCGTAGATTGGTCTACATTATCCTTTTTAATTGCATTTGATACATCAGTTGTTGCAAGTCCATACTTTAAAAGCTTATTATTATCTAATTTTATATGGATTTCCCTTGTATCTTCACCAGATATATTTACTGATCCAATACCAGACACTGTGTATAGTTTCTTTTCAATGGTATCAACAACATCTGATAATTGTTGGTTATCATCTAATCCGTAAACAGCAACAGATAAAATTGATGTTGCTGATGAATCAAATTTAGAAATAATCGGTGTATCTATGTCACTTGGTAGCCCCCTAATACTTGAAACTTTATCTCTCACTTCTTGAGCTGCAACTTCTGGATCTTTATCTAAATCGAATTGTATATTAGTCCTTGAACTTCCTTCTGTTACAGTTGATGTTATATGACTAACTCCCGAAATTTTCCCAACTGCATCTTCTACAGGTTTTGTAACATTTGTCTCTATATCTGTTGGAGATCCTCCTGTTTCTGTAATGGAAACTGAAACTGATGCATTCTCAGCTTCTGGCATGTCATTAACAACTAATCTTTCATAACATACCATACCCACAATCGCAAAAACTAACATGATAACTGTGATAAATACTGGTCTTTTAATACTAATATTTGCTATATTCACCTATGGTCCCTCCTACTTAGAAGTTGTGTCTTCTGTGCTGTCATCTTGCTTTACTACTGCATCTACTTCACTACCGTCTTGCAGTGTACTTGTATTTGAACAGATTATTTGATCTCCATCTTTAATGCCAGATGCTATTTCTACATTATTACCATTAGTTTCCCCAATAGTAATTTTAGTTTTCTTAGCCGTTCCATTATCATTAATAAAAACATAATAGTCACCTTCATTTCCTACCAAAGCATTAACTGGTACAGTGATTATTTCATTGTTTTGATCACTTACAAGCGTCACCTTTCCATAAATGCCTGGCGATAAAGACTTATCACTGTTATCTATTTTAACTTTGCAGTTAAATACCCTTGAAGTTGGATCAGCTGCTGCATCAATAGTTTGTATTGTTCCATTATGAGTTTGGTCACTTCCTTCAACTATAACGATAGCTGCCTGTCCTATTTTTACTTCACTTATTTTTTCTTGTGGTACCTGTATTGTTGCATATACGGATGATACATCATTAACAATTGCAAGAGCTGTACCTGTAGATGCCATTTGCCCAATATTCATACTTTTACCACTTATTACTCCACTTATTGGTGCTTTAATTACTGTATTAGCTAAATCACTTTGGTTTTTAGCTAAAGCTACCTTCTGTGCTTCTAAATTTGCTTTTGATGTTTCAATACTTGCCTGTGAACTTTGAATACTTGCATTTCCTGAATCATAATCTGCCTTAGCTGAGTTTAAAGTTTTTTCCGCTGCTTGAAGATCTGTTTGTGATATGGCTCCACCATCAAATAATGTTTTTTGTCTTTCGTAATTACGCTGAGCATCATCTAAATTAATTTTATATTTTTGCAGGGCTGCCTGGGATACATTTAAAGATTGCTCTGCTACTTCTACTTGTTTCTCATTTACAGCTATTTGAGCTTGTGCAGTTTTTATACTATTTTGTATATCTTGATCATCTAAAGTTGCTATTGTATCACCTGCATTTACATATTGTCCATTTTCAACTGATACGGAAACAATTTTCGCTGCTATTTTACTTGTTACTGTACCTTGTTGAACAGCCTCTAAACTAGCCTTGTATGCATCTCCTGCATTTTTTTCTACTGTTTTAGCTGTCTGTACTTCTACTGATGTTTTGCTTGCAACTGCTTGAGTTGATTTGCCTTTTGCACTTGCTGATAACCTACTTTTAAGTGCAATTGCTCCCCCTACCACAACTGCAATAATCACAGCATACACAACTATTTTTTTTACGTTTTTCATTGTGATCCTCCTCTATTTGTAACATCATATATTGCTTTTCTTATATAATTACTTCTATATCTTCTTTTGCTTCCACTCCTCTTAAAACACTCCTATTGATAATTTTCATTTTTGCTCATGTTTATTAAACTTCTGAGAATTTAACATTCAACTTATCTATAATTCTTAGAAGCATAATTTTATATAATCCCATTGTCATTAGTCATATTTCCATATTATGTAGAATACTATCAATCTGGGCATCTATGTATATTTTTTCATATCTTTATAAACAATTTCTAAACTTTTTTAGATTTTAAAATATAATCTAAAACTAACAATATAATTTTCAAGATAAAAACAGAAATGGCTACCCCACGCTCTCTTTTGATTACTTTTTTACAAGTTAACCTCAGCCTCATCTTATTTATATAATCGCCTTTGAAAACTCAAAAGTTTTATTCCATTCTAGTATTATAAATACTAGAAAATAAAAAGATCTTAGATTAATAAATTTATTATTAGTCTAAGACCTTTTCTTAATTTTATAGATATACAGTTTAAACATTTAACTTTTTAAATAAACATATTTACAAATTTTCCAAAACTTCAACATTACATATTCATTAAAAATTATAACTTAAATGTAAGTAATACTTCTTATCTCATTTGCTATATTTTTAATAATGAACTATAATTTAAATCTATATCCCGCGCCCCACACAGTCTCAATGAATTGAGGATTGCTGCTATCTTCCTCAATTTTATCTCTTATTCTATTAATATGCACAGTAACAGTTGCAACATCTGCAAAGGAATCCATACCCCAAATTCTGTCTAAAAGAATTGTTTTTGAAAATACGATATTAGGATTTGTTGCTAAAAATAACAGCAATTCAAATTCTTTGTTAGCCAATTTAACTTCTTTATCAGCTACATATACCCTTCGTTCCCTTTTTAATATTTTTAACCTTTTAAATACCATGACTCCATTACCTATATTGTCTTTTTTACCAATTGAAGTTAGTCTATCATAGCGTGAAAGATGTGCATTTACTCTAGCGACAAGCTCACTTGGATCAAAAGGCTTAACAATATAATCATCTGCTCCAATATTAAAACCTTTTATTTTATCTACCGAATCCTTTTTAGCTGTAACCATCAGTATAGGTATCTCCTTATTACTTCTTATCTCTTTGCAAAGCTGAAACCCATCTTTACTTGGAAGCATTAAATCAAGCAGTATTAAATCAAATTCCTTATTCAATGCAAAATTTAATCCGTCTTCTCCATTAAAGGCAATTTCAGTTTTAAATCCGCTTGCCTCAAGATAATCCCTTTCTAGTTCTGCAATCAATTTATCATCTTCTATTATCAATATTCTTCGCATCTTCTTTTCTCCCATTATGTTTATATGTAATTAAGCTTAATAAGCAATATAATTTTTCTTACCGCAATAAATATATAAACTCTAAATAATGTAATTCTTTTTTTATCGTTTAGTCCACAATTCCTTCTAGCTTAAGATATATTTTTATAAATTAACCTTTTTAGAATATATATGTTAAATTTTCTTATTAATCGGCAAAGTTATAATAATAGCTAATCCATTGTCATTTTTAGCAGTAATTGTACCATTATGAGCTTTTATTATATATTCGCAAATTGAAAGCCCAAGTCCACTTCCTTCACTTGAATTGGCTCTCGATTGGTCTTCCCTATAAAAACTAGCAAATAGTTTTGATAAATTTTCTTCTAAAACTCCTGGCCCATCATCCTTTATTTTTAAAACAACGCTGCCTTCCATTTCTTCTATGGTAATATCTACCTTACCATATTCTTGCACTTTGTATTTTACACTATTCTCGAGTATATTTGTAAGCACTCTTCGAATTTCTTCGAAATCCATTCTAATAAAAATATTATCTTTACAATTATTTTTATAAGTTAAATCAATACCCTTGCCTCTAAATTCTGGTATAGCATTACTAAAAAAATCTAAAAAGAACTCATTGCAATTTATATTTTCAAAGTTAAAAGGAAATTTTCCAGTATCTAATTTGTAAAAGAAAAATAATTTATCTACAAGATTGTCCATATCACAAGTTTTACTATATATAATTTCATAATACCTTTCACGTTTTTCATCTGTATTTGCAATTCCATCCTTTAATCCTTTTGAATATCCCTTAATTGTTGTTAATGGTGTACGTAAATCATGAGATATTCCTGCGGCCAATTCCTTTCTATTTTGCTCATATTTTAGCTGCATATCAATTGATTCTTTAAGCCTTACTCTCATCTTATCAAAATCCCTACAAACTTTTGCAAATTCATCTGTCCCTTTATAACTCAGCTTAAAATCAAGGTTTCCTTCTTCTATTTGCCCTGCGCCATAGCTTAGTAACTCTAAAGGTTTAATCAAACTTTTAGATACTCTTGATGATAATATACCATTAGTTAACATAATTATAAGCAGCGCTACTATGAATACAACCCCCATGTAACTTAATAGAAAAGTTCTTGCTTCTGCTTTCATTTGCTGTCTGCTCATTAAATTATTATTTGATTTTACAGCAAGCATATTAATATTTTTTCCATCTTTAGTTAAACTATTTTTAACTAAACTAATAGAATTAACCTCAAGAACTATAGAATCTGAAGATGTAAGAACGTCTCGTTCAAGCTTGGACATAGCATTTTTATCAGCATCAGTTATATTAGAAAATATCGTATCACCGTCACTCGTAATTATAAAGTCATAACCGGCATTTTTAAGATCTTCCTTCGTCTTGTTATAATCATTAATTTTATCATAATTATTCCTAATTTCTTTATTATACATAAATAAAGTTTTCTGAATAAATGATATTCCACTATCCTCTTCAAAAACTTTTATTTTCTTACCATATATCTCTGTAAATCCTTCTAGAACTCCAACTGCAATAACTACTATCAATATTGCTGGAACTATCAACATAAAAAGATTTGACATAGCCAGCCGTTTTTTTATCATCATAATTACAATATCTCCTTCTAATTTCCCTGTTAATCAAATACTTTCATTAAAGTATGCCCCTCTAAAATGGCTAATTTTTAGCTTACTCTCATAAATTAACATAAATAATATAAAATACCACTTTATTCATCGTTAATCAATGCTAGTGTTTTAATAATTCGATCATTCTAAACTAATCTATCAATAACTTCACAACCAATACGACACTTATAATAATATGACCTACTGCTATTATAAAACTACTCATTTTTACACATCTGCTCCTTATATCTATAAATTTTTACTTTATCTAGGCATGAGATGAAAGTATGACAGCTCCAAGGTCAATCTTTACCTTAGAGCTGTTATTATTAATGTATTAATAAATTTCATGAAAAATATTCTTACAATTGTAACTGCATATTTGTTAATTTTATATCATTCTGACAATTAATGATTTTATTCGTAAAATACCTTATTAAGTCGTTTTTATCCTTCTGCCACTACTGCATCTGTTTCTTCTTGTTTGCCTTGTTTTAATAAAAGTGTTGGAATTATTACAATAGCAGTTATGATTGAAATTATAAACATTGTCTCATTAAGCGCTTGAAGCTGTGCCTGACTTGCAACTTCCCCAAAAATCTTACTTAAATCAATTCCTTTAGCATCACTGCTTGATATCCCGCCCTTAATAAGTGCACCTTGAAGCATTTCAAATAGCTTCATGCTATTTTTATTAAAAGATGTCACTTGCGAAGCTAAGTTAGAATAATCAACCACATTTCTATGTTGCATAATACTTGTAATAATTGTGACACCTATGGAAGTCCCTACTTGCTTAACTGTATTAGTCAAAGCAGATGCATTTGACATTGCTGTCTTTGGTAATCCACTAAAACCTACGGTCTGAACTGGTGCCATAAGAAATCCTACGCCAAAACCTCTAATCATTAATAGGATTGTGATATCTATATTAGCAGTATCCAACGTAATTTTCGACATACTATAACTGTTAATGCCTATCAAAATCAACGCAAATACAGCAAATAACCTAACGTCAAATTTATTACCAATTTTTCCATATAAAATCATTGATATAGCTGTCGCTATTGCCTCTGGAAACAAAATCAAGCCTGTACTCATCGAATCAAGACCCTTTATTTGTTGAAGAAATATTGGCATCAGAAACACACCACCATAAAGCGCTAACATCGCAACATTCATTATAATATTACTCATACAGAATGTATAATTCTTTAAAAGTTTTAAATCAAGCAAGGGTTCTTCAATAAGTAATTCATTTACAACAAATATTAAAAGGCTGTAACATCCAACAATCATAAGAATGATATTTTTTATGTCGTTCCAGTCCAAATCACTTTTCCCAAGTACATAGAGAACGCATGACATTCCGATACTTGAAGTTAAAAATCCAATAATGTCGAATTTCTTTGAGGACTTATGTTCCGATTTCTTAAATATAAGTATAGCCATTATTGTAGCTGCTATTCCAACTGGAAGGTTTATAAAAAAGAGAAATCTCCAATTGAAATTTTGAATGATATATCCACCTAAACTTGGTCCTAGGGCAGGTGCCGCCATTACGCACATTCCCATTACCCCTATTGCCATTCCTAGCTCACTTTTATCAAAAGTAGTCATTAATATTGTCATACCAAGCGATATTATACAAGCTCCTCCAATTCCTTGAATTACTCTTGCAATTATCATTATAGTTTCATTCCATGAAATACCACATAGTAATGAACCTAAAGTAAATAAAATCAACGCAGTAACAAATACATTTTTAGTTCCAAATCTATCTCCAAAATAACTTGTTGACGGAATTGTAACTCCCAAAGTTAGAGTATATGCACTAACAACCCATTGTATTTGATCTATAGATGCATTAAATGTCTGCATCATTTTTGTGATAGAGATATTAATAATGCTTGTATCAAGATTTGCCATAAAAATTGCCATGATTACAACACTCATAATAAGCCATTTAGATGAAGATTCTTTTTTATTTTCCATACTTCCACCTACTTTATATGTATTTTTATATCTGCATTTGTACCAGGTAGAAGATTAGCATCATTTTTCTCAAATTCAATTTTTACAGGTACCTTTTGAACAACCTTAGTGAAAGTTCCACCAGAAGAGGATGGTAGAAGTGAAAATGCTGAATTTGAAGCTTTTCCTATATACTCAACTTTACCTTTAAATGATTTCCCTTCAAATTGATCAATTTTTATATCTACACTTTGTCCTTCATGTAATTTTTCAACCTTGATTTCTTCTATATTAGCAGTTATATAAAGCTTTTCTGGATCAGTCATTACAGCAAGTGTCGATCCAGCCGAAACATATTGTCCCTCCTCAGCTTCCTTTTTAATAATTATCCCATTAGTTGGTGCTCTAAGTAAGGCTGAATCAATATTAGCATCTGCTAAACCATTAGCATCTACACGACCTAAAATTTGATCTTTTACATCTTTGTCCCCCTCTTTTACATTAAATTCAAGAAGTTTACCTGATACTTGTGGAGTTATGCTGATAAAATCTCCATCAACCTTTGCATCTTCTGTTGAAACAAAGTTTTCATTGTTATACCAGTAATAAAACCCTACTCCACCAAGAGTAATTAACATTGCACATAATATTAATAAAATTATTGTTTTACGTTTTTCTTTCATCACTGTCATCCTTTCTTAGCCTTTTATACCAACTTCAGCAAACATACCTGGTTTCAATTGCCCCTTTGAATCTGTTAAAAGAATTTTAACTAAAACATTGGAGTTTTGAGAGTTTAATGTTGAATTTATTACTGATATGGTTCCTTCAAATTCTGAATCTTCTATTTCTGATACTTTAACTGCTACAGCTTGTCCTTCTTTCAAATCTTTTACAATCCTTAGAGGTGCATATGCATTCACACACAAAGCATCTGGATTAGATATTGAAATAAGTGTGCTGCCAGGTGCTGCCATTTCGCCTTTATTTATATCCTTAACAGTAACATTACCTGAAATAGGTGCTGTAATGGTTCCATTATTTAATGCCACCTGTGCTGTTTTCACTGCTTCTTCAGCTTGATGTACTTGAGCCTTGTAAACATCTATACTTGTTTCTGTAGCACCATTTTTAAGCATTTCTAATTGTTCTTCTGCAGATTTTTGTCCTGACTCAGCTGAGGTAAGTTGCTGCTGTGCAGTTTCAAGCTGCACCTCTGTAGCTGCTCCAGCATCAACTAAAGCTTTTGTACGATCATAATTCTTTTTAGCAACATCATAGGTTGCTTTAGCGCTATCCAAAGTTGCTTGCGCTTGTGATATTTGTTCAGGCCGAGTGCTATTCATAGCATTATTTAAATTTGCATTTGCAGTATTTACTGCTGCCTGCGCTTGATCTACCTGTGCCTGAAGATCCTGAGTATCTAATTTAATCACAGCATCACCTTGATTTACAGTTGATCCTACATTAACTAATACATCTGAAACTCTAGCAGAAATTTTTGAAGATACATTAACTTGATTATCAGTCTCAATCTTTCCAGCCATAAGATATATGGAATTTTGCTTATTAACCTCTTCTACTTGAACAGCATTTTCATTCCTATTATTTTTTGCAGCGCATCCCGTAAAAAGAGAGGTTCCTATAAGCGTTGGTAATATAATTAGCAATACATATTTCTTCATAAATTAATTACTCCTTTAACAAACTAATTCATTTTATGCCTTCATTTGAAATTACATCTCGTATATCTTCAGTTCTTATAATTTCAAAGATTGGATCTAAAACCTTTAATAGTACTATTAAATCTTTTCTTAATGAACCATAATCAGCTATTTCTAATTCTATTGATGGTGCTTGCCGGCTTATAGCAGCAAGTATAAGAAAACACTTTTGTGGCCATCGGAGATAAATCACCACTCCAATAATCCAATTAATAATCTGGAATTTACAAAACCTAAAGGCTACGAATGTTATACTTCCTATAAGGTACTCAGGTACCTTATAGGAAGTATAACATTGGAAATTATAAAATGCAATACTAAATATTTGCATTAATAAATCATAAATATCTCTGAAGCCTAAGAATCCTTAATAGATGCAAGTTCCACCATTTTTTCTTTTTAATGTGCATATTCTCAAGAATATATATTTTTTAGAATATTACCATATTTGTTCTAGTATTCTGCCCCTATGCCAAGAACAATAAAAAAATACCTATAGACCAAACACTTTGTTCATGTGTCTTGTTCATAGGTATAGTTTAAATTATCTTTTTGATTTTGTTGAAATTTCGACATTTAGCTTTCTTCCAGCAAATTTCTTTCCAATGCAATGCTTCATTATAGATTCCGCTGCATCCTCTGTTACATTTACAAATGAAAACTTTTCAAGAATATCAATATCTCCGACATCTTCTCTTTTTACCTTTGCATTCTCATTAAAGAAATCCACTAGCTTCCTTGGATTAATTTTATCCAAGCGTCCTACATTCAAAAATAATCTCTTGTAATCTGTCTTTGAACCTATTTCATTTTCAGTATAGTCATAATTCACTTCCTTGCTATATACCATATCCATCAATGCCGCTGCCACTTCTACGAGGTTAAACTCTTCATCAAGTTCTGTTGCCATCGGTATAAATTTCTTATAGCTATCCTGCTCCAAGGTTTCCTTTATCTTTGAAAACATATTTTTGTACTTTGAAACAAATATTTCATCGACAGTAGGAATTTCTCTTCTTCTTATCTTGCTTTTTGTCACCTTTTCAATATGCTTAAGAGACATATATTCCCTTGCAGTAACTAGTGTGTAAGCAACACCTTTTCTATTTGCTCTACCTGTTCTGCCTATTCTGTGAACATAGGATTCTACGTCCTGAGGCAAATCGTAATTTATAACGTGAGTTACATTTTCAACATCTATACCTCTTGCTGCAACATCAGTTGCTATTAAAAATTCTAAATTTCCTTCTTTAAATTTTCTTAAGGTATTTATTCTCTGATTTTGATTCATATCTCCATGCATTCCTTCAGCAGTATAACCTCTCCCTTGAAGACCTTCTACCAGTTCATCAACGTTCCTTTTGGTCTTACAAAAGATTATTGCAGATGCAGGTTCATCAACATCCAGTATCCTACATAGTGTTTCAAATCTATCCTTGTTTTTAATTTCATAATAGTATTGATCCACTGTAGCTACAGTCATTGCATTTTTTAAAATGGCTATGTGTTTCGTTTCAGACTTCATATATCTTTTAGCAAGCCTTTTGATCTCTTCAGGCATAGTAGCTGAAAACAACATTGTTTGTCTGTCTTGATTTGAATTTTTTATTATTTCTTCTATATCGTCAATAAATCCCATGTTTAACATTTCGTCGGCTTCATCCAATACAAGAAATCTAATAGAGCTCAAGTTTAAAACTTTTCTTCTTATTAAATCCAGCACTCTCCCCGGAGTTCCTACTACTATATCTATCCCTCTACGTAAAGCTGAAATCTGTCTGTCAATAGGTTGCCCACCGTATACAGGCAGCAACTTAATCTTAGTAAATTTAGCTATACGATTCAATTCATCATTTACCTGTATAGCCAGTTCTCTTGTAGGCGTTAGTATTATACTATTTACCTTACCATCTTGCTTTCCAATTCTGCTTAATATTGGTGCACCAAATGCCAGTGTCTTTCCTGTTCCTGTTTGTGCCTGCCCAATAACATCATGACCTTCTAAAAGAACTGGTATTACCTCAGCTTGAATCTTAGAAGGTTCTTCAAATCCCATTGCATCAATGGCTTTAAGAATACTCTCATCAAGACCTAATTCGCTAAATACCTTATTTTCCAAATTAATCCCTTCTTTCTTTTTTTATAGAATTTATACATTTATCTTATCTATAGCTACTGTAACACTCCCACCTCTTTTTAGGTTGTAGATAACAGCGCCACGCTCAAAGATTAGTTCAACTAAGATTCAGATGGGGATATCCCTATCTCCCACCTTAATCTAGTTTCACTTGATTTCAATGAAAAGCCACCTTAGACAAGGTGGCAAAAATCACCTAATATGTTGTTAATGAACATCAAGATGCTATTTTATACTCTTTGAATATTGGTTGCTTGAGGACCTTTTGTACCTTTTTCAACATCGAACTGAACTTTATCTCCTTCTTGTATACTAAATCCTGAAAGAGAAGATGAATGTACAAAAACATCTTTTTCTCCCTCTACCTCGATAAAACCAAATCCTTTTTCTGAATTAAAAAACTTTACTATACCTGTTTTCATAAATATCCTCCTTGTAAAAATATTGTATTTTGATTTGTCAAGCATGTCATCACTTGTGAAAGCAAGTTATGATTTATCTTTACTAGACTTTTCCCATTATTGAGTATTCCCATCCTTTCATAAAACAATACTTTGGGAATCACAAAGTAAAATATACATTTTTATCAATTTTTATTTGCCTATTAATTAACTTGGTTAATTCATCCGCTTAATTGATTTTTTCATATAAAATTATGGAAAAGTTATAAAAACAAAGTTAGGCCAAGTATATCTCTACTCGGCCTACCTTTATTGGTGTTTTCTAGTAATATTATGGATATAATTATTGTAACATATTATTAGAAAAGAATCTATATTAATTAGGATTTTCTTTCCATAAACATTTAATTTACAGGCTAATAATAATTTAATATTTACAACTTATGCTATAATCTATCCACAATTAATGAATGATAATAAAGAAAGTTATCGATAGAAAATTGGTCTAACAAAGTTAAATTTATAATGAATTACTGCTTTATTACTTGGTTATGAAGACAAAACCAAAGCACTTCACCACAAAAGTGGAAGACTTAAAGATTCTGGAATTATACATTACGATACATATAAAAAACTGACAACAGAAGAAAAAGAAGAAATAATAAAAACTGTTAATGATCCAGAAAATCATTTCCATACAAAAGGAAGAGAAAAAGGTAATTGTAGCACTTACCTTGAATTCTACTATACTAAATGGTCACCACCTAGAGACCCAGAGGTCATAAGCAAAATGGATGATATGCTATATAACAAGCTAACATCATTTATTAAAAAATAATTTTTGTATTTTTGACCTGTAACATTTGAGGAACATCAACAGCCATTATTATCTCTAAAAAATGCAATATAAAACAAAATATACATTTAAAGAAAATGAGAATAATAATAAATTAAATATGAAAAATAAAGACTATTCAATTTACACACAAAAAAGTTCTTGTTCTTAGAAACAACGGAATTAAGCAATGTACATTAAAATAGACTATATTATAAAAATAAATTCTATAATATAGTCTATTTTTAATGCAGTTATTTATAATTGATCTACAACTATGAAACATCTACTATATAATTGTGATTTGATTGTTGGTATCCAAAATGAGAAGTTTAGAAAATAAAAATATCTATTTTTCAGCTTCAGATTTTAATAAAGAATATAGATTCAAATCAACAACACCTTGTCCCTTCCAAGTATATCCCTGCCTAATTGTCCCCTCTTTAATAAAACCATTTCTTTCTAATACATTCTGAGATTTAATATTTTCTTGCATGACAAATGTTTGTATTCGATTTATTCCAATATCATTAAATAAATAGTCTACCATCACCTTTACAGCTTTAGTAGCAATTCCCTTACCCCAAAACTTATCGTTCAACCTGTAGCCTATAGTTATCATATTTACCTCGTTAAAATAGTCAAATATCTCTGCTATTCCAATAACCTTCTCAGGTTCATCATTTAGACATATGCCAAGAAATATACATTTTTTCTTATTTATAAAATATGCCTTTCTACTGCACAGTTAATTATCATCTGATGATATCAACAAATCCCATTCATAAACCTCTACTCTATATAGACCACTTTTAATTATCGGGTCTTTTTCCGCAATCATTCTTGCCTCCTGTAAATCCTTAGCTTTAAATATAATCATACCACCTCTGGCATTAGCGAATCCTCCTCCAACAAAGTATCTTTCACTAGCAATACCATTTAGATACTTTACATGATCTTGGAAATCTTCTTCTGTAGTTTCTAATCCATTATTCTTATAATCAATTCTTACAAATAACTTGTCTCCTTTTTTCACACTTCTTCTTCCTCCGTCTTCTTAATTATCCATGTAAAATCCTGTACAGGTCTTATATAGTCCTCTTTAATTATTTTCTTTATTGAATATGTTTTTACCCAGAATAACATATATGCCTATTATTGTAAATACAGTATAACCCAATATTAAAAAGACATTCAATACAGGAAGTTCCCTTGCGAGATTTGCTATACGACAGATGTGATTATTATGAATTAAGATCAGCTTTAAATAACCTAACAAAATATGAAAGGGAACTTGCAGGTTTTTTCTTCTTCAAAAAATAATGCATTAGAAAGAAAATTTCCAATTATATTCTATACTATTATAAAAGTACAAATGTTTAAAGATCCAAAGTTAATTAATGACTTGGATCTTTACTTTATCAGATATTATGCATTCTATTTGCGGATATTAATTTATTATAGCATTGTTTAAAAATGCTTTTTTAAGAATTCACTTCCCTGATCGGCTTGTCTAAAATATATAATACCTTCTTCAATAGTTATGAAATCTTAGCAAGTAGCATTCTATTAAATTTTTCAAGCTCACTCTTATAAGATTTTATATTTTCATTTACAAAGCAATTCTAATTTTCGTATCCATAAGATTTCCTAATTAGATCGAAATGTTCTTGCATAGCATTGTAAGCTAGTGATTCATCCCTTTTCTTTAAATTTCTTAATAAATTCTCATGTATCCATAATAAGCTTTCTTTTGTATTTCCCTCATGAAAAATTTGCATTCTAGCTTTTCGAATAAATTCGTCTACAAGTTGAGATATAACATTAAGTACATTAATTAATAATACATTTCTCGATGCCTTTGCAATTAATTGATGAAACTTAATATCTAATTCAACACTTTCCTCTTCACTACTAGCAATATACATCTTATCTAATAATTCTGCTAAAAGTTCAAGCTCGCTATCTTCTATATTTTTAGCTGCTAATTTAGAACATTGAAGTTCTAGCGTTTCTCTTAAATCATACATTTCTTTGGGCGAACTCTCCTGTAACATAAACATTATTGAAAGAGGTTCAAGCAAAGAGTTATTAAAATTTGTTCGTATATAATTTCCGGCTCCATGTCTGCTTTCTATTAATCCTATGACTTCTAAAGCCCTCATCGCTTCCCTAACAGATGCACGCGATACCCCGAGAGATTCTGCCATCTCTCTTTCTGTCGGCAATTTATCTCCCTTTTTTATTTCTCCATATTTTATTTTATCCTTAATTTTCTCTATAACTTGATCATATACTTTTGGATTTTTATTAAGTACAAGCATATGTTATGTCCCCTCCTTTTCTTATTGATATTTCTTAATACATTATACATCAATTTTCTAAATTCTAATATTCTGAAGAATATGTATTCTTCAGAATACATATTCTTCTATAGTAATATTCTTCACAATATTTATTTTTCACCATACTAGCATCATACGATATTTAAACATATATCCAATGAACTGATACCTATAATTAATAAACGTACTGCAAACGGCACCAATATCCTAGAATAGAGCACAAAAGCTCTGATAAAAAGCAAACATTTTCATCTGTAGATACATAGGATCCATTAATATTTTTGTTAAATATAGAGATAATATTAATATTAATTTGTATGAATGTATTTAAATAAAACTATGCTGTAACATTTTTCTCAAAATATAGTTTATAAATCTCTTCACAACTATTCTTAATTATGCTTAAAGAAATTAAGGTGATATCATGAAAAAAATACTAATCACAGGTTGTGGTTCTGGTCTTGGACTCGAAGCCTCATTTGCTCTAGCAAATAGAGGTCATTATATCTATGCAACAACCCACACTGAAGAACAAGCCGCTAGAATTAACGCCATAAATAAAAAATATAATCTTCCTATTGAAAGCTTTAAATTGGATATTTTACATAGTAATGATAGAGCTAGGGTAACTAATCTTGAAATTGATGTTTTAATAAATAATGCAGCCATTGGAAATTCAGGTTCAGTGGCTGAAGTGGATTCCGATATATATCGGGAAACTTTTGAAACAAACGTTTTTTGTCCAATTGAATTGACTCAACTTGTATTAAAACAAATGATTCCTCGAAAAAAAGGAAGGATAATTTTTGTATCATCTTTGGCTGGACGCTCTCCAATTCCATTTTTATCTCCATACTGCGCAACTAAATTTGCATTGGAAGCCATAGGTCCGTCTTTAAACGAAGAGCTTAAAGAACTTAATGATGTTAATATTCCTGTTATTTTAATAGAACCCGGAGGCTACTCTACGGGATTTAATCAAAAAAATATAGCAAAGCAATTTAATTGGATGAAAATTCATTCTTATTTCAAAAACAATATAAATTCCCTAGAAAGCAAGCAATATGCATACTTTAAGCTTACAGAATCTACTAATTTTGATTCTATTATGGATAAATACATAAAAGCAGTCGAAGACAAATATCCAAGGGAAAGATATGTGTCGCCTTCAATTCAAGGTGCTTTCATTAAAATTAAAAACATCCTAAAAAAATAATTATAAAAGACTAATATAACTTATCAATGTATCACATCAGTTATATTGGTTTTTACCAAGCAAAAATAACCCTTATGCTATATTATATTTATATATACAAGTACCAAAAATTTAAAGCATAAATTATTATAGAAATGATTGGGCATCATTTCTTTTCCACTAGATAACTTTATTATTTTACCAAATGTTCCAAAAAACAAATAATAAAATTATATCTATTACCTTTAATATTTAAAAATTATACTTCTAACATTCATTGCTATATAAAAATTAATTTAACAGTATAAAATATTATTCAAGTAGAATAATAAATGTATCTTGTAAAGATTGGAGGTACCAATAATTGAATGAAGGATTAGTAGTTTTTGTGCGTGCTATTATTGCATTCTTTTCTTTACTTATTTTTGCAAAGATACTTGGTAAACAGCAAATCAGTCAACTGACATTCTTTGATTATGCCCTTGGAATAACAATCGGATCAATTGCTGCAACTCTTACTACAGACTTATCAAGCAGGGCATGGCCTCATTTTATCGGATTACTCACTTGGTGTTTACTTGGATATTTAATGGAATGCATCACTGAGAAATGGAGGTATGCTGCAAAATATATCGAAGGCGAACCTACAATTGTAATTATGAATGGCAAGATAATGGAAAGTTCATTAAAAAAAATGAAGTATACAGCATCAGATCTCATGGGACTATTAAGAGTTAAAGATATTTTTGATTTGTCTCAAGTAGACTTTGCAATTATTGAGCCAAATGGCCAATTATCTGTTCTAAAAAAACCAGAATATGAAAATTTAACACCAAAAGATATGAGTATACTCAAAGCACCAAGTGGCCTAAGCACAGAGCTTATTTACGATGGAATTCTCATACATGAAAATTTAAGACAACTTAATAAAACTGAGAAATGGATTATGAAACAGCTAAAAATGAATAAAGTCAAAAATATTTCAGAAGTGTTTCTTGCAACATTAACCCCTTCTGGATCATTATATATTGATAAATATAACGACCATATGATGAAAATAACAGATATTGGTGATTATAAAGGACCATATTAAAGGAGTAAATTATAATGAGAAAATTTTTAGTCGTATCTATACCTATGGTGTCACTGGCCTTCTTTATATTAATTATGCTTAGCGGCAGTATTTTAAAAAAATCTATCGGTAATGATGATAATATTTCCGAATCAATACAACTACTTATACAGGATATAGAATCAGGAAATTGGGAAAATGCTGATATTAAAACAGATAACCTATCTAAATCATGGAAAAAAATAGTCAAACGAGTCCAATTTAGCTCTGAAAGAGATGAACTAAATCAATTTGATATATGTGTCTCACATCTTCGTGGAGCTATAATGGCTAGAGATAAATCTAATTCACTTATTGCTTTAAATGAAGCTTATGAGCATTGGAATGATCTAGGTAAATAAATATTAATGCATTTTAAATTCTAAAATTAAAGGACCACTGTATTAAAATATATATTTTCCTTTTTTACTTATTAAAGATTATTAACATATGCCATTAATAATATCATCATAATATATAAACGGCATATGTTAATAATCTTTTATTATATAATCAACTTAAACTTCTATAACTTTAAGTAATGTATTAGCCTATATGTTCTTTCCTTTCCACTAACTTTTATAGCAAATAATTTCTCTCTAAATTAAATTTGTAGCTTCATCCTTTATTATTATATATTCTAAATGTAATGCCCTAGTTAGTGAAACATATAATAACCTTTCATCTAAAATGTTTTCTTTATAGTTATCTTCACTTGGATTCAATATTATTGTACAATCAAACTCCAATCCTTTTGTTAAATATGATGGAATTATTATTAGATCTTCTGCTATTTCTTTTTCCTTGCCTAATATTAGTTCAAAATTATATTTGCTCTTTCCTTTTAGAAGTTTGTATATCTCTTCACCTTGTAACATATTTTTTGTAATTATTGCAATTGTTCTCTTTCCGTAGTTCTGCACTTCGCTAATTATTTTCTCTATGGCTGAAGTATATTCATTTTCACTCGAAATCTTTACTATTCTAGGCTTTTCACCATGTCTTAAAACTGGTTTAGCATCCTTAAGTCCTAAATTTTGAGATTGTAATGTTTTCTTTGCAAAATCAATTATTTCTACTGTTGATCTATAGCTTTGCGTCAATTGAATGTAGGTTGCATTTCCTTCAAAGACTTGTTGCGTTATATCTTCCCATGTCTTTAAACCTTTATAATAATAAATTCCTTGAGCTAGATCCCCTACTAAAGTTAACGCATTACCTTTAGCCAAACTATTAACTAAGTATACTTGGAATGGGCTATAATCTTGAGCTTCATCCACTATAATATACTTAAATTTTTCTTCCTCATCAATTCCTTCAAGCAAAATTCTTATATATGCAAGAGCTGGCAAGTCATCTTCATCGATTATATTCTTTTCAAAATTACTATTAAATTCTTCCTTCATATAATCTGCCAATACCTTAGGAATTTTACCTCCAGTTGCTGTTTCAAATAACTCATCATTATAAAAGTTATAATAGATATCTCTAGAATTTATATCCTTCCAATCTTTAAAGTAATTATTAAATTCCTTTTTACTGTTAGCTTTTACATTTTCCTTTATTTTGTCTCTATCTTCATATAGACTTATAAGCAATTTTCTTCTTTCCGATGAATCTTCATTTTTTCTTCTTATTTCTCTTATTTTCTTTTCCCATTCATTATCTATTTCTATTAATAGGCTTTCTATTCTTTCTTTTATTTTTAAATTTAAATATCTTTTTATCTCCTTTTTCCTTTTGTTGATGGGATAAGCTTTTAGATCTTTTATATATAATCTCATTATCTCTTTTTTATGAAATAATGTCTCATTTCCAACTTTAATATCTTCAATATGAATTGCATCTTTTTCCATTAATGCTATATATCTATCAAGCATTGTTTTAAATAGCATGGTTCCTTTAACTTTGCTTGAATTTACAATAAGCTTTTTTAGATTTTCATCATTTTCTTCTATTATCCTTAATAATTTTTCATCCTTATTATAAACTTTTCCTTTTAGTTTTAACTTTGATAATACCATTTCCTCAAAGGTACTTTGATTTACTTCTTCCGCTCCAAGGCTAGGCAAAATATCTGAAATGTAACTTAGAAATAGTTTATTAGGAGCCAAAACTAAAATTTCGTCTCCACTCATGCTTTCTTTATATCTATAAATTAGATAAGCTAACCTGTGTAACGCTATTGTTGTCTTACCTGAACCTGCTGACCCCTGCACTATTATAGGCAGATTTTTAGGCCATCTTATTATTTCATTTTGTTCTTTCTGAATAGTTGCAACAACTTCTTTTAGCTTTTTCCCACTGCTTTCTTCAAGATTTATCTTTAAAAACTCATCAACTAAATTTTGCCCTTCTTCTTCATTTATAATGATGTTATTTATTCCTTCATCAAATACTTTTTCTATATCACTATTTTTATATAAAAATTTTCTTTTTAATTCTAGCTTTCCTTCAACTATTCCTTGTGGTGCTTTGTAATACGCATCTCCACCAGTTCCGCTATAATAAAGATCCGCAACTGGCGCTCTCCAATCAACAACAATTTCTTCTCCATCTTTGCTGTTACTTATACCTTTTTTCCCAATGTATATACTTTCAGTAAACCCCATATTTTCTCTAAAGTCTACTCTACCAAAATAAGGCTCTATTAACGATTCTTCATATTTCTCAATATCTTGAGATAAATAACTAAATATTCTTTCATTAGCTTGCTTTTCTTCACTAAAGCTCTTTACTTGTTTATTTAAAGTCTTAATTTTCCCCCCTACTTCTTCAAATTTTTGTTTCTTTTCCTTTAATTCTTGTTTTATTATATCTTTCTTCTGCAGTAATACGTCTCTTTCTTCGTTCAAAATTGTATCCATATTTACACACTATATAATGACAGGTAGCAAAATTCATTATACTTTTCCTTCCATTAAGATAAATTACTATAATTAGGTATTATACCATAATATCTCGAATTAATAATTCAAATTTTCTAATAATTTTACACTTCTAGATCAATGTAGATTATTTTACTAAATACAGTCAAAAATACCCACTTAGAAGTTGGTTTTTTGAACACCAAAGCATAAAATTTAAAACTCAAGTAATTTGTTATTAGAATCACTCGAGTTTTTAACGTTCTGTAAATATATAATATTATTTTTTTCATTTACTTTGAGTCATTTTACTATTATCTAAAAGTTTAGATATACCAGATGTTTCCCAATCTTTTATCTCATTAATGGCTTCACTAAAAGTCATTCCTTGCCCTACAAGTATCCATATCATGATTAACCCTATAACTTTCCTTTATTTAAAAAACATTTTATTTCTTTTTTCCTAAAAAGTCGTATAAAGAAATATGCAATAATAGCAAAGCCTATTAATTCAGATAAATAATAAGTTGGATCTGTAATAAGTCTAACAATATCGCTATTTACCCAATTGCCTTCTGGTCTTGCAGGAAACTTCCATCCCAAGTATGGCCAAAATAATATATTAGGATATAACCACATGCTATCTAATACTAAATGAAGAGAACTAGCGATGCCAATAATAAAATTTAACCAAATAACTTTTCATTAAATTTTATCACTAAGACTCTTATATAGTCAATTTTACCCTATAAAATATAGCTATAAATTATTAAAAGTACAAAAAAATTCGGCCTGAAAAAGGCTAAACTTTCTTATACTTTTAATAATGTTTTTTAATTATTGAACATTATACATGCCTTTACTCTCCATATACTTAAATATAGATTCTCCATGTTTTTGTTCTTCTTTTTGTATATGATTTAATACATCTCGTACTTCAGTATCCTTGAATTCAAAAATTGCAGTATCATAAGCTCCTGAGACATATTTTTCTGTCATTAATAAATCCGAGCATATTTCCTTATCTGACAAATTACTTGTAGAAGTTTGAGATTTATTTACATTTTGATCAACACCTTGCTTTTTTTGTCCACCTTGTTGTTGATTCATCTGAGGAACATTGCCACTTAGTAACTGATTAATTGTATTAAGATGACTTCTTTCAATTTGCTCATTATTCTTACAAATTTGTTTCAACTGTGGATCCTGTACCTGATTAGCATAATTCGAATATTTTTGTATACAAATTTCTTCATGACTTTTTTGGTCTTCTAGTAACATTTTTTCTTTTTGCGTTAAATTTACTTGCATAATAAAACACCTCCATTTTTATTCTTTGAAAGTGTTCTATTTTTTATTCATCTATAAATTTATTTTTTGCCTCAAGTAAGAAAGCCTTGTCATAAAATCCTTTTCGTTTTAACATACTAGTCTTCTTAAGAACATAAGATGAGTGTATTGTCTTTGTGTAAAACAAATCTACTAAATTCACCTTATGTTAATTCCCTATATCTTAAATATGGATACTGCTTCTAATAATTTATCTGCACATTCTTTTGTCTTATGTGTTTGTTCTACAACTTCTTCTGTTAAATTAACTACCTCATTTGACTTATTTGCAATTAAAGTTGTTCCTGTAGCGCCTTCATTAGTTGCCTCTGCAACTTCATTTATAGCTGTTATAATATCTTCTGTGGAATTAATAAGCTCGTCTGATATTTCACTTATAGTGCTAACTAATTCATTAAATACAATAGCATCATTTCTATATTGTTCCCCTGTGTCTACAAGTTTGTCATAATCTTTCATCACTTGAGTTCCAATAAAATTAATAACTTCATTTGATGTTCCTTTAAGGTCATTGACAGCCATAACAACCTCTTTATTTATCTGCTGTATTTCCATTGTCGTTTCTTTTGAGTTTTCCGCAAGTTTCCTTATTTCATCTGCAACAACTGCAAATCCTTTACCAGCTTCTCCTGCTCTTGCTGATTCTATTGCTGCATTTAGTGCTAATAGATTTGTTTGCTCGGTTATTTCTAATATCCTAGCTGTTAATTCATTTATTTTATCTACTGCTTTAGATTTCTCCACTGCAACTCTTAAGCTTTCTTGCATTTTCAAAGTTATGCTACTAGATTGCTCCCTTGATTGCAATGCATCAGATTTAAGTTTTTTAGCTCTTTCCTGAATTTCCTTTGCAGTTACCTCTCCGCTTCCAACCCTTGATTCCATAGTCTTTATTATGGATTTCATATTTGCTGATGAAGCATTTACTTCCTCTGTAGATGCTGCCGTTTCCTCCATACTTGCAGATAACTCCTCAGTTGTAGCGGATACATCTGAAATTTGGTTATTTAAGTCTACTATATTCTCTTGTGTAAAGTTTATTGAATCTAAAACCACATTGCATTCACCTTTAACACCAGATATTATATTCCTTAATGATTTTTGCATTTCATTTATAGATTTAAACATTTTTCCTATTTCGTCTTCTCTGTCCACATATTTTTTGTCAACCTCTACTGTAAGATCTCCTTTAGCCAGTAACTCCATTTGTTCTTCTGCGTATCTTATTCCTTTTGTCATTCTTTTAATTACAATATGTATTACAGCGACAACAATTAATAATGATACAACTGCTGAAATTAAAATAACATTAAATATTTTATTATAGCTTTCTAATGTTTTCTCTTTTGGAATTTGGCTACATAGTATCCAATTAGTCTTTGTATTTTCTAAGTTAACCGGATCTGCTACCATTAAAACTTCCTGTCCTTTTTTTACCGAAGTTCCATAAGTATAAAATTCTTTACCTTCTGAAGTTTCACTTATAACTTTCGCCCAAGTTGCATTATTTTGTTTTGCATCTTTCATCTTTAGGCTTGGATCTTCACCACTTGCTACATAAATCCCTTGGTTAGATATTAGTTCAACGGTGCCTCCGAGTGGTGTTTTTTCCAATACAAGTTTTTCTAATGTATCGAGCTTATAATCTATAGATATTACTCCTAAAAACTTTCCATTATCATCCAATATAGGCATAGCTAAAGATACCATTGAAATATCTTGTCCATTAACAGTATAAACTGTCGGTTCTGTAATATAAGTTCCCTTTAATTCCTTTGGCTTCTTGTACCATGTCATATCTGTCTGATCATCATACGCTGGTAATACTACTGTTTGATCTCCATCTCTACTTGCATAAGGTATGAACTTTCCATCCTCTGCAAACTCTTTTCTGCCTTTATAGTAATCATCTCTTCCATCAAATGCATTAGCCTCAAATGCAACTGTAACACCAAAAATTTCAGGATCTGTCTTTAATATTTCTTTTTGCATTTCAATAACCAGATCTCTATTCTGAGAATTAAGCTTAATTTCATTGGTTATTGCCCCCCTTAAATCCTTACCTATTGTTTCTAACTTTTCAAAGTTAGATGTGATTTGTGCTGCATAAGATAAAGATACTTCTTTTGCTAAAGTTTCACTATCCATTATGCTTTTAGACTTTATTTGTACTAATATACTTGCAAACACTCCTATATAACACACAAGAATTATTGATCCTATTATTATGCTTATTTTTGTCCCTAAATTAAACTTTTTAATCATGCAACGTGTTCCCCCCTTATGTTATAATCTATTGCAACAATATAAGTAATTATAGCATTAATTTGTCATATCTTGTAGTTTCTTAACACAATTCTAACAGTTTTATACTAATTAGTATAATTATACTGTTTTCCCTGAGATTTTTTTACGCAGCTTCCTTTTCGAAAGCACGTGCAAAAAATCTGCACATCAGAAATGGCTGCTATGCTGCATATAAGAACATTTTATGCAAGCGAATATACTCTATTTTTTATTCTCTATCAAAACATAACGTTCTGAATCAACTATTTCCATAATTTATACCCAAAAGTAACACAATGTCCACAGATTCTCTAACTATATGATTTCATAGAAACCAAAAAAGTCTAACCCTATGACTATGAATTGCCAGGTTAGACTCGAATTAATTTAATTCTAATTTCATACAAAAATTTATTCAGAAGGTTTAGTTACATGCACTGTACCACGTGGATGCTTAGGTGGCGCATAAATAGAGTATACCTTGAGAGGTTTTGTACCTGTGTTAATAACATTGTGCCAAGTACCAGCAGGGATAATGATTGCAAAGTCATTACGGGCATTTGCTTGAAACTCTAGATTATCTTTGCTTTTTCCCATTTTAACAATTCCTTGCCCATCTTCAATACGTATGAATTGATCAGTATCTGGGTGGATTTCTAGACCTATATCATCACCTACATTGATGCTCATTAATGTAACTTGAAAATGCTCTCCTGTCCATAAAGCAGTACGAAAGTTTGTATTTTGCTTTGTAGCTTTATCAATGTTAATTACCAAAGGCTGTGGTCCATAGTCTTTCAGATCCATTTTGCTATTTCCAGTTGCTGATTGTGGAATATCAGCCCTATAATCGTACTCCATTTCATCAAATAGCATAGAATATGGAACAGACCTAAAATTAGAATTCTGATATGTCCAATTATTATTGTATCCGTCCTCTAAATTATAATCTGATGTTTCAGTTGAATAATCTACTGAATACATTCTGTCATTATTCATACTTTTCTTCCTTGTTTATTATTTCAAAAATATAATATGTTATAATTCCGTGAATGTTCTTTTTTTAGTAAATATTCGTATTAAAATATATTTTTTAATTTTTAACATTTACTTTAAACCATAAAGATTTAGAGGAGGCGTCTTGTGAAGATTATAATTATTTATTTAATACATCATATACTCATATTATTTAAGTAAATATCATAGTTATTAATTATAAACTACATATAAGTGGGTGTAAGTCATGACAGGTTTTGAAAACTTAACTCCTGAAGATTCTTTAATTTTAACAAATGCAATTGCTATTTCACTTGCAAAAGGTAAAAATGCTGATGAAATAAATGTTATTGGAAATTTCCTTGTAGGTATAGGTTGTTTACTACTAACAATAGCCTCACAGCAACAGTATTTAACTGTATTACAAGAATCTAGGAATTCTAATTCTGCACAAAATAACGACAATGCAAATAACAATAATAACAACAATGCCAATAATAATAATAATAATAATAATAATAATAATAATAATAATAATAATAATGAAGAATCAGCTGCGGCTGATGATGTAATAATTGGTTAGCTTTAGTAGATTAAATATATTTAATCTACTAGTGTTATCCCAGGCTTTTCATATAATTCCTTATTAATATCATTGCATTCTTTAATGCTATTGTCTTTCCTAAATTCTATTACAAATTTATTAATTCCTTCTCCATATATGCCATCTAATTTCCTAGGATAATAACCTTTCTCATTTATTTTTCCTTGTACATCCAAAACATCTGACCCCATATCTCCAGGCTTTAAATTTACTAATCCTTTTTCAAAAGGACCGTATAGACCTGCATATTAATATATTTTTTACGCATTTTAAATCTAATATAATTCTTATATCGTATTCAATAGCTAACTATTGATTTAACCATAATAATCTCGATTCCAACACTAACCCTTATCACAATAGCTATCATTATCAATTGATAATTTGCTTCAACCTTAACCTCTTGACTTTTCACACATATAAATATATTATAGTGTTAATTTGTTTTATCAAATGATAAAACTTATGTTAATTATGGAGGCGTTTTATATGAATGCAAAAGTTAAAGTTGCAAGATTATCTCTGTTATCAAATAGCATCCTAATAACTCTAAAATTAATTGTTGGACTTGCTACAGGTTCAGTAAGTATAATATCTGAAGCTATACATTCAACTATGGATTTGTTAGCCGCTATAATAGCGTTTTTTTCAGTTAAAATATCTGATAAACCAGCTGATGACATACACCCTTATGGACATGGAAAAATAGAAAATGTTTCTGGTGTAATTGAGGCAATTCTTATACTGTCAGCTTCTATTTGGATAATAATTGAAGCAGTAAAAAAAATACTAATCCCTGGATCAGTTGAATCAATAGGGCTTGGATTTATAGTTATGTTTATTTCCTCTGCTATAAATTTCATGGTTTCCAGAAAAATATATAAGGTTGCTAAACAAGAAGACTCTATAGCTCTTGAAGCAGATGCTCTTCATCTAAAAGCTGATGTTTATACCTCATTAGGTGTAGGAATTGGTTTGTTTCTTATATGGATAACTAAATTGAATTTTTTAGATCCAATTGTAGCTATTTTAGTTGCTATATTTATATTAAAAGAAGCCATTGAGCTGTTAATATCTGCATTCAATCCACTTTTAGATACTAAGTTATCCAATGATGAAATCAAAATCATTCAAAACAGCATAAATAAGTTTTCGAGTATCTATTGTAACTACCATAACTTTAAGACAAGAAAATCTGGACGAGTTAGGTATATCGAATTACATTTAGTATTTCCTGAAAATATGAGAATTAAAGATGCTCACGACGTATGCGATAAAATCGAAAATGATATAAAAAAATCTCTAAATTACTCCGAAATTATGATTCACTTAGAATCTTCTGAGTACAATCCTAATTGTGATAAATGTAAAAATAAGTGTGATTAAATCTATAATTATGCAAAATATAGATATCCACTCTAAAACTAAATTTATGTGATAGCTTACCGAAATTATAATACCCCATACACAGTTATACTAAATAAAGCGATGGATTAAACATATTCCACCGCTTTATTTGCAAATCTGCCTTCATACACTTTTAAGAGTTGTTCAGATAAAACGAAACTTTTAAAAGTTAATTTTTGCAATCCGCCTGAATTTATAACTTCATTTTATTGTTTATAAATGTGCATTGATTTTATTTAGTATATTTTGTTTTGGCATAAAGCCTGCTAAGTTCTCCACAGGTTTTCCATCTTTAAATACAATCATAGTTGGTACTGCATATATTCCGTACTTTTCTGCTATTCTTTCACTTGCATCTATATCCACTTTAAAAAATTCAGCTTTACCTCTAGCTTCCATACTAGCTTGTTCAAATACTGGAGCTAACATTTTGCATGGTCCACACCAAGTTGCGAAAAAATCAACAACTGCTATTCCTTTTGAGTTCTCAACATTTTCAATAAATTCATTACTGCTTATTATTCTAGCCATAATTAACTCCTCCAATTTATAATTTAAATTTTTATTTTCCTATACTTTAAATATAGTCTTATTTTCAAATTAATTCTGTGACTTAATCACCATATATTTTGCTTTTTTGATCACTCAATACTTTAATTTTAATTTGATGTTTATCTTATTTACTCAATAATAGCTGCACTTGACTTTGTAATTCATCTTCAGTTATTTCTCCTAAATAATCTTCAACTATATTTCCATCTTTATCAATGAATAAAGTTCTAGGTATAGATATAATATTATAATTTATTGAAGCAGTTCCATCATTATCAAATAAAATTTTCATATCATAAACATTATCTGATATAAATTTTTTAGCTTTATCCATTGTTTCCCTTTGACCATCTGTTAAATCCACCATTAAAACTGTTAATTCTTCTGCTTTATATTTACTTGAAAGCTTATTAAATAGAGGCATTTCTTCTTTACAAGGAGGACACCAGCTAGCCCAAAAATTTACTATAACAGGTCTTCCTTTATAGTCTGATAACTTCACTTTATTAAGCTTTCCATCATATACAACAAAGTCCTTCTCCGCTTTTTTATCTTGTTCAGTAGGATTGTCAGGCTCTTCTTCTTTATCCTGAGAAGTATCTTTACTTATGTTTATATCTTTCTTATCATATTTTGGACCTAATGAGTTATATGCCAAATAAGATATAGCTAAAAATCCTGCAAAACCTATTACTGCTACTGTTAATATTAATTTTTTATTCTTCATAAAAACCTCCTAAATTGTAAGGATTGAAATTAATTTGTTTAGATATCCAGTCATAATTGCAATTCCTACAATTATAAGGATTAACCCAGATAACATATTTATAATTTTGTAATTTCGTTTTATTAAGTTAAAAGCATCTTTTAAACTATCTATTAAAATAGCGCATATTATAAAAGGTATTCCAAGCCCTATACTGTATATTAAAAGCATTAGTGTCCCTTTTAATATATCATGAGAGTTAACTGCAATCATTAAAGCTGCACTTAAGAATGTACCTACGCAAGGTGTCCATCCTATTGCAAAAATCATTCCAAATAAAATTGATGATAAAAACTTAAAAGTTTTTATTTGCACATTTATCTTTGAACTTCTTTCTAAAAATGATATTTTAAATAACCCAATATAATTGATTCCAAAAACAATTAATATTAATCCGCTTATTATATTAATAATATTACTTTCGGTTTTTATGAAGCTTCCAAAAGACCCTGCAAGACTTCCAAGCAGCGTAAATATCACTGTAAATCCTAATACAAATCCTAAAGAATTTACTAATGCATTATACTTATTCTTATCATTTGTTATGTTGTCTCCTGCAAAATACGATATGTAAAGAGGTATCATAGGTAAAATGCATGGTGATATAAATGTTATAATTCCTTCTAAAAATAATAGAAAATATTCCATAGTTTGTCCTTTCTTAATAAACATGATATTTTATTATATATTACCTTTATTATACATTATAAATGATTTACTAAAGTTTTTAGCTTTGATAAATATTGAGTGAACTTTCACTCATCTAAATTATTCTTTCTCAGTTTACATATTATATATATTTTTGCTATTTTATGCTATCCTAAATATTATAAAAACATATTATGGAGGCATACTCATGGATAATTCAAATATGATTAAACTCGTTAATCGATATAAAAGTGATTCAGAATCTGTTTATAACACATGGTTCAAATATAACGAAACTAGACTTAAAGCATTTAGATCAATAAGATGTGGAGTAATAGATATAATTAATTCTATTAAAAATAATTCTTTTGGAAATGACTTCAAAGGTTCTCCATTAGAATTTGTACTTAAGTGTATAACAGAACAGAAGCAAATTTTTGAAGGCGCAGCACATCCATTCTTCTGGAAACCAAAACTTAGAATACCTGATATCTATGAAAATGAAGAAAACAAGAAAATTTTTGGTCAATTTTTAGAATCTTGTTTATCAGCTAATAATGAGGACAAGTTAATAAAAGAAATTATAAAATTAGATAGTTATAAGATAAAAGGCTTAGGTCCAGCTGTGGCAAATATACTTTATTTCTTACATCCTACACTAATGCCTCCTTTTAATACTGCCATGGTAAATGGATTTAATGCTATTTTTTCTGATAAAAAGAAACTCGGATCTTGGACTGATTATTTGCATATGAGAGAAGTAATTATAAAAACTAATGAAGAACTAAATCCTTTATTATCAAAAGACTTAGGTGCAATATCAGGTTTATTATTTGATGTAGGCATTGGGAAAATTTCTTTAAGTGAAAATTGGGAAACTTCTCTAAACTTTGAGAAAAGTAAATTAGAAAAAGCTTTAAATAAGCGCCGCCTTGAAATAGAAAATGAAGTTAAAGAAGAATCAGAACATTTAAAGGTACAATTTTTATTAACTGAGATAGGTAGAAGCCTAGGTTATAATGTCTTTGTTGCTATCAATGATAGGACAAAATCTCTTAATGGAAAGAGCTTAGAATTTATCACTCTATCTGAACTTCCGCCATTAGATTTTCCAAAAGATGTTTTGAGAACAATTTCTCTTATTGATGTTATTTGGATAAATAAAAATACTAATGAGATTGAATGTGCTTTTGAAGTTGAAAAAAGCACCTCCATATATTCAGGAATATTGCGTTTAGTTGACTTAGCATCATCACTAGGCTCTAAACAATATAACTTTTTCTTAGTTGCACCTGACTCACGCGAAAAAGAAATAATTGCTCAATTAAATCGACCATCATTTAGAAACTTAGAATGTATTACTTTAAGATATATGTTATTTTCTAAACTATATGAGAACTCTAATTCATTAAGCACGTTTGGTGATGATTATAAAATACTTTTTAAGATTGCTAATGAAGTTAATACTTGTATTTAATTCATCAAAATAAATAAAGGCGGCTAATAACTAGCTGCCTTTATATTATTTCTGCTATTTAATATTACTATAGTTTAACATTCTATTCTATAATAAATATATTAGATATAACTTTTACTTATTTAGTCCCATAATGTATAGATGCAATTCCAAAAGTTAAAGATTCATATTCTGAATTTTTAAAACCTATCTTCTCAAATTCTTCCTTAAGCTGCTTTTTGTTCATAAAATTATTTACCGAATCTCTAAGGTAATAATATGCCTTTTTATCTCCAGTACCTATTGAGCCTACTGCTGGTAACACATGATTAAAATATAAGTCGTATATATTTTTCAAAATAGGCATATTCGGTTTAGAAAGCTCTAGGCATACCACTTTCCCTCCTGGTTTTAAAACTCTATACATTTCTGATAATGCTTTGTTTTTATCTGGAATATTTCTTAACCCAAAAGCAATTGTGATACAGTTAAATGTATTTTCTTCAAAGGGCAATTCTAAAATACTGCCTTTAATTAATTCATACGTATAATCCTTTAATGATTGATTTAGCCTTTTTGCCCCAACGTTAAGCATTTCTTGGCTAAAATCTACACCGATAACTGTTGTATTTTTTCCAACCGCCTTACATTCATAATTAATCATTTGTCCTGTACCACAGCACAGATCTAATACTTGATGCCCCTCCTTAATATTACATATCTTTATTGCTTTTCTTCTCCATAATCTATCGATGTTTAAAGTTAATATTGAATTTAACATATCATATCTCTTTGCAATAACAGAAAAAATCTTTTCCACATCTGTTACATTAATTTCAGCCATTATAACCACCACACATTCTTTTATTTTACGCTTATAAAACCTAATAAGTATTTAAATTAGTTATATTTCTTTAAATTAAGCTTTTTAATTACTATTTTTAATTTCCATATATCTTATTGCATTAGTGGAAACAAAACAAATACTGTGAAATCCCAAATTGCATGAGATATTATTATTGGAACAAGACTTTTTTCTTTCTTGTAAATCCATCCCCAATATATTCCACATACTAGAGCAGCTACCACAAGCATAAAGTTCAATGTAATTATATGAACACCAGCGTACAATAGCGTTGCAAATATATATCCTTTATCTTCTCCAATTTTTTTTGCAAGATTGTTTTGTATAAATCCACGCCAATATATTTCTTCTCCCGGCCCTATTATAAATAATAGTAGAGCTCCAATAAGTAATGAATTTCCTTGTGCTCTATTGCTATAAACCGATGCGATTTGAGCATCTTTAAATGGAAACAAATATCCCGAAACTATATTTCCAGCATAAAAAACAAAGTACAATATTATTGCTGAAATAATTCCGATTAATATGTGTCTTAACTTTATATTTCTAAATGAAATTAAGTTCTTTTCAGAAAACAAAGCTACCATTACTAGTGATAATATAGATACTCCCATTTCAATCCAAAAATTAAATGGTTTTAGTACAAATATTACAAACCACAATACTGTAGACATTATTAATGAAAAAATAATGACTTTATTCTTACTTTCCTGTTTCTCCAAAGTCTTGCCACCTTTCTATAAAATTAAGTAAAACTTGATTCAGGTGAGGTTTAAACCTTAGCTGAATCTTAGTTGAACTTATAACCTCAAGGGGCACCTAGTTCAGGAGCTTAGTAACACCCCATTGAAAATGGATTGTGAATTATTGTCAGTTAGCTATAGGATATAAGATAAAAGTATAGATAAAATTAAAAGAATTCCAAATTGACCTTGAAGCTTACCACTCTCTTTATCAAGTTCTGCAATATTCCCACTTGAATCTCCAGCCTTTTTTAATTTATTATTGTTTTTAATAGCAGCTGGCACTGTTATTAAACAAATTAAACTTAAATAAGGAATATATTTAAAAATAATCATTATGATAAGAGAAATATATGAAAGTATAATCAAGCTTGAATATACTTTTTGTGCCTTCTTATAGCCTATACTTATTGACAGTGTTTTAATACCAGCTTTCTTATCATGATTTATATCTCTGATATCATTAGCATGTAATATTGCAGTAGTAAGAAGCGCTGTTGGAATTGATATTACAAATGACTGCAGAGTAAACTTATGCATCTGCAGATAATACCCTCCAAGTGTCATCAATGGTCCAAAAATTATAAATACTAAAGGTGCACCTAAACCTCTATATTTAAGCATTAATGGTTTTCCTGTATAAAAATATCCACATAAAGCCCCAACAATCCCTAAAATGAGAATCATAATGCCTACATTGTAAGCTAAAAATAAACCACTTAAACATCCTAAAATAAGTAATAACATACCGCTTCTATATACTTCTTTTAAAGTCAGCAAACCTTCAACAACTACTCCACTGGAACTATGAGACTCCTTTGAATCAACCTTATTTATAAAATCATCATGATCATTTAATAAATTAACTGAAGCCTGCAGAAAAACAATTGCGATGATTGAAATTATAAAATATCCAAGATTAAAATTAGGCTCTTTTAATGCTAATATTCCCCCAAGAACAACTGGAATTGCTGAAGCTGTTAAAGAAAAAGGTCTTGAAGCTCTGATAAACAACTTGATTTTTTCAATTGTCATTTTCTTTTAACCACCTCTATCAACTAATCTTTATTCATTAGTATTAATTTATTCTTCTTACAAGATGCAAGAAAAATAATATTATAGCTTACCTAAAATGGTTTTTAGATAAGCTATAAAGGATCATTACATACGCATTGCCATAGGTAATGAGAATAACATTATATTAACTACTGCAAGTAGTATTAAAAGAGCAGAATATACTATCGTTGTACTGAATGCCTTAGCTTCATAATTATTCTTAGATATTTTGTATACAGTATAGATTGAACCAAGAGTTCCGATTGCTATTAATATAAACTGAAACGCTTGTATCGTTGGATCATCAAGAATAGCTGAAGATGTATGTTGAATTTCAACTCCAAATAATTCTATAAATGTATAGAATACAGATCTTCCTTCTGCTAGTAAATGGAACAAATTATGAGCTATATGTGCAGCCATATCTAATGGTATGAGCGCATATCCATACTTCGTGAAATTTTCTTTTAATGAAGCTTTATTAAATATTTTTGCAACTAATCCTGTTATAGATAATAATGCTACAGGTATAGCCATAGCTATAATAAATGTTATAGTAAAAGTAATAGCATAATTTTGTGTTCCAGTTACATTCTCAAGCCATTTGAGCATTCCATCCCATATTTCTAACATTGTAATGTTTTGTACAAATACTATACCCATAATTACAACAGCTAAAAATGCTGCATCTAATCTTGGTTTTCTTATAAACCACAATTCTTTTGTAGGCACACGCAATGATATGTTAATTGAATTGTTAGGACAATTCTTCACACAGTTACCACAGAAATTACATTCTGAATTATCTTCCATAGTTTTTGGGAATTCAAACATTGGACATCCTTCTGCCCTTTCAGTTCCCTTATAACAATGTGCCGCTGTACATTTAGCACATATATCTTTTGTTCCTCGCAATTGTAGCATCCCTGCTCTAGAGTAATTTCCAGATAATCCGCCTAAGAAACATAGATATCTACACCAGGTTCTACGTTCCCAAAAAGCACCTGAGAATATTACACCAATTGTAATAAGTAGGAGTAATGTTCCTGAACCTCTAGGCGATTCAACAACTCCAAAAACGTGATCACTCCATGTAATTGCTAAGAACATTGCATCTATAAGCCATACTCCGTATTTTCTTAGAAATTTAGATACTGGCTTTTTGCTTCCTACAAATTTTTGTACCACATCACTTAATGCCCCAAATGGACATATAGCACACCAAAATCTACCTGTTAAAAATAATAGTATAGGAAGTATAGGCCACCACAATACCCAAGTTCCCGCTGTACCAAAGTTATCGTGAGCTTCGTCAGGTCCAGTTAGTAATTCAAACACGATGAATGCAAATACTATTCCTACAAATAACTGAAATATTCCTGGATACCACTTACTTTTAATGAAGCTCTTAAGTATTTTATTATTTAATAAATTATTTCCTCTTTGCTCTTGTGATGCCTTTGTTTCATCACTAAGTTTCTTGTCCAACTTTGACATTAGACTATCACCTCTATTCTTTATCTTTATTTGCTACTTTTTTTCTTTACTGCAGCTACTATGATTATTACTGCCACTATTCCTACGAATCCACCTATAACTATCCAGTTTGGTCCGCTACTAACCACATCAGCATCAAACTGTACATCCTTCTGTTCTCCATTTACCATAATGTTAGCTGTAACAACCCATTTACCTTTATCAGTGAAATTAATTTTTCCCATGTATTGACCGTTTTTACTATTTTCTAATGATACTTCAATTGGCTTTTTCCCATTCATATCCATACCCATATCAGAGTTCTTATCCATTTCTGCACTTATCTTAATATCGGCATTTTCAATTTCTTTATCTTTATCATCATGCAATGTGATCATTACATCATTATCACCTGTTTTAACTTTGTTATCTTTATTAAACGTTAATTCTGCATTTATACCATTTACACTTTTTTCTGTTCCTTTTCCCATATCCATGTTACCCATTCCATCAGCAAAAGCTGCTGTTGAAAGACCTAACGTAAGAATTAAACTTAATATTGTACCTCTAATTGTTTTCTTTTTCATTGTTTTTTGACTCCCTTCATTATCACGTTTAAAGACTTAATTTCTTTTTTGTTATATTTTAATTTTCTATGCTATATTTATTGTTTACCATATTTCTTTTTCCAAAAGGATACAATTAACTGATCAATCCCAATTTTATAAGCGTTTGCTCCAGCTACCATTAAAATTATAGCTACAGTATATAAAATTGGATTAGTGCTAGTAGTTCCTGCTAATAAGTAATTTAGATTCATAAATGCTCCACCAGTCAAACCTGCTATAGTAAAAGCTCCAAGTATTAAACTTATGCCAACTAGAAGTTCTCCGGCTGGAACTACATATGTGAACACTCCTGCATTTGGCAGAGCAACACTTTCAACAAATCTTGCATACCACCACTGTACTGATGGATGATCTCCAGTTGCTTTAGCTAAAGCTCCTTTTAAAAATCCTGTTATTGCTACACCTGATTGACTACCAACCCATGTTGGATCCTCAAGCTTTTCTATTGCTGGAACTATCCATTGATAACCTAGCCATATACGTAAAATTGTCCATACAGGAACTAAATATTTATTTCTAAAAATCCTCATTTAATGTCATCTCCCTTATGATATTTATTATGAATTTAATATTAAGCATTTTTTGTTTTCTTGTTTGAAGATTCAAGTACATAATTTAAAAGACTATTCAAGTTATCCTTATAAACTGAAGGTTCTAAATTCTTAATTGCTTGTTCAGCTTTTAAAGCAAACTCTTTAGCATCTTCAACAGTTATATTATTTTTAGTAGCGTTAGAATCACCATCTGTGCAATCATCAATGATTTGATATAACATTCCTAAATTTAGGCCGTAATTTTCCAAAGCTTCAATTTCTTCTTCTTTTGCATTAACTGCTTTTGCTCCAAGCTTACAGCAGGCAGCCATAAATGATGCAGTTTTACCTTCTATTATGTTAAAGTAATCCTGCTTTGTAATTTCATGATTTTGAGCTTGTTCAATTTCTGCAACGCACATTTTTTCAATAACTTGTGTAATTATTTCTTCTGCATCATTTGTTGGTAGTTTTAATAATATTGAAAATGCTTTAGCATAAAAGGCATCCCCTGCGAGAACCGCTACCTTTCTACCATATATATTATTTAACGTCTTTTGACCACGGCGAAATAAATCATTGTCAATTATATCGTCATGTACCAAACTAGCACTATGTATTAGCTCAATTGCTACACATAAATTAATTAATTGCATTCTCTCATCTATAGTCATTTCAGGATTTATAGCTTTAGCTGAAAGTATTATCAAACTAGGACGAAGATATTTTCCTGGGACCTTAAAGAAATATTCAAATATCTCTTGAGTTGAGCCCGAACTAAAATCTTTTCCAATATTTTTTAAAATCATCTCAACTTCATAAAGCTCTTTACTCACAGCATTTTTAGCTTTTATAAAACTTGACATGACCTCACCACCTCTCAATAATCTAATCTTTTAGTATAATTATTTATTTTAATCTTTATATAATTGAATTACTGTTCTTTAGAGAGTATACAAAGAACATGTGTAGAAATTATGAAGATAATTTTTAAAAACCAAAATGTTAATTGATTCCTTACTTGTTAGATTTAATCCAAACTTAATCATTGCCATATGTAGTAGATAGTATTAAAAATATAATAAGAGCTCTAATAAAAACCAAAGTTTTATTAGAGCTCTTTAAATTTATAATATTTTACTCTTTTTTAATTCAGTTACTCACACAATTCGTTAATTACCCTAGCTACCCTTGTACAAAATAAAATACAAATATAGATACTAGGATTAACGCAGCTAAAATAATTATTGAAGTTGTTACTTTTAATTTATTATCTTCCACATAAATCCTTTGACTTTCTGTATTTCTCTTGGCTAACAATATATAAATAGCTAACCCAATAATAACTAAAGCAAGACTTAATAAATGCGAAATTGAAAACGGACCCCAGATAACAGGATTTATTCTAAAGAATTCTACAATACCTCTTATTATGGCGAAAGCGATTAAGTAAATTACAAATAATTCACCTTCAAATTTTTTCTTGTAACTTCTTCTCCATAGGACTATAAATAATATATAGTCTAAAATAAACTCATATACTTGTGCAGGATGAAGCAGTTGCCCATTATAGTTAATCCCCCATATCATTATGTTTGCCATTGGTTTGCCAAATACATCACAGCCTACTCTACCTATACCTTGAGCCAATGCGATACCCACCACTGCAATATCTGCAAGTTTTAAAAATGATATCTTACTCTTAATAGAGTATATGTATCCTGCAAGCACAGCTGAAACAATTCCTCCATGAATAGATAACCCACCTTCATTTATTTTAAATATTTCTCCTGGATTACTAAAATAAAATGATGGATTATAAAAAAGAATATAAAATAATCTAGCTCCTAATACCCCCGCTATAACAACAATAAAAATTAGATTAAATATTATGTCTTCATTTATTCCTCTTTTTTCCCCTTGCTTAATTGCAAATGCTCCGCCTGTAATTGCAGCTATTGCTATCATTAATCCAAAAAAGTATATATGTATTGGGCCAAAACTAAAAAGTTCCTTCATACTATTAACTTCCTTCCTACAAATTTAAAATAACTATAAAACTATTTACTACACTTTTTCTTAGACTTTCTATCTTTATTACAACAACATACCCCTGAAGCTTTTTTTATTACTTTGTGATAAAGAATATGCGCAACAAATAAAACTACTACTACCGTTATTGCTACTTCAATGACCATCATTCATACCTCCAACTACAATATCTTAATTTAAAATTTGATATTTTCTATTCTAATGGCTAAAAATATTAGCTTATTTAGTTAAACATTATAACAATGTAATGTGTAGATTATATGAAGAAATATATGTGTTATAAACATATTTATTATCAGGGCCAACTACTGCTCCATGAGCTCCTTTTCCAGTTTCTATTATTGCAACTACTTTCTCAGTTGTCATATCTATCTTTGAAACATTATTTGATGGTGTATCCTCTGTTACTTTATTTGCTACGAATGCATATTTATCATCTGATTCAATATAAACTTGGGTAGGTCCTTTTCCTACTACGATAGCACCATTCCCTTTATATTTTTATACAACATATTATCTATATTTTAAATTTTTGCACTAAGAAATTCAGTTCTTCAGATAATTCAGCTTGTCTTTGTGCGGAATTCGCAACTTCTTGAGTTGCGATAGTTGTTTCATCTACACTATTTAATATCCCTTCTGAACTTTCTGCCGATTGCTGAGCAGTAGACGAAACTGTTTCTATTGCAGCACTAGTTTGCTCTATAGAACTAAGTATTTGATTTGTACCATTTGCAATTTCTTTTGACATAGACTTAATAAAGACTGCATCCTTTTCATATTTGAAAGCAGTTTCTAAAAAAAGCTCATAATCTGGATTTACATTATTATCAATATGCGCCAATATCTCTTGAGTGTTATGCGAAAGATTATTGAAGGCATTGTTTACCTGAGTAATAACTTCTTGTATGTTTGAAACATTCTCTGCTGACTGTTCTGCAAGCTTGCGTATCTCATCTGATACTACAGCAAAACCTTTCCCCATTTCACCAGCTCTTGCCGATTCAATAGCTGCATTTAATGCTAAAAGATTTGTTTGCGATGCTATATTTGCTATAGAATCAGCCATTACTTTAATTTTTTCAACAACTTTTCCTTCTTCTATTGCTTTTAATATATTTTCTTGCTTTTCTTTATATATTTTCTTAGAGATATTTATTGATTTTAATCCCTTATCTTTTATTTCTGAGGCACGTATCTGAATATCATTAGAAGCTTGATCGCAATCCTTTGCCTTATTTGATAACTCAATAGAATTTGAAGTTATTTCTTCAATTGATGCATTTACTTCTTGTGATATTGCACTTAATTCTTCTGTACCAGTTGTTATTTCCTTTGTAGCTTCATTAATATTGTTCATTTTTGTAGAAATTCCTTCTATAGTGCTATAGATTTCTTCACTTGATTCTTTTATACTGCTAGAATTTGAAATTATTGTTGATATAAGACTTCTAGTGTTTTCAGCAGCTTTATTTAAAGCATTTGATATTTTTCCTATTTCATCTTTTGAATAGAAATCTATTCTCTGAGTTAAATCACCTCTACCTAGAGCATCCGCAAATACTAAAACCTTATTTATTTGTTTTGATATTAATGTTGAAATCAAAACTCCAAGTAAAATTGCAAATATGAAACCGAATATAACTATACCAATCATTAAATTGAATGAATTTTTAAATATTAAATTATTAGCATTATTTGCATTTTCAGCTTCTTTTATATTTGAATCTATTATTTTATTAATACTATCAAAAGTTTTATCCCTAGCCTCAGTTACCTTTTGAAAAGCCGTTTGTGCTTCATCATATCTATTGGCATTTATTAAATCCATAAAATCTTTACGCGACATCATATATTCTTCGTGAAGCTTAATAAAATTTGTTAATAATTTTTCTTCTTCACCTGTTTCACCTGCATTTTTAAATTCTTCAGAAATCATCATATCTTCATTTGTTAATTTTTCTATTTCACTTTCAATATCCTGTTTTTTAGCTGCATCTTTTGTTGTTAAAAGCGCTAATAAATCTGAGTGTATCTGTAGAAAGTTTGCTTTTAACTCCTCAACTGTTTTTAAATGTTTCAAATTATCTTCATACATAGAGGTTGAATTTGCATTTATCTTTTTTATTTCTGATATCCCTCTAAATCCAATGATCCCTATAAGGAATGAAATTAATAAGAAGCAAAATATAAGTTTTTGTGCAAGTTTTAAATTATTAAATATTTTCATATTGTTCCTCCTCAGTTTATATGTTATTTCTTAATTGAATACACACATTATTTTGTTTTCTAAATCATTCTTAAAATATTAACTTTTAACAACTCAAATAATACCATTCTATTATGAAGAACTTATGAAGAATATTCCAATTTATAATAATATATTCAATTTCTAATCCCCTAATTTTACGCTGTTTAATATAATAAATTTCACACCATGTAAATTTAACTTTTTTTATTTTAATAATAAGTTATCAAAAATACATATAATCTTCATATTTTTTTATATAATAATTTTACTTATGATAATTATTGACTTATATATATATTGTGGATTAACCATTTAAAAGGTTCAATTATTTAGTTAAACATTATTTAATGTCTTAATTTTAGATTCGAGGTGATTTATTCTTGAAAGATATATCGATCTTATTAGCTTTTTCAGCAGGTTTATTATCTTTTTTATCTCCATGCGTACTTCCTCTTGTTCCTGCATATATAAGCTATTTAACAGGCTCTTCTATAAAAGAATTAAAGGAAGGTAAAACAAAACTTTTTACTTTATATAAATCCTTTGGATTTGTGTTAGGCTTTTCGATTATTTTTATTCTAATGGGGGTTTCAGTAACATCTCTTGGTAAATTATTTATTACTCATAAAGATTTATTTAGAAAATTTGGTGGAATTCTTATAATCGTCTTTAGTCTACATACAACTGGAGTTTTCAAAATCAAACTATTTTATCAAGAAAAAAGATTTTTACACTTTGATAAAATTAAAGGTCCCTTTAGTTCAATAATTATTGGAATGGCGTTTGCTGCTGGATGGACACCTTGTATTGGTCCTATTTTATCTTCAATACTTATTTATGCTGCAAATATGGATTCCATGAACAAAGGAATTTTACTTCTTATAATGTATTCCATTGGACTTGCTGTCCCATTTATTCTAACAGCTCTGGCTATAGAAGGCTTTGCCGAACAATTTAAAAAGTTCTCAAAGTATTTACCTATTGTTTCAATAATAAGTGGCATTTTAATGGTCATAATGGGTGTTATGATTTTTACAAATAAATTAGCAATATTAAGTCAGTATTCAAGTTTTATTAATTTTTAAATTAAGGAGAAAACAAATATGAAAAAAGCATTGATAGCAGCAATTGTAGCAGTAGCACTTATAGTTTTTTCAGTTTACACTATGTATAATTCCGAATCACCAAATTCAAAAACTGACTCATCCATATCAATTACAAGCGATAAAAATAATGCTTCAAATCAAACTATTGAAGTAACTCCTAATAATATTAAAACCAAAGCCATTGATTTTAACTTAAAAGATTTGAACGGTAATGAGTTATCTTTAAGTGATTTAAAAGGCAAAAAAGTGTTTCTTAACTTTTGGGCAACTTGGTGTCCTCCCTGTAAAGCTGAAATGCCCGAGATAGAAAAATTATATCAAGAAACAAAGGATAGTGACTTAGTTATAGTTTCTGTAGAAATCGGTGAGCCATTAAATACTGTTAAATCATTTATTGATAGTAACAAATATAACTTTAAGGTACTTATAGACCCTGATCAAAGTGTAGCTACAAAATATAACATAACTTCAATTCCTACTTCATACTTTATTGATAAAGACGGGAATATAGTTTCTAAGCATGTTGGTGGCATGAATATCGACCAAATGAAAGCCTATATCAAAACTTTAGATAAATAATTAGCTTTAATAAAAAAATGAATTAGAATTCTCTAATATGAGATTATTCTAATTCATTTTTTTACTTAATCATCTTTTTTCTTTGTAATTGTAAATTTCACAAATATTAGGCCAATGACTGTTATGACTAGCCTTATCCAATTATCGTAAATATTAATTATGTCATAGCTAACAAGTGCCTCTAACGCTATAGATGGAACCTTTCCAATCAATGTTGCAACAGTGAATATTGTACTATCAACATTACTTATTGATGCTGCAAGTGTTATAATTCCTGATGGTAATATACCAACAAGGGAAATGACTATACTTATTATTAGACTTATAGGTATCGCAATAGAGCTATTATTTCTCAAGATCTCCACTACATCATTTATATTGAACATGGATTTCTCCTTTATTAATATTCTAACTTAAAATCTTAATTTCTAAATGCTATCTATTTATCACGTACTATCTTGATTACTATCTGCTGTTTTACAACATTCTTATAATCAATTCAAATAAAATAAGACTCAAATTTTAGCTTTTACAGCACTTGAGCCTTTTACATATCCATGGTATTTTTGCTTAAACATATTTAAAATGATTGCATTACTTTTCTTATCCTCCTAGGCCACTTCACTATTAGTTCCTTTGAATAATAAATAAATTGCATATATCCCTGCTATACCAACAATGCCACAAACTATCCGATCGAGCCAAGACATTGTTACAGGTGCAGAACCAAAGGCAAGCCCTATGAAATCATCTCCCAAAAAACCTATTATCCCCAATCTTATAGCAGCTGCAACAACCAATACCCATGTTATAGTTCTCATTTTCATTCACTCCCTTTTATTAAATATATTTTATATTATGTTAAATTTAAATTACAAATAATAATTTAGATATTTTAAATACCTAATCTATTATTTGTAAATTACCTTTTATTATACCCAAAACCAATCTAATAACTGTTCATTTTTTATTTCTTTGTCTAACTAAAAAAGAAGTTAATAGTAACATACGATACTAGTTAACCTCTTTTTTATTAGCCTATTGCTCTATTTTGTTTTGATTTTCATTAACTTCTTTCTTCTCACTACAACAGCTTCCATGCTTGCCTTTAAACATCATTCCCATCATAAGTACCATCATTATTGGGCATATGAAAGGTGCTATCCCACCTATTGCCGTTTTAAATCCTGTTCCAATATTTAAAAAAGGAAGTACTGCTATAACCACAAAAGGTAATCCACAACAAAGCACCATCATTAACATATGCTTTATTGGATTGTGTTTTTTATTTTCTTCATTTTTATTATTTCCATGACAATTCATAATAAATTCCCCCTCATATTCTCATTATAATTAATGTTTAAGCTTAACTACTTTACCACTTAAAATTGATCTATTTACTATTTCTTTAATATCATCTCTTGATATCTCTTTATCTCTATAGATTACTTTAATTTTCTTTGATTCTAAACTAACATCAACTCCTAATAAACCTTGAATGGAGCTTAATGTTTTTACAACATTCATTAGACACCTATGACAAAGCATATTTTCTTGTTTAAAACGTAAACTATAGCTTTTCATCACTATCGCCTCCCTGTAAATACATTATAAATAAATGTTATGAAGATATTGTGTAGATAAAAATAAAGTTTAAACAATGCCTTAGCTATTATATTTAAGCAAGATAATAAATTATCTATATTCTAAGGACATAGAAAATTAACATAATAATTCTCTAAAAACACAAAAAAGGTATCTTAAAATAACTTTTTAAAGTGTTTATAGATACCTTCTTTTTTTATGTAGTTTGTGATAAAAATTTATGTATTAATTACTTTTGTTTATGCATACTGTAAATACAGTTTCCTTATCTTCCTTACTTTCTACATCTATTGTTCCAGAATGCAAAGTTAATATCTTCTTTACAAGTGTAAGACCTATTCCGCTCCCCTCAATTTTATGTCTACTTTTATCTCCACGATACATTCTTTCAAAAACATAAGGTAAATCTTCTTTTTTAATTCCAATTCCATTATCCTTAATTTTAATGATAACTGAGTTTATATCGCTACTAATATCGACCCATACAGTTCCATTTATATTGTTAAATTTAATTGCATTAGATATAAGATTTATAAATACTTGTTTCAATTTATCGTAATCGCCTACTACAATAAAATTTTTACCTTCTTCTTTATTAATAATTAACTTTATATTTTTTTCATCAGCAGCAATATTAAAATCACTAATTACATTTGAAATAAGCTCCCCTATATTAACCCTTCCTAATTTAAGCACTATTTCATCTGACTCTATTTGTTTTAATGAATTCAAATTATTTAAAAGCTTGCCAAATCTTATTACTTCATCATTTAAGCTATTAAGTTTATCAGTAGTTACAGGTATAATTCCATCTATCATTGCCTCTAAATTATTTTGTAATACATTTAATGGAGTTCTAATTTCATGGGATATATCTGAAATAAGACGCTTTCTTAATAAATCCTGACTATTTAATTTCTCACCTAAATCATTTATGCTCTCAGTTAAATTCCGAATTTCTTCAATATTACTTTTTATATTTGATCTAGAATTATAGTTTCCTTTTGATAAACTTACAGAAGTTTTTGAAACTTCCTTTATTGGTTCAGAAAATTGCTTTGATATAATAAGACTTATCAATGCTACTACTATTAGTGTTAATACTCCACTAAATACAATACTCTTATTAATTTGTGCCTTGAAATTAATATCTTCCTGTGATAATAAAACAGGTGAATATTGGCCTACTTCGATATATCCAACCGTTTTATCATTTACATTGATATCAAATGTGTTAGTAGTGTATACTCCTGTTTCTTCCATTCCATTAACTGTCATATGATTTTTTTCTCTTATATCTTCATGATTCATTTCCCATACAATTTTTTTATTTTCATCTAAAAGAGTCAAGCAGTAATTACTCATATATGCTTCATGCATCATCTCTTCTCCAGATGATTTATTCCATCCGCCATCACTTTTATAAACTTGCTGAAAATACTCTACTAACCTTTCATTTCTTTGAGTTTGTATATTTTCCATATACCTATTAAATGTATCTGTTATAGTTTTATTTACAATTAAAGCTGATAATAATACGGTAGCTACTGCGCAAAATATTATAATAAAACTCAATCTCCCCCTAATACTTTGCTTCATACTTCATCACCAAATTTATAACCAATTTTTGTAACAGTAATTATATATCGAGGAGACTTGGTATCTTCTTCAATTTTCTTACGTAAATTTTTGATATGAACATCTATACTTCTATCTGAACCATCAAATTCGATTCCAAAAGCTCTCTCTATTATTGCTTCCCGTGTAAATACTTTTCCTTGATTTGAAGCTAAAATATATAATATATCAAATTCATTTGGAGTTAAACTTATTTCCTCTCCACTCAATTTAACTAATCTCTTATCAAAATCAATTATTAATTTGTTATTATTAAAAGAAAGTACATTTTCTTTTCTTGTTCTTACTCTTCTAAACAATGCATTTACACGCGCAGTAAGTTCTCTTGGACTTAATGGTTTTGTTAGGTATTCATCTGCTCCAATATTTAAGCCTTCAATTTTATCGCTTAATGTACTTTTAGCAGTTAGCATAAAAATATATACATCTGATATTTTTCTTAATATCCTACAAACTTCCTCACCATCAATATCTGGAAGCATTAAATCTAAAATTACAAGATCAATCTTTTCTTTTCTAAAAACTTCGATTCCATCTAATCCATTTTCGGTAGAATACACCCCATATCCTTCTCTTTCCAAATATGCTTTTACAACGTCTGATACGCTTTTTTCATCTTCAATTATTAAAATGTTGTTCATAATATTCCCCCCATATAGTTAATTTTAATATTACTTTATCATATATTTAATAATTTAACTAAAAATTATTCCTCCAATAAGTTCTTTTATTATTTTAAATTTCAAATTCTGTTACACTTAATAAAAGAAAGTACTTCAAAATGATAAAAAAATCATTTTGAAGTACATCCTTAATGGCAGCATCCTCCACCGCCTTTGAATACTCTAAAAACTATAAAAGCAACAACTGCAATTATTAATATTGTAGCAACCATTTTCCTCATCCTTCCTACTATCTATCATTTGAAAATGATTCTTATTGTACATTAAAATTATGTAGAAATTATGAAGATAATGATTATTACAAAATAGAATCTTTAGTAATTCTTATATTAGGATAAAAATGCTTTAGATACTGACAAAACTACATTTACTACTTGGCTAGGATAAATTCCAAGAATAACAAGTACTGTCATAGATATAGTTAATGCTAATTTTGTACTTATGGATACCGGAATTGATTCAAGTTTAGTAGGACTTTCCCCGAAATACATAACCTTAACAACTTTAAGATAATAATATACTGATACAACACTCATACCAATACTTAAAAATGCTAACCATACCTGTCCCTTTTCTATTATAGATAAAAATAAATAAAACTTACCTATAAATCCTGCTAAAGGAGGAATTCCTGCTAAAGAAAGTAACGATATAAGCATAACAGCTGCTAAGAAAGGTGATCTTTTAGCTAAATAAGAATAATCTTTAATTTCATCACTTCCTGTTGCCTTTGATACAGCAATTACAACTCCAAAGGCTCCCATGTTTGCAAATAGATAAAACAAACTATAAAGTAAAATTGATGCTACACCAAGACTTGAATTTGCAATAATCCCTAGTAAAAAATAACCTGCTTGAGAAATGCTTGAGTAAGCAAGCAATCTTTTAATATTAGTTTGAGGAATAGCAACTAAATTTCCAAGCACTAAAGTTATAACAGCTAAAACAATAAATAGTTCGATCCAATAGGTTGACACTGATGACATACCAATCATAAAAAGTCTTAATAGAACTGCTAGACCTGCAGTTTTAGATGCTACTGCTAAAAATACTGTAATTGAAGTGGGCGCCCCTTCATAAATATCTGGAGCCCACATATGAAAAGGAACAATGGCTATTTTAAAAGCAAAACCTGCAAGTAAAAATATCATGCCTATTATTTCTAATGGTGCTATCTGTCCTGTCCCCAGTACTTCTGCAATTTCTTTAATAGCCGTTGCTTGGGTAATCCCATATATTAAACTTAATCCATACAAAAAAATTGCAGAAGACATTGCACCTAAAATAATATACTTTAAACTTGCCTCTTTTGATTTTTCATCACCTTTATAAGCAATTAGAACACAAAAAGATATAGTCATTAATTCTAATCCTATATAGATGGTAATTAGTTCTCCAGAGGATACCATAACCATCATTCCTAGTAGTGCCGAAACAATTAATGCATAAAACTCACCCTGTTTAGAAACCAAATGATCCTTAGAAATTAACACTGTTAAAACAGCAGCTATTAAAAATAACTGTTTAAAAAAAGTACTAAATGAATCATTAACATAAGCTCCATCAAATAAAGTTTGCGGCTGACCTCCATTAAAAAAAGAAATTACTAAAATTATAAAAAGGCATATGCTTGTAAATAACCACAACTTTTCTTTACACTTCGGCAACGATAAACTTGATACTAAAAGTACAAGACATAATGCTGCAGTTAAAAGTTCAACTATATAACTCATAATTAAAATCCCCCCATAATCATTCCTATGTCTGATATCTTACCCATAAGTGACATTGCGCCACTATGAATAAGATCAATTAGTGGTGATGGGATTAAACCGAAAAATATTAATACACCTGCGAGCATCACTATAGGTATCATTTCTACTCCTTTTGCATCTTCTAAGTGATCCCATTCTTCTTTTCTTGGACCAAAGAAAGTATTTTGAATTACCTTCAATATGTAAGCAGCAGTTATAACAATTCCTAGAATAGCTATTATTGAGATTGCTTTAAAAGGTATTACTGAAAATAGTTTTCTTGGTTCATCATGAGATCCTAAAAATATTAGAAATTCAGCAACAAAATTAGCTAATCCCGGTAACCCTAATGATGCAAAACCAGCAATTATAAAACCAATAGCTACCCTTGGCATCTGGTGTATTAAACCACCAAATTTAGCAATTTCTCTTGTATTGGCCTGATAATAAATATTACCTATTAACGTAAAGAATAATGCAGTCATAATACCATGAGCAAACATCTGAGCTACTGCCCCGTCAATTCCTTCATAATTTAATGAAGCAATTCCAAGTAGCACATATCCCATATGGCTTACACTAGAATAACCAATTACAAATTTCAAATCCTTTTGGGCCATAGCAACCATAGCACCGTATACTATATTAGCTATAGATAATACTGCTATTAAAGGAACCCAGTACTTTGCACCTTCTGGAAAGAGAAATACACCTGCACGGATAATTCCATAACCACCAAGCTTCATTAAAACTCCTGCGTGAAGCATACTTACAGCTGTTGGTGCAGCTACGTGCCCGTCTGGAGACCATGTATGAAAAGGCCACATAGGTACTAATATACCAAAGCCTATTAGCATTAGGAAAAAAGCAAACTTTTGAAAACTTGAACTATATTGAATGGTACTTAGGGTTTGTATGTCAAAACTTCTTATTCCTAAATTATTAGCATATACAAAAGTTGCAATAATTCCAATTAGAATAAATGCACTTCCTACTAATAAATACAAAGTTAGTTTCATTGCTGCATAATCTTTTCTAGTACTTCCCCAAACTCCAATTAGTATATACATAGGAATAACAGCTATTTCAAAGAATAAATAGAAGAAAAATAAATCTCTTGAAATAAATACTCCAAAAACACCTGCAACTAGTAAAAGCAGGAAAATGAAAAATTCCTTTATTCTTTTTTCCATTTTCCATGATGAAAAAACACCTGCAAAAATAACGATAGCAGTAAGCAATATTAAAGGTATGCTTAAACCATCCGCACCAACAGAATAATTAATTCCAAAGGCAGGTATCCAAGAATAGGTTTCTTGAAATTGAAGTCCTCCCATTTCCTTATTGTAAGTAACAAAAGCTATAATCGAAAGCAACAATGAAATAAACGTGACAATTGCTGCTATAACTTTTATTTCTTTTTCCTTACTTTCTGGAAACAAAAGTATTATGATAATGCCCAAAATTGGTGCTAATAATATTGACGTTAATATCGGAAATTGCATCTACATCCCTCCTAAAATCGGTGCTGCAAGCCAAAGAATTATTACAGCAATTGCAATAAAAAAAATCAATGCGTAGTTTTGCACCCGTCCTGAATGAATAAGTCTAAGTTTAGCTCCCATTCTCCATATCAAAGAAGTAGTATTATCAAAAATTCCATCTACTATGTTACGATCACACCAATTAAATAATCTAGAAATATTTAAAATTACTCTTTCATATAACCAATGATAAAGTTCATCTAAATAATATTGATTAAAAAGAAATTGATGTATTGGTCTAAACTTTACACTAAGAGCTTCACTTGATATTACTTTTTTACCATAGATAAGCCATCCCAATACGATTCCACCAAAAGCTGCTGTTACTGATTCACCCATAACCATTAAATTTGCTTCAGGCATTTGAGGTGTTTGAAAGTATATATATGAAGAAAAAGGTTCATTTATAAAACCATAAACTACTGAAAAAACTGATAATATAATTAATGGCACAGTCATACACCAAGGACTTTTATGGACAGAATGTTTTTCTCTTTCCTCTCCAAAGAATACTATAAAAACCAAACGTGCCATATAAAAAGCTGTTAAGAATGCTGTAATCAAACCTAAATAATATAAAAATATATATCCACGTTCATAAGTTACAGTTAAAATTTCATCCTTACTGAAAAATCCTGATAGAGGTGGAATTCCAGCTAAAGATAAAGAGGCAATAATAAAAGTAATACTGGTGATCTTCATTTTTTTAATTAAACCACCCATTTTAAAAATGTCTTGTACGCCAATAGCATGAATAATACTGCCTGCACCTAAAAATAATAAAGCTTTAAAGAATGCGTGGCTTGTAAGATGAAACATTCCAGAAGTAAATCCACCTACTCCCATTGACATAACCATATACCCTAATTGACTCATAGTTGAAAAAGCTAAAATTCTCTTTAGATCTCTTTGCACTAAAGCAATAGTACCTGCCATAAATGCTGTTATTCCACCAATGTACGCAATTACTAAGCTTACTTCATGTAACGAAGAAAACAATATATAACCACGTGCTAAAAGATATACGCCAGCTGCAACCATAGTAGCTGCATGAATCAATGCACTTACTGGTGTTGGTCCTTCCATCGCATCTGGAAGCCAAACATGAAGTGGAAATTGAGCTGACTTTGCCATTGGTCCTGCAAAAATCAATAATGCTATAATCGTTAAATATACAGCATCTTGATAAGCCGGAATATTAGTAGCAAGTTCTCTAAAGTTAAAAGTTCCAAAAGCCATGAAAAGGCAAAGCATTCCAACTAAAAATCCAAAATCTCCAACTCTGTTAGCTACAAAAGCTTTCTTATTAGCTTTAACAGCAGAAGGTCTGTCATAATAAAAACCAATTAAAAGATATGAACATAACCCTACTAATTCCCAGAAAAAGAACATTTGAAAATAGTTATTAGAAATTACGAGTCCGAGCATTGAACTGCTAAATAATGATAAGTTCGCAAAAAATCTAGAAAAACCTTCTTCACCTTTCATGTATCCTAAAGAATATATTTCAACCAATAAACCTATAAAAGTCACGATTAAGAGCATAACTGCTGTAAGTGGATCAATTAACACTCCAGCTTCAATCTTAATTGGAACTGATAACCATGAAACAGCATACTCAACAGGTTGATTAATACTGACTTTTGAAGTAATAACCTCATAAATAACACCTAAAGAAAATATAAAAGATAGAACCATTCCGATTATTGCAATTGCTGAACTAATCCCTTTAGATTTTTTTGTAATAAATCCAGTAATTAAAAATGCAATTGCAGGAAATATAGGAATCATCCACGCTAAATCTATAAATCTCATCATAACACCTACCATTTTAAAATATTGAAATCTTCTACATTGGAAGTAGTATGACTGCGATAAATATTTAATATAATAGCTAGACCTACAGCAATTTCAGCTGCTGCAACTACAATAACAAATATAGCAAAAAGGTGTCCAGTAACCTTTTCTGGCGCTAAAAATTTATTGAAAGCTACTAAATTAATATTGACTGCATTCATCATAAGTTCCACAGACATTAATACACTTATAACATTTCTTTTTGTAAGAGCTCCGTAAAGACCGATGCAAAACAAAGCAGCTGCGAGTATTAAATAACCTTCTAAACCAACCATTTAATTTTTCACTCCTTTTGCTAAAATAATAGCGCCCACCAAAGCTATTAATAATAGTAATGCAGAAACTTCAAATGGAATCATATAATTTCCAAAGAATCCGTCTGCAATAGCACTAATGGTATTTTCTATACTTAAATTCTTATAAGTAAAGTTACTACGTAAAATTAAACGTGTAATAATCCCAAAGAATCCCAAACAAAATGCTAAACCTGTCCATCTTAATTTATTAAATGGATTACTATTTTTCATATCACTTTTGCGAGAAAGCATTATTGCAAACACAATTAAGATTGAAATAGCTCCAGCATAAATTAAAATCTGTGCTAATGCTAAAAAATCAGCTTCAAGTAAGACGAATACTACTGATATACCTATAAATGTTAAAATCATTGATAAAGCACTATGGATAATATTTTTTGAATGAACGACACCTATAGCAAAAGCTATAATTAAAAATGCTATTGGCCAAAAAACAAAAGCTGATATCATAGCAATTCCTCCTTATTAAATAGGGTTAACTTTGTTTCAGCCCTACTATAAGCACTTAATTCAAAATCTGAAGTAACCTGCAGAGCCTTACTTGGACAGCTTTCAACGCAGAGGCCACAAAAAAGGCAATATTCTAATTGCATTTCATATTTAGTTAAATGCTTTTTATTATTTTCATCGTTATAACTTTCTACATTAATAACTCTATTTGGGCAGCTCAAAGCACAAATGATGCATGAAATACATTTTTCTGAATCCAGTTTAAAAGAACAACGAGAACGTGATGGAAGCTTTGGATGTTCTTCTGGATACTGCTGAGTAATATTTTTTTCAAATAAATGTCCAAGTGTTACTCTAAGACCATTTAATAATCCTTTACCAAACATTAAATTCACCTCTTAACTAATTTTGGCATATTCAAGAAATAATAAGTCATCATGCTAGTCTATTTCTAGTCATACTACGTCAGCATTTTTACCTAATAGGCCCACTATGAGATAAAAATACTTCCTTGTCTGACTGAAAATATACATCGCATCATGGACTTATTATTTTCTTTCATATACCTAACTGAAATATTTTAATACCAATTCCAGTTAGTAAAATGTTTATTAGAGAAATAGGAATAAGATATTTCCAGTTTAAAGACATCATATGATCTAACCTAAACCTAGGAAAAGTCCAACGAACTAACATAAGCAGTAACACTATTAAGTAAGTTTTTAGGATAAACCAAATCCAAGAAGGTAATAACGGGCCACTAGCTCCTCCTAAGAATAAAGTAGCTGTAAGTGCTGAAGTAGCAAACATATTTGTATACTCAGCAAGATAAAAAAGAGCATATCTCATTCCGCTATATTCTGTAAATGGACCAGCTACTATTTCCTGTTCCCCTTCAGCTAAGTCAAAAGGAGCTCTATTTAACTCTGCAGTAGCGGCAATAAGATAAATAATAAATGCAACAGGCTGTAAAAAAATGAACCACACTTTATTTTGTGCTGTTATAATTTCTGTTAAGTTTAAAGAACCACTTATCATAACTACTCCAAGAAGAGAAAAAATCATAGGTATTTCATAACTTATCATTTGAGCAACTACTCTCATCCCACCTAAAAGGGAATACTTATTATTAGATCCCCAGCCTGCCATTAATATAGGTATTGAAGAAACTCCAGATATAGCTAAGAAATAAAGCAATCCTAAATTTAAATTTACAGCGACCATATTTTTTCCAAAAGGTAACACAGCATATATTAATAAAGCAGGAACCATAACTAACAATGATGCCATTACAAAAACTAATTTATCTGTTTTTTCTGGAATAATATCTTCTTTACCTAGAAGCTTAACAACGTCAGCTACACTTTGAAATATTCCTTGTGGCCCAAATCTATTAGGCCCTGGACGCTGCTGAAGATAACCACAAAATTTTCTTTCTAAATAAATCAAAAACATAGCATTTAATAAAACAAAAGCTACAATCCCAATAAAATAAACTAAGCTCATAATAATACTTACAAAGGCATTTGGTATTGCCAATGCCGAAGTTAAACCCTTAATCCAATTAGATATGTTTAAAAATATATTCTCCATTTCTACCTCCAAGCTACCTATCAATTTCGCCTAATATAGGATCAAGTGATGCGAGTATTGCAACAGCATCCTGAATAGTGCTTCCAGTCGCCATTTCAGGAAAGGCACCTATATTAACAAAAGATGGTCCATGAATGTGAATTCTATAAGGTTTATCACATCCATCACTTACTATGTAATAACCTAGCACACCTTTAGCTCCTTCAATTTGATGATAAATATCTCCTTTGGGTGGTTTTATTAGTCTTGGAACTTTAGCTAAAACTGGACCTTCTTTTATTTGCTCTAGCGCCTGTTTAATTATTTTTATACTCTCTTCCATTTCATCAATACGCATTATCCATCTTTCATAGCAATCGCCATCTTTACCGACAATCACTTTAAAATTGAAACGATCATAAATACCATATGGCGCATCACGTCTTAAATCTAAGTCTATACCAGAAGCCCTAAGGTTTGGACCTGTTAAACCATAAGCTAAAGCTTTTTCTCCACTAATTATTCCAACACCTTTAGTTCTTGCTTGAAATATTTCATTACCAGTGATGATTCGTTCATACTCTATAAAGCTCTTATCCATATCATTAAGAAAGCTTTTTAAGCTAGGCATAAATTCCTCAGGCAGATCATAGCTTACTCCACCGATACGCATATAATTTGTAGTCATTCTAGAACCACAAACCATCTCTAATAAATCCAAAACTTTTTCTCTATCTCTAAAGAAATACATCCAAGGGGTATGCCCATTTAAATCAAGAGCCATACTTCCTAAAAAAACTTGATGACTTGCTATTCTCTGCAATTCAGCCATTATTATACGAATGTATTCTGCTCTTTCTGGAACTTCAATCCCAGCAAGCTTCTCTACTGTTTGAACGTAACCTAACTCATTTAACATTCCAGATAAATAATCTAATCTATCAGTATAAGGTATAAATTGAGTATACGTTCTGGATTCAGCTAGCTTTTCCATACCTCTGTGCAAATAGCCTATGATATTTTCTACATTGACAATATGCTCACCATCTAAAGTAAAGATTGCTCTATATACACCATGGGTACTAGGATGCTGTGGTCCAAAATTTAAAGTCATTTCTTCAGTGTGCAACTCTCTGTCATATTCCATTCTCAAACTTCCTCCTTTCTACCTTCGCTTTTCAACCTTAAAATCTTTTCTAAGCGGATGTCCTACAAAATCATCAGGACATAATATCCTTTTTAAATCTGGATGGCCAATAAAATTAATTCCAAATAAATCATAAGCTTCTCTTTCCTGAACATTTGCTGCAAGCCAATATTTAGTTAATGATGGAATTTCAAGCTTTTCATTAAGTTTTACCTTAATTCTAATCAGCTCATGAGTAGTTAATGACATAAAATGATAAACGCAGCTTAATACATCATCTTCAATAGCTGTTAAATCAACTAAAAAATCAAATCCATATTGCTTTACCTTTTTTATAACGTCTAGAAATTTACTTGCTTCTGTGTGAATAGCAATCTGCGTATTTTCTATAATTTCAATATCTTGCTTATATTCTGCTTTCAGTTCCAAGATTAGATTTTCACAAGTTTTACTCACTTCTTCCCACCTCTTTCGGATGAATAATTTTTTCTTTTAAAGTTAAAAGCCCATGGATTAATGCTTCTGGCCGTGGAGGGCATCCTGGAATATAAACATCTACTGGTAAAAATGTGTCAGCACCTGGAACGACATTATAGGAATCTACAAACGGTCCCCCACTAGTTGCACAGCTTCCCATAGCAATTACCCATTTAGGTTCTGGCATTTGGTCATAAATCTTTTTAACTATAGGTGCCATTTTTTCAGTAATTGTTCCTGCAACAATCATCAAATCTGCTTGTCTTGGTGAAGCACGGAAAACTTCATATCCAAAACGTGCAATATCATAACGAGCACCCCCTGCTGCCATCATTTCAATAGCACAACATGCGAGTCCAAATGTTAACGGCCAAAAAGAATGTGCACGGAAATAATTTAAAGTATCATCTAATTTAGTTAAAATAATCTTTTTTTCTATTTGCTCTTGAATCTCTTTATCTTGTTTAAAATTTACTTCCACTCTAATGCCCCCTCTTTCCACGCATACCATAACCCAATGATTAAAATACCTATAAAAATAACCATTTCAAAAAGTGCGAATAATCCTAATGATTTAAATTTCACTGCCCATGGCAATAAAAATACTGTTTCAACATCAAAGAGTAGAAATACTAAGCCGTACATAAAGTAACTGACCTTAAATCTAATCCACGTTGAACCAGTAGTTTCAACACCACACTCATAAGTAGATAATTTTTCTTTATTTGGCTTCTTCGGTCTTACTAATGAAGCCGTTAATAAGACGACCATTCCAAAAATAAATGAAGCTATAAGAAAAATTCCAATAATCAAATAATCTTGTATCATTTTTATCCCCTTTCAATTTACTTTAAAATCAAAATCAACACGTTCAAACCTTCCTTCTACAGGTACAAAGTCTAAAAGTTATTAATAATTTTATATCTGCTCACATATTAACAAGTTTTTATGAAGTTATTATGTAGAAATCCTATAGGTTAACACATAATTTTCAAATTATTCCACATGTGCCGATGAAATCCGAGACATTATTGAAGTAAATTTAAAGAATTTTTTATTAAAGCCATTCATAATAAATATCAAAAAAACAGAGGTTTATAAAATACAAACTTCTGTTTTACTGCATTATTCCTATTAATAAGCGACTTATTACACATATTTAATTATTTAACTTTTATTTTTTATCATACAAAATATTTATAAAGATTTTATGTAGAAAAAATTTTCGTAAAGCTATAAATTATGCTCTTATTAAATCTGAAAATTAAAATTCTTACAAATCGATCAATATGTATTAAGATAACTCCTTTTCTCTATACAGAAAAAGTCATGTAAAAGAAGAGTTATCTATACTCCTTTTACATGACTTTTTACTGTTACCTATGATCTTAATGTACTTTTTATTCTATTATATTCATCTTCACTTATTTCTCCGCGAACAAATCTTTCATTTAGTATATTTAGAGAATTATCTCTAACACTGCAAACTTTAAGCTTTTTACTTTCTTCTTGATTGAAAATTAAATATATAACAGCAATAATTAAAATTATTGGTATAATCATCATTCCAGACCATCCTCCTATCATATCTAATTATCCTTCCATTCTCATATTATCATTCTAAATTTATTTCGATTTTTTAAAATTTAATAATACTAATTCCTCATCATGCTTTGATGAAGTTTTGCCATCTTTTCTTTTCCTACAGATTGCATCATATTTGCCATAGATCCATATCCGTTATTTTTCATTACATCAATCATCTTGTTATAATCCTCATCACTTATATTAGACATTAAATTTTTCATGGCATTAAAATCTCTATTTTCCATAGCATTTGCTTCATCATTAAAACCATTCTCTTTCATTAGTTCAATCATTTTATTGATATTATCATCTGATTGCGCCCCAGACCCCATCATGCTCATCATTGTTCCTCTATAATTTGATGATGATTTAACCTCACCATTTTGCACATTCATCATTTGTCCATTAAATTTATTAAACCTTGTATTATTTTTATCTGCCGCATATGCAAGTGATATTCCGCTTACAGTTAATATACCTGCTAATGCTAGAATCATAACTTTCTTTTTCATTGTGTATCACTCCTTTAATTTTCTTCTTAATTTATATGCTTATTTTACTACTCAATTATGGAGTAATTATGAAGATAATATATTTTAAAAAAATATTCTAATTATATATAATAAAAGTTTCAAGTACTATATTGCTTATAACACTTGAACCTTTTGCATATTCATAGAATTTTTATAATTTCAAATCAGACAGAATCTAAATTTTAATACATTACATCATAATAATTTTTTACATTATAATTGCAATTATCAATCCAATAACTACAGCCAAATGATATTTTAGACCAACCTGTCCTATAAGTCCCATACTCCTACCTTTTGTTTGAGCACTTTTTTCATATGAAAGAAAACTCCTAATTGATTTATAGGGATATATTAAAATTACAGGTAATAACACGACAATGGGATAAATGTGTATTAATACTAAACAGACTGTTAGTACAAGTAACATTATTATATTAAAAACCCAAAGCTTATTTGCATTTTTTTTACCTATCATAATAGGCAGTGTTTTTCTTCCAGATTCCCCATCCTCTTCCATATCACTCAAATTATTTGTTAGTAATATAGTACTAATAAATAATACTGTAGGGACTGCAACTAAGATTGTATTTATATTAAATATGCCTGATTGAATATAAATCACTGTAGTAGTTATACCAATCCCCATAGTAACTCCAGATATAATCTCTCCAAATGGCGTATATGAAATAGGTAAAGGACCAAAAGCATATAAAATTGAAATAAGACCTCCTATTACAGCGACTAGTAAAATGTAATAGCTTGTTTGGCTAGCTAAAAAAAGACCAATCATAAGAGCAATAAACTGATATAAGATTATTATAAATAATACTTGCTTAGATGTGATTTCACCACTAACTAGAGCTTTTTCATCTCCACTCTTATTACTGTCTGCTCCACGTTTATAGTCAAAGTAATCATTAATCATATTAGTAGCACTTTGAATCAATATCATAGCAATTGCTAATAATATAACATACAAAGCATTTAACTTTCCAAAAGCATACTTTGAATAAACTGAACCTAAAATTACAGGAATTAACCCTGCAACAAGGGTTTTTATATCCATAAGTTTTATTATTGTTTTAAATCCCATTGATCTCTTCTCCTTATCAAGATCTTTAATCTTTTTATTTTATAATACAAAATATTTGTAAAGATTTTATGAAGAAGTCGATGATAGTAATACAAATTATATTTTAATCTATTTTCTTAAAGGTTTAGTTCATAGTGATTCGATTTAATCTATTAGCTATTATAAATCAAATAACTTTACAGATAATTAAGTTTATTATTTATCACTAATATACATAAAAAGCCATGTAAAAAAGTATTAAATGTTTCTTTTCATATGACTATAATTTTATTATTCTACAATATTCTACCTATATCACTCTTTTAATTATCTTCTCTTTATATATTTATTTTACCGCTTAACTGTGGAGGAATTATGAAGATAACATATATCCAATGATTTTTTACATCTGAATTTAATAAAAGGTCCAAGTGCTATTCTTATTCAACACTTGAACCTTTTGAATATTATAATTTACTTACTTTTCCTTTTGCAACTAATAAATTTAATATGACAAATCACTTAAAATTATATTCAGTAACTATACTTTCCCTATTCTTAGTTTGGTCGTTAAAATATTCGTAAAATGATAGTGCTAAGAAGCTACCTGTAATATTATAAACATTATTAAAACCTAAGTTTTGTAGTGCTAATGTTGCATTATAACTTCTTTGACCAGTTCTACAATGTAAATATACTGGTTTATCTTTTGGTATCTCATTTATCCTTTGTCTAAGTTCACTTAATGGAATATTAATTGCGTTTTTAATATGTCCATTAGCATATTCTCCTCTTTCTCTAACGTCTATTATATAAGCATTACGTTCAGCAAGTCCTCTGACTAGATCTATATTAACCTGCTTAAAATCGCCATTTAAAAGATTAGAACCAACATAACCAGCATAATTAACAACGTCTTTTGCTGTAGCAAATGGTGGTGCATAACATAATTCTAAATCTTTTAAATCTTCTACTGTTCCACCAAACTTTATAGCAGTAGCAATTACATCAATTCTTTTTGTAACATCACCTTTACCTATAGCTTGAGCTCCTAAAATTTTTCCTGTTGGAACTTCATATAATAATTTTAAATGTACAGGCGATGAATTAGGCATTATTCCAACTTTATCTGTAAGTATTACTCTTACAACATCATACTGTATATTCATGTTGAGAACATTTATAAGTGCTTCATTTAACCCCGTTGATGCTCCATTATAATCAAAAACTTTTATAGCTGATGAACCTATATATCCTTTATTTAAGCCTTTCTTTCCATTTATATGATCTGCAACAGATCTTGCCTGCTTTTGAGCTGGGCCTGCAAGTGATAATTTCACATTAGAATGAGTTAATGAATTATAAACTTCTATGGCATCTCCTACTGCATATATACTATCATCATTAGTTTTGTAATTTGTATCTACTTTTATTGCTCCAGTTTCTCCAATATCTAACTCTGCTCCTTTTGCTAAGGCTGTTTCCGGTGATACTCCTATTGCCATTACAACAACCTTCGCACTAATTCTTTTGCCTGATGATAGTATCACCGTATCTTTTTCAAACTTTTCAACTTTATCTCCAACAATTAAATTTATACTATGATCATATAATTCTTTATGAAATATTTGAACCATATCATAATCAAAAGGTCTTAATATTTGATCAGTTGCCTCTATTAGGGATACATTATAACCAGCATCTCTTAAGTTTTCTGCTGCTTCAACTCCTATATATCCACCACCAATAACTGCAATATCCTGTTTATCAATTGATTTAACATATTTATTTAACTTATCTATATCAACAACATTTCTTATTGTAAAAATATTCACTTCTTCAATTCCGGGAATATTAGGTACAATTGGCTTAGCTCCTGGAGATAATACTAACTTATCATAGTTTTCTTTATATGTTTCACCATTTTCTAAGTTTTTAACTGTTATATACTTCTCCTCTTTATTTATTGATAAAACCTCATTGTTCACCCTTGCTTTAATATTATATTGAACAAGAAATTTTTCAGGACTCATTAGAACCAACCTATCAGCCTCGTCTATTATTCCACTTAAGTGATATGGGAGTGCACAATTTGAAAAAGATACATGAGGTCCTTTTTCAAACATTATTATTTCATCTTCTTCACTAAGTCTTCTAAGTCTTGCTCCGGCAGATGCTCCACCCGCAACTCCTCCAACTATTAATATTTTTTTCTTCATGACCATTTCCTCCTAACCTCAACTTATAATTTTAATATAAATCTCTATCAATTATGATTTTATACCTATTAAGCTCTATGTATTTTCTTTTTATACTTATTAGTATTCTGCTAATTAAGTTAATCACAATTATTGAAAATTCTGTTAAGTTGCCTTATGTCTATTTTCCACAATTACTTACCTATTTCCTTCTATGACTTTATTATATATAAATCTTTAGAAAATATAAGTGACATAGTCACATAAACAAATTATAACAAAAAAGAGAGATAAAACTAATTCATAGTCTTTCTCTCTATAACTAAGCTAAGGTTCATAAAGGACAACAAATAAAATGTCTTATTGTCTGCTTAATACTTCAGATATGAATTTTTCTTTTCCTACTCTATCCATTACTGTCGAGATTCTTTCTCCTTTTACTCCAATTTCTTTATAGCATTCCATAATCTTATCAACTACAAATACTATGTCTTTTTCTTTAAATATCTTTCCTAAAGAATCTCCTATTCTTATTCCTCGTCCAAATCTTCCACCAACAAAAATTTCTGCACCTTTTTCTTTAATACCAACTGCATTGGTTCTACATAATCTAAAACATTCACCGCAACTTACACATAATTCTTCATGATATACTACTTTTCTATTTACTACCTCTAATGCTTTTTGCCTGCAGCCTTTAACACAAATTCTACATCCAACACAGTTGTCCAAATTAAATTCTGGGATTGTCTTTCCCATTATTCCAATATCATTTATATTAGCTTTTGCACAATTATTTGCACAACCAACTATTCCTATTTTGCACTTGTGAGGAGTATCTGTCGCAAAATATTTTTCCTCTAGTCCTCTGCAGATTGCCTGAGTATCAATGTTACCATGAAGACATACGGTTCCTTTGCATGCAACTAATGGCCTTATTTTCTGACCAGTTCCACCATGACGTAGCCCCAAAGCTTTTGCTTCTTCCATTACTTTTTCTGCATCTTCATCTTTAATCCAAGGAACTTCAATTTGAAGTCTTGTTGTAAGTCCTGAATACCCTCGTCCATATTTTTTAGCAATCCCATTTATGTTGTTTAATTCTTCAACTGTAAAATTTCCTGCTCTACTTAAAAACCTTACTGCGTAATGTTCCCTATCATTTTGTAATAAAAAACCTAATGCCTTCATTTCTTTTTGTCTCTTCTCATTAACCATAATAATCATACATCTCCCTAACTATGAATTACTAATTCTTTCTCATTTTGTTTCAGTATAATAGATATATGATAATAAATAAAATATAAATACCTAATGATAACCATTAAAATATTTAATGATTCGAGATTTAAAATGCCATAATGAATATTCTTACCCCTACAATAGCTAACGCAACTGCAAGACTTCTAATTATCGCTACTCCGTGAATCTTTTTTGAAAGCGTCGCACCTAACTGCGCTCCAAATAATACACCTATAGATAATGCAGCTGTTTGGATAAAGCTTGACTGAAGCACTCCATTCACTATATGAACCATAGTTCCTGATAATGACATTACTGCTAGAACGAAATGCGAAGTAGCAGTTGCAATATGAACGGGGTAATTTAATATATTGACAAGTACTGGAACATGTATTATTCCTCCTCCTATACCTAAAAAACTAGACATAAAGCCAACAAAAATACTTACAACTATTCCAGTTACAGGATTATATGAAAATGTATGCTCTATCCCTTCAATATCTACCACTGTTCTTGTAATATAGCCATTCTTAACTACTAATCTATTTTCTGCTTTCTCATCCTTGGTCCTTAATATCAAGAATACGGATATAATAACCAGTAACACACCGAATATCCCATTAAAAAGCTGCCTTGGTACGTATGATGTTATCACTGATCCTAATATTGATCCTGGTAGAGTTGCTATTGCAAAAATTATTCCTGATTTATAATCAATACGTTTCATCCTCGAATAAGCAAAAGAGCCAGATAATGCATTAAAAAATACAACTGCTAAAGAAATACTCGTTATTGTATCTGGACTCTTATCTGGATATAACAATAATAAAATAGGTACCAATATAAATCCTCCTCCTGCACCTATTAGAGTTCCAAATGCTCCAACTAAAAATCCTAAAGGAGTTAACCATAAAAATTGTATCAAATTTAAAACCTTCTTCCATAACAATTATGCATTATAATTAAACAAGTTTCTAAAATTTAAAAACTATTAATTATATTAATATAACTCTCCTATATTATACACTACCTTTTAACCATTTTGGATATAAGTTTTAAATTTTATATTTCAAAACACAATTTTGTGCTTAGTTCCTTACTTTATAGTAATTTTATTATATCTAATTGCTTTTTTAGGGCATTCAATAACACACTTTCAACATTCAATACAATCCGGATGGCTTAGTTTAAAAGGCAACTAATCACTCTCCAACTAAACTTCTAACCTTACTTGTTTGGCTCTTTTTTATCTTATAAAATTGCTCTTCTATTACCAGTAACTTTATCACACTACAAAATAATATATTAGGGCAAAAAAATAAGCCGATATATCGTTAAAATATCAGCTTACCTTTTACTTAACATTGTTCTAACCTCATTAAGTTATTTGCAAAATTTCAGTTATTAAACAAATGCTATTTTAAAATATTATTAACAAAAGGAACTCTTAAATTGAGCTCCTTTATTATAGATAAAATTATAAAATTTACTCTTTATAAGTACTCCCTTTAGATTTGCTATTATAATAACTTGCAGCTATAAATATTATCCATACAATGACTCCTGCTAAACTTACCAATTGAGCCATTCTAAAACTTCCTATCATTAAACTATCTGTTCTCATTCCTTCAATTATGAATCTACCTATAGAATACAATCCTATATATGTAAAAAATACTATTCCATTTTTTTTGCATTTTCTGAGCATAATCATTAGTATTATAAATATAGTTAAATTCCAGAGAGATTCATATAAAAAAGTAGGATTATAATACAATCCATTTATATTCATCCCCTTTTGAATGAACATAGGAAAATGCTTAATAAATTCATAACTAACTACATCACCATGTGCCTCTTGATTAAAGAAATTTCCCCATCTTCCTAGAGCCTGAGCTAAAATAATTGAAGGTGCTGCCACATCTGCAAACTTAATAAAGCTTAATTTTTTAATTCTTGTATAAATTAATGCTGTTCCTAATGCAAAAATTAGCCCCCCATGGATCGCAAGTCCTCCATTTCTTATATTAAAAGCATTAATAATATTATCTTTATAGTTATCAAATTCAAATATTACATAATATAGTCTTGCACCTATTATACCAATTGGAATAGATAATAATACAATGTTTAGCAAATTATCATAATCGACTTCTCTCCACTTACAATTATATTGAGATATTAATATTCCAAGCATAATACCTGTTGCAATTAATATCCCATACCACCTAATATCAAATCCTCCAATTGAAAATGCCACTGGATTCATAATTTCACTTCCTTATCTTCTAATTTTGTATCCTTTGTATAACCATAGCACAAGCTCCTACAGCTATAGATTTATCTTCAAAATATCCACCCTTACTAAATTGAATATTATTATTTTTTATGTGACACTTTTGAAGAGCTATTTCTTTTGTAGTTTCATAAAACAACTTTGATTGCTGTATTAATGGACCACTTAAAATTATAAGCTCTGGATTAAATAACTTAATATAGTTTGAAAGTCCTATTCCAAAATATAAAGCCGAATCTTTTATAATACCCATAGCCGCTTCATTTTCTCTTTCTCCAAGGCTACAAACATCTATATAATTAATATCATTTAAATTTTTATTTAACCAAGATGATTTATTTTCTTTTATTTCATCTATAAACTTTTTTGTTATATTGGATATTGATACATAACTTTCTATACATCCATAATTTCCACAGGAGCACAATTCCCCGTCAGCATCAACAACCATATGTCCAAATGCATCTTCTACGTTGTTAATAGTTCGAATTATAACTCCGGATGATATAATCCCCGTTCTTATTCCTACACCGCAGTTAATATATGCAATATTCTTTTTACCTTTCCCAATTCCAAAGTTATATTCGCCTATAACAGCTGCATTAGCGCCATTATCTATACATATTATTGTATCAAATTCTCTTTTTAGTTCATCTTTTAATAGATCAGAATTAAATCCACCGACTATCCCTATTCCAATTCCAATAATTGATGATTTATGTATTTTTAATTTCATACAACATTCTTTTATAACATTAGGTATAATTTCAGATATTGTATTCATATCATATTCATGGCTTAATAATTTTTCTTCTAGTATTTTTAATTTCAGATTTGTTATAACTATTCTAGTATAAATTCTTGAAATATCAATTCCAATAATATAAAATTCACTATGATTTACATCATATAAACTAGGCTTTCTTCCCCCTGTAGATTCTCCAATATCACTTTCCACAATAATTTTTTCGTCAATTAATATTTTAAGATCTCTATTTAATGTAGTTAATTTTATATTAGTTATGTTTGCCAATTCATTTTTAGATATAGGACCATTTCCTTGTATAATTCGAAAGATATATCTACATCTATCATTTAATAATTCAAAACTTTTATATGCTTCCAAGAAACTCGCTCCCTTTCTCGTATTAGTATATCATCTTTTAGCCATTATGGATATAAGTTTTAATCTACTTTCAAATATAAGTTAGTTTTAACTCTCTGTATTTCATTTGACTATTAATTCTTTGATGGCGAATACATGATGATTTCACTTCTCTGTGCATATTACCTTAGCATATTCTAGGCAGCATACTTACCTCTAAAGGTGATACTACTCTCTTTCCACCAAATCCGTTTTCTATAAATATATTCTGATTAGAGTCTTTAATAAATTCACCTATAATTCTCGCTCCTTTTCCTTGATTAAGTGAACGAATTATATCAAGTACTTTTTTAGACTCGGTTTCTTTAACAACTAGTACCATTCTTCCCTCACAAGCCATATATAATGGATCTAATCCTAAAAGATTATTTATAGCCTTAACACTTTCACTAATTGGAATTTCCTTTTCTATTAGGTGTATCCCAAGCTTGCAAAGTGATGAAAATTCATGCAATACAGTGGCTAATCCGCCTCGAGTTGGATCCCTCATTATTTTTATTGAAGGAAACTGTTCCTTAAGTTCTTCTATAAACGGAAATAGTGGTGCACAATCACTTTTATAGTCTCCTTTTACTTTTAAGTTATATCTCTCTACTGCAATTGTTGTTCCGTGCTCGCCGATTCCACCAGTTATTATAATTCTATCTCCTTCTTCAATAGTTTTTACTTCATATCCGTTAATTATATATCCGATTCCGCTAGTATTAATGAATATTCCATCTACACTTCCCTTTTCAACTACCTTTGTATCTCCTGTTACTATCTTAGCCCCACATTCTAAACAGGTTTGCCCCATAGACTTAACAATTTCTTCAAGGCTCTGCATTGAAAATCCTTCTTCAATTATAAAACTCGAACTTAAATAAAATGGCTGTGCTCCAGATACAGCTAAATCATTAATAGTACCACAAACTGCAAGCTTTCCTATGTTTCCCCCAGAAAAAAACAGTGGCTTTACCACAAAAGAATCTGTGGTGAAAGCCATTTTTCCTTGTACTGCTGTAAATGTTGCTGAGTCTTGTTCTTGTAAAAGAATATTGTTATTAAAATATTTGTAAAAAAGCTGCTCAATTAATATTTTTGTATGCTTTCCTCCATCACCATGAATAATCTTAATCATTTCATTCATTTATTCCACTCCCCCATACTTATAAAAAATAGAGCAAGATCCCTCCGTAGATACCATACAAGGTCCTATTGGATGCTCTGGTGTACAACCTTTTCCAAAAAGCTCGCATTTATTAGGTAATTTCTTCCCCAATAAAATTTCACTGCATGCACAAGTTCTAATATAGTTTTTCTCAGAAGTCTTACTTAAATTTATTCCAAATCTTTCAGAAGCATCATATTTTTTATATTTCTCCCTCAAAGTAAATCCAGAATCTTTAATAACTCCTATTCCTCTCCATTCATGTTCGCAATATGTGAATACTTCACTTATTAATTCATTTGCTCTTTTGTTTCCTTCTTGGCTTACACAAGTTTTATATAAATTTTCAAATCTTTTTTCAGTTTTATTTTGTTGTTCCGTCAAAAAATATAAAGCACTAGCAATATCTAGAGCTTGAAAACCTGCAATTACTGCTGGAATATTATATTCCTCTACAATAAATTTAAAATAATCTGCTCCCTTTACTGCTGCTACATGTCCTGGACACATTAATCCATTTATATTGTGATTAGGCTGCTTAAGTATGTAATGGAGTATTGGCTCCATTCTTTTCATTCCTATTAAAAATGAAATATTTCTTATATTTTTTTCCTGTGCTATCTTTACAGCTAAAGCAATTATAGGAGTTGTAGTTTCAAAGCCTACTCCAAGAAAAACTATTTCCTTATCTTTATTTTCTTCTGCAAGTGTTATTGAATCCAGAGGTGAATATAATATTTTAATATTTTTTCCTTTTTCTCTTTGCTTAATTAAATTCTCTCTACTTCCATTTACTTTAATCATATCTCCAAAAGTACTTAAAATCACATTTGAATTCTTAAGTAATTCTATAGCTGCATCTATATAACCTTCTGGAGTAACACAAACTGGACACCCTGGTCCTGACAGTAAATTTATATTAGGATTAACCAATTGTCTAATTCCAAGTTTTGAAAGTTCCTGAGTATGAGTTCCACAAACTTCCATAACATTAAACTTTTTGACTTGAGACTTTTGAATTTCGTTAAGAATATTTTTAATCAAAATTTCTTTATTCATACTTTTTCCTCGCTATTAAGTATTGATTGAAATATACTTTGTAATTCTTCAAAATAATCCTTGTCAATCTTTTGAATAGCACAGCCTGCATGAACTAAAACATAATCTCCCACTTTTAGTTCTTCAATAAGCTGAATATTAATTCTACTCTCTAATCCCATAATATCCATTATTGCACTATAGTTATCTATGTTTCTAACTTGTGCTGGAATTGCAAGACACATAAACTTACCTTCCTTCTTTATTCACACTTATAAAAATCGTAAATCAATCTGACAACCTATTTTTCTAACATAACATTAGTAGATTAACTTAGTGAATACAATATGAATTCACTTTGCTTCTTAGTCTTATGAAAAATATACATAACAAATTTAAATATATTATTTCTTTTCAATAATTGCATTTGCCACATGGAGCTGGCCAAAAGAAATTCCCTCATCATTAGTTGGAATTTGTTCATTATAAAACACTTTAAATCCTTGCTTAATCAGATTTACATATATTCCTTTTAAAAGATAATGATTTTCAAAAACACCACCACTAAGAACAACTTTATCTATATGCTTCTTTTCTCTAAGCTTACAAACTAAATCACATGAAGCTTTAATAAGTGAGTTGTGAAATTTAGACGATATCTTAGAAATCAATTCCTTTTTCTCAATATCCCCCAAGATTCCTTCAATAATACTTTTGTATTGAATATTAAAGATGCCATTTTCCTCTTTAATATCGCATAAATAACTTTCTTTAATTTTATAATCAATAATATTTTCTAGTTCTATTGCTGCCTGTCCGTCATAAAATATACTATTTCTGATTCCGCATAAGGCTGCTACTGTATCAAACAATCTTCCAACACTTGAAGATACAAAACAATTTATTTTTGAATTTAAAGCTTGTTTAACTACTTTAATTTTTTCATTATCTACTCCTTGAATTATTTTTTCTGGATCATAACCTAAAGCATATAAATAACTTGAAGCACATCTCCAAGGTTCTTTTATAGCTTGTTCTCCTCCTTGGAGATTTACATATTTCAATTGCCCTGCTCTTTTAAATACTCTTCGATTTCCAACCAAAAATTCACCACCCCATACTGCGCCATCAAGTCCAAATCCAGTTCCATCGAATATAATTCCAATTACAGAATCATAAATAGAATGTTCAGCCATGCAACTAACCATATGAGCATGATGATGCTGTACTTCTATTTTTCTCATTTTCTTTTCCTTTGCATATTTAGTACTTGAGTATGCTGGATGCATATCGTACGCCAATACATCCGAATTAATATCAAATAAATTGCAAAAATGTTTTAGTGCATATTTAAAATTCTTATAACAATTAAATTCTCCTAAATCACCTAAATACTGACTCAAATATGCGTATCCATTTTTAGAAACACAAATAGTACTTTTCTGCTGTCCTCCAACCGCTATAATTTCATTTTTAACTCCTGCTTTTAATGAATAAGGTCTATATCCTCTTGAACCACGAATAACCTTTTCTACTTCACCTATGACTTTTACAACAGAATCATCAACCTGGACGTAAATCTCCCTGTCATTCATCAGAAAATAATCTGCCACTGTATTTAAATGTTTTAGTGCTTCTTCATTTTTATATTCCATTGGCATACTGCTTATATTTCCACTAGTCATAACTAAAAGATCTAACTTTTCATTAAATAATAGATAATTAAGGGGAGTATACGGAAGCATTACTCCTAAACTATTTTGCTTTGGTGCTATAGCCTCTGGTAATACAAAAGGATATTTCTTCTTTAAAATTACAATGGGTCTCTTATTACTGCTTATTACTTCCTCTTCTTTATCAGATATATAGCAAATCTCTTTAACAATTCCAATATCCTTTGCCATCAAAGCTAATGGTTTATCTTTCCTTTGTTTTCTACTTCTAAGCAAATTAATAGCTTGCTCATTTCTTCCATCACAAACCAGATGAAATCCTCCGATTCCCTTAATCGCCAATATTTTTCCTTCCTCAATAAGTGAAATAGTTTCTTTAATAGGATCTTCACACTTAATTTGTTCTCCATGATTATTTGTTAAAAAGAGTTTAGGTCCACAATTTTCACAGCAATTTGGCTGCGCATGAAATCTCCTACTGAGTGGATTTTCATATTCGTCTTTACATTCCTCGCACATATAAAATTCTTTCATAGTAGTATTCTGTCTGTCATATGGCAAAGCCTTGATAATTGAATACCTAGGTCCACACTGAGTGCAATTTGTGAAAGCATATTTATAACGAAGGTTTCCTTTACTTCGAATATCTTCTAAACATTCATCACAAACTGCTATATCAGGTGAAACAAATCTCATTCCATTCTTTTGTTCAGCGCTATCCTTAATAACAAATTTTTTATTATTATTTTCTTTAATTATGAATTTATTTTCATCTAAGCATGAAATAGTACTTAAATCTTTTTTAATTAAAGTACACTCAACTCTTTCTATTTTTGCAATACTCGGAGGTCTTTTTATAATATTAAACATAAACCGTTTTATGTTTTCCCTCTCACCTAAACAGTCAATTACTACGGCACCACCTATATTTTGAACAGATCCACGAATTTTAAAGTCCCTTGCCTTTTCATATACAAATGGACGGAATCCAACGCCCTGAACAATTCCGTAAATTTTTACTATATATCTCATATATTAAAGACCTTCTCTATTTATATGTTATGAGCTATCGTATTAAGTAATTTTCATTTTGTTCGCCTTGAATGCTTTTAAGAATTGCTGTTTGATCCTGTATATCTTCCCTCTGTACATTAATTTTTGTCCATTTTCCAACTAACTTTGAATTAAAATTCTGAAGATGTTCATAAAGATTCTCCTCATTAACATGACTTCTATGATTTACAATAACAGTGAATGTTTTAACTTTATTAATATTATTAGCTTCACATATATTCTTCAATTCTTCTGAAATCTTACTTAATAAAATAGTATCATGCATATTTTTCACTATCCCTTCATTTATTTTTTGACTGTAACTTAAGTACATATGTTTCTATTTCATCTAAAATCTTTTTAGAAATCCCTTCTAATTTCTCTTGTAATTCTTCGCTCAATCCCAAGCCAATTCCAACATCATTAACTTCGATTCCATAAATTTGCCCTTTAGCACTAGGATAAAAAAGTTTTAATAAATCCAAGAAATTATAACTATGCTGGGAATATCCCTTTTTCTTAGAAACAAAATCATCTAACTGCAAACAAGTGATTTCACCTGGACTCTTTCCATAATATGCAGCATCTAAAATAAAAATATAATCATCTTCTTTTACACTGGCAATACTGTATTGAACATCGGTTTCTCCATAAATAACTTTAATATTCTTTTCTAAAAGCTTCTTTTCTATCTTTTTTGCTACTTCAATTCCTATACCATCATCCCTCATTAAAACATTTCCAATCGCAATCACTTTAATATTAGAGTTTACCATAATATATATTTCTCCACTTTCTATAGATAAACGAATTTCGATCCAAATTTGTACTTTAAAATGTATTCCACACTAGAAAGAATGAATACTCTTTTGTGTAGTGTTGCATCTGAGAATATCGCTGTAGGTATTTCTTTAGCAGAAGTTGTTCCACTGTTGCTTGTCATGAGTTTCCCTCAGGAGCATGCAACAGTGGGTGCAACTTCTGCTATTAGAAATCCACAGCTGTATTCTCCAGTAACCGAAACAACAGAGTATTCATTCTTCCGGCGAGTTATCACATAAGTATGATTTTTAACTTATTTATCTATGCATATATTTTTACACCAAAACCTCTACTATTTCTGTATCACCTGCTGATCCAATCAAATGAGTTGCACAAGATACACATGGATCAAATGATCTTACAATACGACCGATTTCTATAGGCTCTCTAATATTGTTTAATTTAGTTCCAATCAAGGCTCCTTCTATAGTTCCAGGAAGATTTGACTCATCCTTAGGTGATAAATTCCATACGGTTGGTGTTATGATATTATAATGATTAATAACATTTTTATCTATTTCAATCCAATGACCAAGAGCACCTCTAGTAGTATCAGTTAAACCTGCACCATAAGCTTTTTCTGGAATATTATAAGCTTTTTGATTATTAGGTCTTAGTTCTACTCTTTCAATAAGCTTACTCATTATTCCTATAATCTTTTCTGTTTCCAATACCCTTGCTATATTTCTATCCATGCATGAATGTCCATTTGTGTATTGTCCACTCACTATTAACCTTGCTAAAGGACCAACTTCCATAGGAAGTCCTAAATAACGTGGAGCTTTTATAAAAGTGTACGCATCTAATTTAGATAAATCTACTTCTTCCAACCCTTCGTCCTTTTTATACCACGAATAATGGATTTGCTCTGTGATTTTATCTGGTTCCAAAGGATATTTTACATTATCCTTCATTACTCCTGGCTTAACATAAGTAATCTCAGGATCTTCATATTTATCAAATACTCCATAAGTCATAAAATATGGATAAGATTGTCCCTTTTTAAAATAGTCAGAATAATATTTAGAAATTATCTCTACATCTTCTTTCATTATGTTTTTTACAAAAGATTCTATTTTTCTAATAATACTCTTTACTTTTTCTAGCTTATAAGCATCTATATTCGTAGTAACTCCACCTACAAAAATCCCATGGTTATGGGGAGCTTTTCCTCCTAGAAGTGCTAATCCTTCATGAGCTAATCTACTGAGTTCAATACTTTTTACATAATCCTCTTCTATTTTTTTGTTTATTTTATCTGGTAGTCTATAATCAGTATATTGTTGTTCTTCTATTAATTTTATGTTTGATATTTTTACATAACTTGGCATAGATAGAAGATAAAAATGTCTCAAATGATTTTGTATAAATTCAAAGCCATGTAAAATATCTCGAATGTAATTATCATTTAAACTAACTGTTACTTTTAATGCATCTTCTAACGCTAAAGTAGAAGCCATTGAATGAGCAGTAGAGCATATTCCACAAATTCTCTCTGTAAAATATACAGCATCTAAAGGTGATCTTCCTATTAACATTTTTTCAAATCCCCTAAAGAGTAGTCCACTTGCATTTGCTTTAGCAATTGTATTTCCTTCTACTTCTGCTTTTATTTCCAAAAAGCCACTGATTCTTGTTACCGGATCTATAGTTATTGTTTTGCCCATAACTCCTCCTAATACTTTACGAAAGGTTCCATTCCATCTGGGAATTGTGCATTTGCACACCCAATACAATTTGTATTATCTCCAATAGGCCAGTTAACATATCCATTCCATTTTCTCCTTGGGCAATCAGTTTTTGTAACAGGCCCTTTACATCCTAGTTTGATCATGCAACCTTCATCTCCAAACTTTTGTGCAAATATACCTTGATCAAAAAATCCTCTCCTTGTACAATTATCATGAATCGTAACTCCATAAAAAAGTAGTGGCCTTCCCTCCCTATCTAATGCAGGTACACCATAACCAATCAAATGTGCTAAAGTCCCTACCACCCAATCTGGATGGCAAGGGCAACCTGGTAGTTTAATAACTTGGCGATTTAAAACTTCCTGTACACTTTTACTTTCTGAAGGGTTTGGTTTTGCAGCCGATATGCCCCCATGAGAGGCGCAAGTTCCTACTGCTACAACATACTTTGCTTTTCCTCCAGCTAATTGTATTGCCTCTAACGCTGTGATATTTGTCCCATTATAATTTGCTACAATGTTATAACGCCCCTTTTCTTTAGTTGAAACTGCCCCGTCAACTAATAATATGAACTCTGTATCTAACGTTTCTAAAAACTTTTCAAAAGCAAGCTGCCCTTCTAATCCCATAAGTGTGTTGTTATAAGTAAAATTCACCATGTCAGTTAAAATATCATAAAGCCCAGGATTTTCACTATTAAGTAAGGAAATTATATTTCCTGAACATCCTGTCACTTCAAGCCATATAGCATTCATCTTTTTATTCTTTTTATCTTTTAGCATTCCTACAACATCGTTTGCAAGTCTCTTTGACGTATGAATCTTAGCTTTTGTAAGTGGACATACTTTGCCACTGGTCAATTTAATTCCTCCATAATCTATTACTTCTTTCCACTTATTAAAAAATTATAACTTTTCATTTTCTATAATAATTATCATTAATATAAGCTAAATTATGTACTGGTTTTATATTGCAAATGCGTTCAATCATTTCTACAGCTAAAGTATATGATTATAATAATTTAAAAATGCTATACTCTATTTCCAATCCTTAACTTTATAAGATTTAATTCCTTTCGATACTATTATTATTTAAATAAATCACTTCGGAATTTCTCCTATAAGAATCAGCAAAACATTATACATATTTGTTAAATTATAATCAAAGTTTTGACAAAATTTTGTTATTTGTTGTGGTTATTTTTACATTTTTATGAAAATTATATTATTATATTTTATTTTTATCCAATTTTATTGTATAATATATCCGTAGGATTATATTATGTAAATATGAGAGGAGTTTTTATTTATGGTAGAAAAAATGTTTTGTTATCAATGTGAACAAACTGCTGGGGGTAAAGGATGTACTAAAATAGGTGTGTGTGGTAAAACACCTGAAATTGCGGCAATGCAAGATTTATTAATTTATCAATTGAAAGGAATAAGTGTGTATGCAAAAGAACTTTTAAACAAAAGCGAAAAGGTTGACACATCAGTAGCCGCTTTTGTTGAAGATTCTTTATTTATGACATTAACTAATGTTAATTTTGATCCTAAGGCTCACCTTATTCAACTTAAAAAATCTCAAGAAATTAAAGAGTCTTTAAGAGCAAAGGTTAAATCTGAAAATATTACCTCTCCTGAAGCATTGTACAACCTAAGTGATTCTAAAGAATCTATACTTGAAGATGCTGAAAAGGCTGGAATAATGTACGATGAAAACTTAGATCCAGATATTCGTTCTCTTAGAGAAACTATAAAATATGGTTTAAAAGGAATTGCTGCTTATTCACATCAAGCTAGATTTATAAAATATACTAGCGATGAAGTAAATGACTTCTATTTTAAGGCTTTAGCAGCTTTAACTGATGATAGTTTAAATCTTGAAGATTTGATTAAACTTGCAATGGAAACAGGTACTATGAGTGTTAAGATTATGGAAGTTTTAGATACTGCTAATAATACTACTTATAGTTCTCCATCACCTACAAAAGTTAATGTAAATATCAAAAAAGGTCCATTCATAGTAGTTTCTGGACATGATTTAAGAGATCTAGAAATGTTACTTGAACAAACTGAGGGTAAAGGAATAAATATTTATACTCATGGAGAAATGTTACCTTCACATGGATATCCTGAATTAAATAAATATCCTCATTTAGTAGGTAATTTCGGAAGTGCATGGCAAAATCAACAAAAAGAATTTGATAATATACCTGGTTGTATTTTAATGACAACAAACTGCTTAATGAGACCAAAAGATTCTTATATAGATAGAATATTCTCAACAAGTGTTGTTGGATTTGATGGTATTAAACATATTGAAAAAGATGAAAATGGATATAAGGATTTTTCTGAAATAATAAATAAAGCACTTGAACTTGGTGGCTTCACAGAAGACGAAGAAGTTAAAGAAATTTTAGTAGGCTTTGGGCATAAAGCAACATTAAGTCATGCTGAAACAATTATTAATGCAGTTAAAGACGGAAAAGTTAAGCACTTCTTCTTAATTGGTGGATGTGATGGTGCAAAGCCTGGAAGAAATTATTATACAGAGTTTGCCGAAAAAATTCCAAGTGACTGTATTATTCTTACTTTAGCATGCGGAAAGTATCGTTTCAACAAATTACAATTTGGTGAAGTTGCAGGACTTCCAAGATTGCTTGATGTTGGACAATGTAATGATGCATACTCAGCAGTTAGAATAGCTTTAGCTTTAGCTGATGCATTTAACTGTACAGTTAATGATTTACCTTTATCAATAGTATTGTCTTGGTATGAACAAAAAGCTGTATGTGATTTACTAGCATTACTTTCATTAGGCGTAAAAGGAATGTATATCGGGCCAAGCTTACCTGCTTTCTTAACTCCTAATGTATTAAATTTCTTAGTTGATAATTTCGATCTTAAACCAATCAGTACTCCTGATGAGGATTTAAAACAAATATTAGGCTAAACTTTAAAGTTGGACAAGAAATTTGTTCTATTGTAGAATGCATAAAACCACTGTATAAAATTAAAAGCCATGCAATAAGTGATATAAATCATCTTATTGCATGGTTTTTGTTATTCCTATTTTGCTATTAATTTTCTAAAACTTATGTTATATATAATTCCTCAAACCTTCCTCGTCTATAATAATTATTGTTTTTGTTCCTATTATTTTTATCAAATTTTCATCTTCTAATTTTTTTAATTTCCTGCTTATGGTTTCCCTCGTCACCCCAATAAAACTCGCCATATCTTCCCTTGATATAGGTAATTTTACAGAAATATTACCGTCAACATTTTCTCCATACTTCTCCATAAGCTCTATAATTAAATAAGCCATTCTTGAATCAACATCGTTAGTTGCTAAATTCTGAACAAGATTTTCAACTTTTGATAATCTTTCTCCTACTGTTTCTAATACCTTTATTCCAATCTCAGGATTCTTCATCATTATATCTTTCATTTCCTCCTTACTAAGAGTACATATTTTAACATCCTCTATAGCTTTTGAATTAAATCCATATTTAGATGGTTTTATAAGTTCTAATTCCCCAAAGAAATCTCCTTCTGAAAGTATATGTAGTATCTGTTCCTTACCATCCTTAGTATATTTATATAATTTTATTTTTCCTTCATTTATAAAATAAAGTGTATTAGCTATATTACCTTCAGTAAAAATAACATCGCCTTTACTAAATTCTTTATGATTAATTTTATTTACAATCTCCACTAATTCGTCTCTATTTAAATTTTCAAATATTGGAACCTTGCTAGCACAAAGTCCTCTCCTGCAATTATTGCAGCAATTACCACAGTGAATATTCATAACAAATCCTCCTATCTATAAGATATATCTACAAATAATATCTTACTTTAAGTTGTGTCCCATGTATATTTAATTCTAACTAAAACCACTCAAGTAATATTCTCCTTAGTATCATTATAATAAAAAACTCATGAAAACTTAATCTTAATATTTTGATTTGAATCATATTTTTATAATTGATATGGATATAAAATAAAATCATCGAAAGACAACAACTTAGAAAACTAATTGAAATATAAAAATAAATAAAAATTATGGAGGTTTTATATTATGGAACAAAACATTATGCTAGGTAAAAATATATTTTGGGTTGGTAAGGTGGATGATAGAGATGTGCCTTTTCATAGATTGACTTTAACTAAAGGAACTACTTATAACAGTTATTTATTAATGACAGAAAAGCCTACAGTAATTGATACTGTTGATATGAGTTTTGGAAAAGAATTTGTACAAAACTTAAATAATACGATTGAACTTAATAGAATTAAATATATTGTAATTAATCATACAGAACCTGATCATTCTGGTGCCCTTGGAAGCTTAGCAGCCAAAGCAAAAAATGCTGTAATTGTGTGCACAGAGCCGGCTGTAAATGAACTTAAAGAGATGTACAGGCTTCATGATAGAGAATTTTTGGTTGTAAGTGATGGTGATACTTTAGATATAGGAGGTAAAATTCTTAAATTTATACAAACACCATATCTTCATACTGAAGAAACTATGATAACTTATTGCGAAGATAATAAAATTTTATTCCCTTGTGATATTTTCAGTACTCATGTAGCCAATTATGAATACTTCAATGACTTAGCTCAAGTAGACATAAAGGAAGACTTTATTACTTATTATAAATTGATAATGCATCCTCACAGAAGATATGTTCAAGAAATGATTGAAAAAATCAAAGATTTAGATATAAAGATGATAGCTCCTTCTCATGGATTTATTATTAGAGATGAAGTCCAAAGCTTTATAGATATTTATGATAATATGAGCAAAAATACAGAGCTAGATAAAAAAGCACTTATTCTATACTCTACTATGACAGGTAATACAAAAAAGATTGCAGGCATTTTTAAAGAAAAGTTTGAAGAGCAAAATGTAACTTCAGAGCTTATTGATATAAATAAAGTTCCAATGGATAATATAATGAATTCTATTAATGAAGCTGACGCAATCTTTTTTGGCAGCTCAACTAAATATGGTGACATGATTGGAAATATGGAAGAGGTACTAAAAAATCTTAAAACTCTAAACTTAGAAAACAAGCTAGGCGCAGCATTTGGTTCTTATGGCTGGAGTGGAGAGGCTATAGAGGTTATACAAGACTATTTGAATAAAACTAATTTAAGATCATTAAATACTTCTGATATAATTAAATCTACTGGTATGACTGATATAGAATTACCTCTAAGAATTAGACTTTCATCAAAAGAAGACAACTTAAAGAGCATTGATAGAATAGTTACTTATACTAGTGATTTATTGTTTAGTACAATTTAAAATAAGGCGCATGAAAAGAAATAAATTGCCCAAAGTTGCCGTAGATATTTTTCATCTATAATCTACATCAAAAGGATCTTGTGAGATTAGGCATAAAACAGCCTTTCTTCCCTAAGATCCTTTTGATATTAAATATAACATTAATTTGCTTAGCATATGTGTCTCACCCACTATTTAAGCAAACTATTTTTATATTTAAGATTCTTCTAACACTTTCTGACCAAAATTCTTTCCAAAGGCTATGCACTCTTCAAGTTCGTCATCATTTGGCATATATTTAAACTTTAATCCATCTTCAACAACTTTAATTTTAGCCTTTGTTAAATAGTTTGTAAGAATATCTGTTGATTCTCCACCCCATCCATAGCTTCCAAAAGCTGCACCTACTTTCTCATTAAACTTCAATCCAATTAAGTCTTCAATAAGAGGTAATAAAGACGTTAAAATTCCATTATTAACTGTTGATGATCCTAGTATTATTCCCTTTGATTTAAAAACTTCAGCTAATATATCACTTTTATCTGAAGTAGCGACATTAAATATTTTATATTCTATCCCTGCTTCTCCTAGGCCTTTGCCTATAAATTCAGCCATTTTATGAGTAGCCCCCCACATTGAATTATATGCAACCACTACACTTTTATTTGATTTTCCAGCTGCCCACTCATAGTATTTTTCCACTATCATCATTGGATTTTTTCTCCAAATGATGCCATGAGCTGGAGCTATCATATCTACAGGTACTCCAAGTTTTTTAAGTTGATCTATTTTTTTTGTAACCAGTTTACTAAAAGGAGTAAGTATGTTTGCGTAATATTTAAGAGCTTCCTGATTAACTTCTGTTTCATCTACTTCATCATTAAAAATGCTCGAAGATGCATAATGCTGTCCAAATGCATCATTAGAGAACAATATATTTTCTCCAGAAAGATATGTAAACATACTATCAGGCCAGTGAAGCATAGGAGCTTCTATAAATACAAGATTATTTTTACCTATATTTATCTTCTCTCCTGTGGAAACGACCTTAAAATTCCACTCCTTATGATAATGCTTCTGTATTGACTCTAAACCTTTTTTCGAAACAAAAACTGTTGCATTAGGAATATGCTCCATTAATGCAGGTAACGCTCCTGAATGATCAGGTTCACCATGGTTCATAACAACATAATCAATCTTTGATATATCAGTTACCTCTCTCAAATTTTCAAGAAACATCTCTGTTAAAGGTTCCCATACAGTATCTATAAGAACAGTTTTTTCATCTTTAATAAGGTATGAATTATAAGTACTTCCTCTATGCGTAGATAATTCATTTCCATGAATATGTCTTACTTTCCAATCAGTGGCGCCAACCCAATATACTCCATCTCTAAGTTTTTTCATGCTGATTCCTCCCATTTGTTAAATTCTACTTCATGATTTCTACAAAATGTATAATTTAACCTTTAATATCCCCAGTTTTCTGGTAGGTTATACTTAGGACTTACATTACTTAAATTTTAAAATATAGTATTCTAATTATGAATTAGAATACTAATAAACTTAATTCTTAAATAATACTTTGTTTTAACTAAAGCAGAAGTAACTAGATTTCTAACTTCATTAACCTTATCACAAATTCCCCCACGCACACTTCCATCATTTTTTCTTTATATATATCCATAAACTGAAAAATTATATACATAATTAATTCCTAAATAGGAAAAGTTAATATCGATATTAATAGACGTTTGAAAGGAAATAATAGACTTGGTATTTCTATTAATTTTCTTTCATATAGGAAAGTTAAAGGAGTGAAATTTTAGTGAGTGAAAAAATGCTAGAAGAATTAGAAGGATTTAACGGAAGAGTAAGTTATCATGATTCTGTAGAGGAAATGGTAAAAAGAATAAGAGATGATAAATTATCAAATGTATTTGATAGATATGCTTCTCAAGAAAAGATAAGATGTTCGTTTTGTCTTAAAGGGGTAAGCTGTCAACTCTGTTCAAATGGTCCATGTAGAATTAATGAAAAAGGTGGTCAAGAAAAAGGTGTCTGCGGAATTGACCCTAATGCTATGGCAATGAGGAACTTTCTTCTAAAAAACATAATGGGTGCTGGTACATATAGCCATCATGCTTATGAAGCTTTTAGAACCCTAAAAGCTACTGGTGAAGGAAAAACTCCATTTAAAATTACTGATGTAGATAAACTTAAATGGATGTGTGAAAAAGTAGGAATTGATACAAATCAAGAAGTTAACAAAATGGCAATCGACTTAGCAGTATTGCTTGAAGATCAGCAAAAGATAGATGCAGAAGATAAAAATGTTATGGTAGAAGCTTTTGCCCCTAAGAAAAGAAAAGAAATATGGAAAAGATTAGCTATATATCCAGCAGGTACAGTACACGAAGAACAAAACTGTGTAGCCAGCTGTCTTACAAACGTAGATGGAAGTCATGTCTCACTTGCAATGAAAGCCCTTAGACTTGGTATAGCTACAATTTATAATACTCAAATAGGACTTGAGATGGTTCAAGATATACTATTTGGAACTCCTACTCCACATGAAGTTAACATGGATTTAGGAATTATGGACCCAGACTATGTAAATGTTGTATTTAACGGTCACCAACCTTGGCCTGGAGTTGCAACAATATTAAAAGCAAGAACAAAAGAAGTTCAAGATATGGCAAAAGCTGCAGGTGCAAAAGGTCTTAGAATAGTTGGTTCCATAGAAACAGGTCAAGAACTACTTCAAAGATTTGAAATGGATGAAGTTTTTGTAGGTCACATGGGTAATTGGCTTACTATAGAGCCATTACTTGCTACTGGTACTGTTGACGTATTTGCAATGGAAGAAAATTGTTCACCTCCAGCCATAGATATGTACGCGGAAAAATACCAAGTCACTTTAGTATCTGTAAGTACTATAATTGATTTACCTGGTATTGAACATAAGATTCCTTATGAACCTTCAGAAGTTGATAAAATGGCAGATAAATTAATTGAACTTGCTATTGAAAACTTTAAAAAGAGAAAAGAAAGAAAAATTGAACCATTAGTTCCAAAGAAAACTCAAAAAGCAATAGCTGGTTTTTCAACTGAAGCTGTTTTAGGTGCACTTGGAAATAAGCTTGATCCATTAGTGGATGTTATTGCTGCTGGAAAAATCAAAGGCGTTGTAGCTCTTGCAAATTGCTCAACTTTAAGAAACGGCCCTCAAGATTCTATGACTATAAACCTTACAAAAGAACTTATAAAACGCGATATATTAGTAGTTAGTGGCGGATGTGGAAACCATGCTCTTGAAGTAGCTGGACTATGTACTGTGGAAGCTGCAAATGAAATGGCTGGAGAAGGTTTAAAAGAAGTGTGTAACTTGCTAAAAATACCTCCAGTATTAAGTTTTGGTACTTGTACAGATACCGGAAGAATCTCTATGCTTGTAACTGCTCTTGCAGACCACTTAGATGTTGATGTAGCCGATCTTCCAATAGCTGTTACAGCTCCAGAATGGATGGAACAAAAAGCAACTATAGATGGAATTTTTGCACTAGCTTATGGTACTTACACTCATTTATCTCCTACTCCATTTATGACCGGTGCTCCTCAGTTAGTTGAACTTTTAACTGAGAAAGCAAAAGATGTAACTGGTGGTAAGATAGCTTTAGGTGATAACCCTGTTGAAGTAGCTGAAAATATTGAAGCTCATATTATTGCAAAAAGAAAAGGTATGGGATTAAGCTAATATATTCTGAAAATAAAATTCATCAAATTAATTATTAATCCTCTAAACTACACATAAGTAGAACGTTCTTTAACTATTTAAAATATTAAAAGAACGTTCTACTTGTTTAGTTTTTTATTATCAATATAATCTAAATTATGAAATATCACATAAAATATTACTCTTTAGGAGTAAAACTACAATATCCTATTTCATCGCATCTACTTCTCATATCATCCCATATTTCATTATCTTTTATAGCTTCTATTGCTGTAGGGTATAAAATATAATTTTCCTTAAATATGTGATCTCTTAAGTTAAATACTATATACTTTGATGTATCATCGACTTTTTCTTTTACTTCCTTAAACTCAGATTTAGAAGCATTTTCTGCTATTTCTTTTAAGAACTTCTTCTTCGCTCTTAAATCATCATGTTCCATTCTCATTATTCTAGTTGGACCAGTAATCTCTCTCTCTTCCATCTCTGAAAACAAAACTTGCTCTTCTCTTAAATGATGCTTTTCTGCATCCAAAATGTTATCAATAACAGTTTTCAATGAATCGAATTCTTTTGCGCAGCTATCATAATTATCTGATTTTTGAATTCTCGAATTAATCTCTTCAAGTTCTGTTAAAAATCCAAGAATTTTCTCATGCTCATTAATAAATGTATCAACAACATGTCCTGACTTAATTTTTGTTTTAATTTTATCAAGTTCATCCTTTAAAACTTCCATGTGGATATCGCAAAGATGCCTTAAATCTTGCGGATTCATTCCTTTTTCTATTAGATTTTGTTCTGCAATTGATAGCTCAATTGGATTTATATCTGAAACAATTTCTAAAGCTTCTTTTCTTAGTTCATCTGAAACTCCATGTCTGTTTAATTTTTCTAAAACATCTGTTAACTCTTTAATTTTTGTAGTATTCATTTTAAATTCCTCCTACATACCTTTATTATTTATATGTTCATTCTATAAGAATTTCATTTATAAACATGTGATTCAAATCAAAATTTGAAAATATTTTAATAGTGATTTAATTATATTAATTTAATATTTCCTATTTTAATAATATAATTCTTCATATTATATAGCCGTATAATAAATTACTTAAACAGCATCTTTAGTTGATAGTTAAGTGATTTATATCACGGCACTATTATCATTTATGTTATAAAGTTATATAAAACAAAGTTTTTAGGAGGAATATAGAAATGGAAAAAATAAATGTTAACTATGAAAAAATGTATTACGGATTTCCTGTAATTCTTATAAGTTTTTTTGATAAAAATGGTCTTCCAAATGTAACTACGCTTTCATCTTCCTATAGCCTTAAGGATATGGTAGTTCTTGGCTTTAGTAGCAAAGGATATGCAATTAATCAAATTAAAGAAGTTCGTGATTTTGTAATTAATATCCCTGACAGTTCACTTAGGAAAGAAATTAGCTTTTGCGGAACTAAATCTGGTCATGAAGTTCAAAAGTTTGACGCTACCAAATTAACTTATTCTAAATCTAAAATTGTAAACGCACCAATCATTGAAGAATGCCCAATTACTATAGAATGTACTTTAACAGATGTTATCGAAAAAGATGCCTATGCAGGTATTACTAATATTCTTGGAATTATAAAGGGCAGGCTTATTTCAAAGGAATATTTAGATGATGAAAACAGATTAAATATTTCAAAATTTGATAACCTTTTATATTTTGGGGATGGAATAAACAAAGGATATAGATATATTAAAAATGAGCAATAAGATAAGGAGGGAGCTATATGTCTTACGAAGCTATTTGGGCTAAAAATCAAAGACTAAATGACGTAGAAATTATAAAACTTGAAAAGGATGGCTTAGATGTAATTGAAACTATAATTGACAAATACTCGAAGGAAGGTTATGATTCAATAACGCCTAAAGATATGAATAGATTTAAATGGGCTGGCGTTTACGAACAAAAGCCAAGAGAGGGATACTTTATGATGAGAGTTCGTATTAATTCTGGAATAATGACTTCAGAGCAAGCAAAAGTTTTAGCAGGGATTGCTAAGGATTATGGACGTGGAATTGCAAACGTCTCTACAAGAGGAGCTATACAGTTTCACTGGGTTCAGGTAGAAGCTTTACCTTCTATTTATGAAAGATTAGAAGCTTGTGGCCTAAGTCCTTTTGAGGCTTGCGGAGATTGCCCTAGAACGATAGTTGGAAATCCTCTTGCTGGAATTGATAAAGATGAACTTATGGATACAACTGAACTTGTAGAACAAGTTAATAATTTCTTCTTATTAAACAAGGATTTTTCTAATCTGCCAAGAAAATTTAAAATATCAATATCAGCTAGTATACATAATGCAGCTCATGCACAAATTAATGATCTTGCCTTTACTCCAGCAACAAAAAAACTTGATAATCAAGACGTAATTGGTTTCCACGTATGGGTTGGAGGAGGACTTTCAGCAAGCCCTCATTTAGCACAAAAACTAGATATATTTGTTAAACCAGAAGACGTTCTAAAGGTTGCTGAAGGTGTATGTACTATTTTTAGAGATTATGGATATAGGGAAAAACGTACTCGTGCCCGCTTAAAATTTTTAGTAGCTGACTGGGGAGCAGAAAAATTCAAGAATAAATTATTAGAATTCACTGGGGATATGCCAAGCTCAGGTGATGATAAATTGATTTCATGGAATGCATCTTATTATTTTGGAGTACATTCCCAAAACGAAGATGGCAAAAGCTATATTGGTGTTAGTTTACCACTTGGAGAAATCACTTGTGATCAACTTTTAGAACTTGCCCATATTTCAGAAAAATACGGAGATAGAAAAATTAGAACTACACTATCACAAAATTTAATTATTACAGGTATAAGTGATGAAGAGATACCTTCTCTATTAAAAAAAGATGTATTTAAACAACTTTCTCCAAATCCAAGTATTTTTACAGGATACACAGTTTCTTGTACGGGTAAAGAATTCTGTAATTTAGCCATTGTTGAAACAAAAAAACGTGCTAAAGAAGTTATAAAATATCTTGATTCTAAAATTAAACTAGATACACCGTTGCGTATCCATTTTACAGGTTGTCCTAATTCTTGTGGACAAAAACATATAGCTGATATCAGCCTTCAAGGTGCGTTAATAAAAACTGAAGATAGCTGTGAGGAAGCCTTTACCATATGGCTTGGTGGTACACTAAACAATGGAGGGCAGTTTGCAGAAAATCTAAACTACCGTGTAAAATCTACTGAGGTTCATATAGTTCTAGAAAAAATAATAACTTTCTTTGAAAAAAGTAAGTTAGAGAATGAGACTTTTAATGAATTTATCGCAAGAGTAGGAATTAGTAAAATCACAGAAAACATATAAAAACCTAATTAAAACAGAACCAGTGAGATATGTTTATGTCCCACTGGTTTAACTTTTTATTCTTTCTTTTTTCCAACCGCTGCAAGATATATAATAAATTCTTCATCTCCATCTAGCCCCAAAAGTGTATCTATCATCTTTTGATCATAAATACCTATAGCACATGCTCCCGCTTTAATTGATTCACTTGCTAAATAAAGATTTTGGCATACATGGCCAACATCTATTTAAATCATATTAGCCTCTTCCTAAACAAGTCCCAGAACTTAATTCTTTCTAATCTTGAAATTTTTTTATAAAAATAACTTGCAATATATATCTTTTAGATATATATTGGATATATCTAAAAGATATATTGGAGGAAATAAAAATAATGAATGAACTTTTTATTTTAGGTGAATTAATGGAAGAACCACAAAGTGGTTATGATCTACGTAATGCCTTACAAGCTTCTTTAGGACGTCATCGTAAAGTCAGCTATGGAGTAATTTATCCATTGCTTGAAAAATTAGAGAATGATGGTTTTTTAGAAATAACTAACGTAGAATCACACGGAAAAAATAAGAAAATGGCTACAATTACGGAAAAAGGAAAAGAACGTTTTTTTGAGCTAATGAAAATGCCTGTTCCAAGTGGAGCCCATACTGCTGATATCTATTTAATAAAACTTGATGTAATGCAGCACCTTACAATAGACGAACAAATGCAACTATTGGATCAATTCGATCAAGAACAAAGAGATATAATTGAAGATACGCAATTTGCACTAAAAAAATTAGCTGAGGAAGATTCAAAAGATCACTGGTATGCAAGTAAAAGGTTTGAATTACGACTACAGCAGGCAAATATTGCAATTGATTGGATTAAAGAGTTTAAAGATGAACTGAAGAAAGAATGGTGATAAAAATGACAAAAGAAATAAAAGTAGCTTTATTAATGGCTGCTAGTCTCTTTATGGAGATTTTAGATGGAACAATAGTAACAACTGCACTACCTAAAATGGCCCAATATTTTCATACGGGGTCATCAACAATTGCTTTACTCGTTAGTGTGTATTTGATCACAGTTGCGATTTTTATTCCCCTAAGTGGATGGATGGCTAATCAATTTGGGAAAAAGAAAATTTGGATTATTGCTGTCATCCTCTTTACCATTAGCTCCTTAAGCAGTGCACTAGCGCCTAATTTCTCTTTCCTTTTGATAATGAGAATTATACAAGGTATTTCTGGTGCATTGATGACACCTACCGCAAGACTGATTGTGTTAGAAAAAACACCAGCTTCACAGCTATTAAAAATGATTAGTTACTTGATTTGGCCAGCACTCATCGCACCAGCAATAGCACCTTTAGTTGGTGGATTTATTGTTACCTACTGGAACTGGCAATGGATTTTTTTAATTAATGTACCAATAGGTTTAATTACAGCATTAATAGGAGCAAAATTAATTGATACTGATAAAGTAAAAAATAAAACTTCATTTGATCTTATAGGATTTATAGAAATTGCACTTTCATCTGGCATAATTTTAGTTGGAGCAGAAATAGCCACTCACGGAAAAGATTATTGGCTTAGCGCGCTAGGATTAGTAATTTTAGGAATAATATTTGGATTTATAGTTTTCAAGCACTTAAAAAAATCAGATAATCCACTATTTTCACTTGATTCGCTAAAAATAACTTCTTTTAGAATATTCCAGACAAGTGGATCTGTTCTATGGCTATGTGTTGGAGCATTACCGTATATATTAACAATTTTTTTACAAACAGTCTTTCAATGGTCAGCAGTAAAAGCAGGTAGTTATGTCTTATTTATTTTTCTTGGAAACATAGGAATCAAACCTTTTACTAACCCAATTATCCGTAAACTAGGTTATAAGGGCGCACTGTTATCATCATTTGGAATGGTGTTTGTTACATCAATTGGTTTAGCATTCATTCAAATTAATACTTTTCCTGCTTGGATAATGTTTCTTGCACTAGTTTCAGGTGTAGGACGTTCATTAGCCTTAACTGCTTACAATGGACTAAGCTTTTCTGAAATAGCCCCTAAAGATAGGAATAGTGCAAATACTTTGAATGCTGTCGTTTCAACATTAGCTCAAGGGATGGGGATATCAATTATTACAGTTATTGTTAATTTACTACAAATTTTCTTTTCAATTACTATCTCTTATAAATTAGGCTTTGTTTTCCTTGGTCTATTGATGTTATATCCAATAATTGAAGTAATATTTTTACCTAAAAACATTGGACATGCTACAATCAGCTAGTTTTATTTACAGTCTTCCCATTCAGAAAAACTCGGACTTTAAGTAAACTTGCTATCACATCATAAAATAGGCCGTTAGAATGTATGTTTTTCAAAAATTGTGTCAATAATTAAAATACGATTTCCTATTTTCAATAAATAAAGAGATAGCACTATTATCATTAACCTGATATTTCTGCTATCTCTTTCTATTTCACTAAAAGAACTAGTTAAATTAATTTACATATATCTTTATTTGGAAAGTTCATTTTGAAAATCACAAGAAGCAACAACCTTATATCCTAATGATCTTAGATTTTCCAGCAAGATTATTACTCCTGTAATATACTGTTCTTCCTTTATATCTTCTCCAGGCTCAATACCAAGATAATATTTTGAGTATAGAAAACCGTCTTCTTCTTTAACGCTTTTTTCTTCACTAAAATCTTCATTATTTATCAATTCTATTTTCATTAAATCTGAGATGATTGTCCATCTTTTTTTGCTACCCATTGTTATTTTTTCAATTAAACTCAATATAACTTCTTCTTCTTCATCAGTGTTGATGAAAATTTTACAGTACGAACTTCTATATTTACTCATATTATCACTCCCTCATAACAAAATATTATCTAATATGTACTCAATACAAGTATACATTAATAGATGGAATACGTAAATATTTTGAAATAAGGCTCTAATTATCCATTTAAGTACGTTATAATTAATATAACTATTTTATTCTATAAGCAACCCATCTTGAGAACCTTCCTATAACTTCAAATGAAACTATATTACATACCAACTCAGTTAGCTTTCCAAACTTCCTATAAAGCAAATTAAAAGCTAAAAATGGAATCCATTGTTTTTTAGATTTAGGCAGTCTTTTCATTATGTTTTTAAAAGTATACACTTCTTTATATATCCATAGATAGCCATTATATAATTCTTCTGCTGTCATATTCTTTGGTTTGTATACAACATGCGAAGTATTATAATTAGATAAATTATGATCTACTATTCTATTTTCCTTTAATAATGATGCGTATAACTTTGTGCCTGGATAAGGAGTCATTATATGAGACGTTACTGTCTCTATTTTATTTTTAACTATCCACTCTAATGTACTCTTAAATATTTCTGCATCATCTTCATCTAATCCAAAAACAAAGCTTGCATTTATCATTATCCCTCTTTTATGAATTTCATCAACAAGCTTCTCATATCTGCTTACACTATTTTGAATTTTATGTACGCTCTCTATTGATTTACCATTTATACTTTCAAAACCTATGAAAAGGCTTTGGCAGCCTGATTCTTTCATATCATCTAATAGTTCAGGCATGTCCACTATATTAGACGTAACTGCTGCATTCCATTTTAACTTTAGAGGTTTTATTTCCTTTAATAATTCCTTAGTCCATTTAGGATTTCCAATAAAATTATCATCAATAAACATAATATGTTTTGTTTTTAGTACTTTAATGTCTTTAATTACATCTTCTATAGGCCTATTAATATAAGTTTTAATGGAATTAGTGCAGCTATTATAGCAAAAATCACATTTAAAAGGACATCCCCTGCTTGTACTAATTATATTAGTATATAAATATTTCTTATTATCTATCATGCTATAATCAGGTGATACTATTTCATTTCCGCAAATATTTTTCATATCATAATATATCTTTTTAATTGAATTATTTTCTACATCCTTAAGAACCTTCTCCCAAACCCTCTCAGCCATTCCTATAATTATCGCATCAAAGCTGTTTACAGCTACTTCTGGATCTGCTGTTATATGTATACCTCCTGCAATTACTTTTACCCCACGCTTTTGGAATTCCTTTGATATTTCCACTGCCCTATTCATAACATCTACAGTAACAGTTATTGCAACTAAATCAACATTCTCATCAAAATCTATCTTATCAACATTTTCATTTTCAATAATAATCTCATGTTCTTTAGGCGTAAGATTTGCTATTGTGAGTAGAGCTAATGAAGGAGACATTCTTGTCTTTAATTTTGTATCCATAGGCCTTGGAAGCATTGCAGGTTGAATTAACTTAATCTTCATAGTATTTCCCCTTAAATTATTATATTGAAATTATTAATTTCAAAGCATTATGCTTATTGGATAAAATTATCAGATTTAACATATTGCACATAAACTATTATTAGAATAAAATATGTAATCTTGCTCATACTCTATAGAACTCTGATAAAAAAGAATCTACAAATTATAAATAATCTTTCTTTTACAAAATGAAAAACTAGTTATATTTATCTTATTTTTAAGTATCCACATCACTTCTATACTCTAATATATCGCCTGGCTGACAATCTAAGGCTTTGCATATTGCCTCTAAAGTTGAAAATCTAATAGCTTTTGCCTTGCCATTTTTGAGTATAGAAAGATTAGCCATTGTTATTCCAACTTTCTCAGTGAGCTCCGTCACACTCATTTTTCTTTTAGCAAGCATGACATCAATATTAATTATAATCGCCATATTATTTCCTCCTGTATTCTTCATTGTGTATATCTAGACTATCGAACTTGATGATTTACACTGTTAAATCATTTTCTGATTTTATGTCTATGGCTTCTTTTAGAAGTCTTTGAAGAACAGCTGAAAAAACTGAAATTACTAACGAAGCAAAAATAGGTGTCATTCCAATTATTATGAGACCTGGGGCATCGTCTTTCTCTGCTAACAAGTAAACAAATGGAATTACTACCACATATAATGCAGATATTATAACTGCACAGTATTTTATATTCTTTAAAGCCTTTACAGATAACTCAGAAAACGCTATGTTTTTATCAATATACCCTAAAAGCTTTAAAGCCTGATACAATGCAACAAAGAACGGAACAACTGATACAAACATCCCTATTAAAATTGGATATATCATATTTGTATAGTCTGTATTCACTGGATTATTAGTTAACTGAACTGCTCCAAATATGCATAAAGCAAGAACTGGAACTCCAATAAGAATAACAGCTATCTTTAAAAAAATCGTTGAATATCGTTTCATAAAAAGCACCTCACTTTTAAATTCTATATATAAGATATCACACCTTTTATCGTTTATCAATAAATTTTTATTATATTTCATATATTATTTATTTTTAGACAAGAAGATATTGATTAATTGGGTTAATCGAAAGACCAGATGCCACTTTGTAAAACTAAAAGCTATATTTGTAAGTGAGAACTTAATCTTTGTAAATGAAACGCAGTTTTTGTAACCCAAAATCCAGTTTTGTAAATGAAAAGCCACATTTATAATCCAAATACAGTTTGATTTCATCTCATTTCTGGTGTATGATTGTGAAAAATGAGCATGCCAAAGGGAGGTCGACTCGCTCTCGATTTTTTTGTAATCGGAGAATCCACCCCTGAATTTTTGTTGAAATGATATGTTGACGGCACTGCTTATTTAAAGGTTACTTTTTGAGAAGGGCTGGTTTTAGCATGATGTCTCCGGCGGCAACCGGATTGCATTCAAGTTTATGCAAAACCTCTTCTCCGTGATAAAAGCTGAATGTTTCGTATGGGCTACGGTTGTTCAGCTTTTTTCTTTTGTAAGAATTAATATGATTCATCATTAGATTAATATCATCTTGAGTCAGATTATTAAAGCTACTTCCTTTTGGAAGAATCCGACGAATCAATTCATGGTTTACTTCGATAGCCCCTTTCTGATAAGGACTACTCGCATCACAGTAGAATACACGAGTACGCAAAAGGGGATGTGTGCTCCGATATTCAATCGCTTTTGGATTGGAGAACTCACTTCCGTTATCTGTAAGAATTACAGGAAATAACTCCCAAAATAATTCTTTACCAAGTACCTTATCAAGATGATTAAACACATCCGTAACAGATTTTGAAGTATTAGCATCACGAAGAAATGCAAGCATCAGACTACATTCTACAAAGTGGATAGTCAAAAGGCATTTACCACCTTTGATACCGATGACAGAATCCATCTGCACTATTGTAATGTCTGGATTCTTGTTAATAAAGACTTCAAAATCTTTGTAATTGCGGTCTATACGACAGCCCTTATCCACCTTGAACTCTGGCTTTTTATAGCGTTCACGGAACTTTACTTTTCGCGGAAGGTCGATATTCCTAACATCAAAAAGACAGGCATCAATATAGTTGTAAATGGTCTTTTCGCTACACATGAGTTCATCCTGATGATTTATGTAAATTTGATTTACAGACTGCCCATTTTTAACGAGTGGTGAAATGATGCGATTTAGTCTGTTGATTTCATCTTCTGAAACACAAAGACCACTCCTAGAATCAGAAATCTTCTCGTGAGCTTTAATATGAGCACGTTCAGCATCATAGACATTTTTCATGAGAGTACATTTGCTAAGAGTTTCGCATCCATTGCAGACATAAGGAACATGGTATTTTGCGGTACAGATTTCTTCTATGTAATTTTGGCAGTTCGGGTTACAGGAAGGGCATAGTTTACAATAGATTGAAGATTTCCTGCTACAGTCCTTGCCACAGATATTTTTAAATCTGCAATTAAATCGATTCCGGCAAGCGTTAAATGGAAATCCAGGATAGCCTGTTGCTACTTCATAACTGTATTTGCGAACTTCTCTGGAAATAGTGGTTGGATCCTTTGCCATACGGCGAGCGATTTCTTTAAATGAGAGACTTTCCTTTAGATACTTTTGTAAATCCAGTCTCTGTTCATAAGTAAAAAATTTAGACATATATCCTCCATTCTGCCGCCAACGTTTTAAGGATAAATGTCTGATAAAAACAAAGCAACAAAAAAGACTGGCTCATCACCAATCTTTTTGTAATCCAAGACGCAACCTATTGGTATATTTATTTTATTTAAGAATTATAACTCAATCTAAAATTGGAAGGATTGCAGTTCGATTTACAATTGAGGTATTGATTAATTGTGTTAGTTTAAAAACGAGCTGAAAAATCCTGATAGCAGATTTGGACACAAAAAAGAACTACATCCTTTGTGAATGCTTTGCCTTCATGTGTAGTTCCTAAACAAAAAAAGTGCTATATCTCATGATATTTAGCACTTTCTCTGTAACATCTTCTTATTTATATATAAATTATTTCTACTCCTGAAAAACTAACATCTCCAACTAATGTTAATGTATTTGTCGATCTCTCATTGTTTCTATTTTTTTCATCAACAGAACCCAAAAATACATTAGTCTTATTATCAACCTTCCAAGTTCTTGGTATATATAACTCTACTCCTGAAAAAGAAGCATTAACTCTTACTATAGCATTTTCGCTACTCATAACTGCATTATCAAAATACACCTTCATAGCTCCAAATGAGCAGTTAAGATCAGCTTGTTCAAATTCATTTGTATTTATATATTTAATACAAGCTCCAAATGAATTTCTAAATATAATATTGCCTTCATCTTCTATGTCAATTTTTTCGAATTTATAATCCTCATGAACATGATTATGATGAATCCAGTTAACATTTTTATGAAAAATCATGGAAAGGCCGATGCTGCCAAATAGTGCTGCCATAAGCACAGTCCAAGGGGTAATAGCTGTAATTCCTAATTGTCTAGCATAGATTATACAAATAAATGCAATTGGAAATAGAATACCTGAAAAGTTAAGATGAGGTATACTTTTTGCTATGATCACTACTAAAAAAACTGTTAATATTAAACTAAATGCATTTATATCTGGGAAGTATCCAAGTTTACTTATAACCATAAAGATCCCTGCTAGTATAAATAAAATTCCCCAGAAGACTCTTTCTTTTTTCATCATTATTTCCTCTTTTCTAATAATTTAATTTTTAATGGCTTGTAATAATATCTTGAGACATACACCTGTTTGTGAGTATTTTGAAATTCAACTCTGCTTGATGATGATATACTTTTTGTTATGGAGTAAATATGATTTGTATTTAGTATTGTTGATTTTGAAACTCTCATAAAATATCCTGGCAATAATTCCTCGAGTTCATATAGCTTATACTTTACGTTATATATATTATCAATGGTGTGTGCACAAATACCGCTTTCTTCAGTTTCAAAAAACAAAATTTCTTCCAGTGAAAGATAATACTCTGTTTCTCCTTTGTAAAAGGTTATATGCTTTTTTTGCGATAGCAGCTCACCAAGCACAATTTGAATATTTCTAACCTCTTCATTTAATTCATTACATTTAATAATAACTTCATTTTCTTTAATTTCATTATCAAGTTCAACCCGTATTTTCATATTTTCACTCCCCACATCTTTATTATATTTGCTGACTTTTACGTTGTAAACACGATAGCAGTAAGTGGTTAGTTATCACTTGTAAGTGGTATATTTTTATATACTTTGTTCATGATCTTTGATTTTTCTAAAGCTTCACTTATTATTTATCTAGAATAATCTTTAGAAAAAATAACTCTTTTATACTTTTTCTTCTTAATTTTCATAAAAACTATCGTTTAGGGAATTCTATATTAAGAGAATTTAAATAGAAAGGAAGATTATAATGACTCCAATTACAATAGGTGCAGATGCACCAGATTTTAAGGCAAAGGATAATAAAAAACAGGATATAAAGTTATCTGATTTTAAAGGAAAAAAAGTACTTCTTTCCTGGCATCCTCTAGCTTGGACACCAGTATGTACAGATCAAATGCGAGCATTAGAAACTAATTTCGAGAAATTTCAAAATCTCAACACTGTTCCACTTGGATTTAGTGTAGATTCTCAGCCTTGCAAAGAAGCATGGGCAACTGTTCTCCAAATTAAAAAGGTTAGTCTTCCATCAGATTTTTGGCCTCATGGTAAAATAGCTTCTGACTATGGAATATTTGATGAAACTAAGGGCATATCCGCCCGTGCCAACATAATCATAAATGAAGATGGTAAAGTACAATGGATAAAAGTTTACCCATCAGAACAACTTCCAGATATAAATGAAGTTTTACAGGTTTTATCCAATAACCAATAACATATTAATAGAATGATTAAATGACTTGTTTATGATTTAATAATTTTGTAATTGCATTTATAATTCATGCTTAGCATATTTTCTAAGCATGAATTATAAAATTGTACATATATATGTTGCAATTCACAATGCACATTTCACAATTCACAATTACAGCTAAAATTCTTACAATATTTTTAGAATTATGATGAAGAATTATTTTTGCAATATATATACTTAAAAATCCAAGGTTAATACAACCTTGGATTTTTATAATATCAACTTATATATAAACTCTTCACTGTAAAAACCAACTTTATTTAAAACTATTTATCTTTGTCTAGATTACGCCAGTTACCATCATATCCATAGCTATCAAGCCACTTATAAGTTTTTACTATTTCATTATTCTTTATTTGGTATATTGAAAGTCCGCCTTGATGTGGTACGCAATATACATTTTTAGTTGTCTTCCCAACCATGTATCCACAGAATTCTGAATCATGAGAGCTTGTAAGGGTAAAAACATATACTTCCTCTACTGGTAGATTCCATTTATCGCTGGCTATGAACTTCTTAATATTCCCTTCAAAATATCTTTTGGTCAGCTTAGCTCCGTAATCATCATTCATTTTTGAAATGTAATTACTATCTTCTTTTAATATTAAATTTCTTGCTTCTTCAGCTTCCTTGGATGGTTTAATCCAAGTTCCATCTTCATCTAGTTCATATCCATCAATTACAGTACCATGTGCCATAGCTCCATCTTGATAAAAATAATGCCAAGTCTCATAATAATTATCTTGCACCCATCCAGTTTTCATATATCCATTTGAATCAAAATAATACGTCTTTTCATTAATATCTCTCCATCCCTTAGCATATAAATTTCCTTCTGAGTACCACCATCCACTATTATCTTGTCTCCATTCAGCACTGGCTCCGATTGGGCTTAAAACTAATACTGAAATTACTACTAACGCACCAGATATTAACTTTCTCATTTTATTTCCCCCATATTTATTTATAACATGATTTTATGTTATTTATATTTATAAAATACTACTAATTATATTTTATGAATATATAGTGAAATTTATGAGCTTAAACTGGTTATTAAGATAATTATCGTTGCTTTATTTTGATTTCATTATGCATTCCTCTATGATTGGCATTATTGCAGCATATTCTTAAGAATAGGTTGTTGAGTAAACAAAATTTGTAAAAAATAAATAAGCCATTCCTTTGTGATATAATAATTTCGCTAAAAACCA
>NZ_JBJIAB010000018.1:0-106937 GCF_045310795.1 Candidatus Clostridium helianthi
CACCGTCCTGTAAAGATTATTTGTGTGGTTATGATTAGTTTGTACAGAAATCGGAGTTTGGTTCATTGTATTTTATGGGATTTCTTTTTAATTACTTGTAAAGTGGTGTTTTAAGTTACTTTATAGTTTTAAAGAATTGAAATGGTGAGGCTTAATTATCCTTTAGTAACTGGAGAGCATTTAAAAACTGTCTCTACTATGATTAGTTTTTTTCATTTTGTAGTATTTTATATGTATTTCTTTGTTAGAAGAATTGACATTAAATATTGATTTCAGCAATAAGTTTAGCCATTTCTTCAACACTCTCCTTAGTATCATTATTTATCCATTCTATTAAAATGCTGTAGAGGCCACCCGATGCGTATCTTGTAAGATAATTATTATACGGCAAGTTATTACCGCCAATACTCTCAAGAAAGTTGAATAAATAACAACTCAATCTATCATAAAAGATATATATCAATCCTGACTTAATTAATACTTCAATAAAATCTTTCCTTTCTTTAAAATAAGAAAAGTAAAGCAATGCAACATCGTATTTTTCGCTGGACCTTGAACTTTTAACTTCATTCATAAATTCATCGAACAGCTCATCCAGATAGATAATGATGATATCTTCTTTAACATTATAGTTTCTATAGAAAGCCATTCTTGATACACCTGCAAGATTAGTTATCTGTGTTATGGTTACTTCATTAAACTGATTTTTTTCTAATAATTTCATCAGCGCAGTGAATATACTTTCTTTTGTGATTTTTTTTTGGACTTCGGTATAAGAATCAGGCAAAACAAATTCCTCCTTTATGTATCAGACGGCTTTGGGAATATAAATTTCAACAATTAACATTATAATATAAGAATCAATTTGTTACAAGTGTAACGTTACAAATGTAATTTAAAAAATGGATGACTACCAGTGTTCAGAAATAACAATTCTACAAATATCATTTCTTCTTCAGTGATTTTCTAAGATTTATAAGGGGGAGGTTATTGCATAAGGTACAAGTAAACTCAAACAGAGGTATACCTTATGATGTCCCATTGCAACCATATTGAAATCATGTGATTTTTTGAGCTTTAGTATATAAGTCATGCGTAACAAATTTTTCTCTATTGTAACAGACGACCTTGACAGTATTGACTTTAAGCAATTAGCGATATAATATAAGAATTAATCCGTTGCAAATGTAACGTTACAATTATAACGGCATAATAAAAATTATCATAAATTAACGGGATTTTATCTCAAGTAAAAAACAACAATGTCCAATTACAGGAGATTTCAAGAACACTTACCACAAGGGAGTCGCAACTTATTACATTAATTAGAGATAGGAAGGGGAAAAAGCATGAAAAAATCAGAAGAATGGATAGATATCAATATTCCCAAACAACATGGTCGTTCAGTTATCATTACAGGTACAGGTGGATTGGGATACGAGACGGCATTGGTTTTGGTTCGTGCAGGAGCAGAGGTCATTTTGGCAGGTCGTAATGAAAAAAAGGGAGCTGAATCAGTAAATAAAATTCGTACAATAGTTCCTTCAGCTAATATCCGCTTTGAGAGTATCGACTTAGCTGATCTTGCATCCATAGAAGCGTTTGGTGTTCGTATAAAAAAACAGCGTCAAAGCCTCGACTTACTTATCAATAATGCAGGTGTGATGACGCCACCACAGCGAAAAGTCACTAAGGATGGATTTGAGTTGCAATTTGGGACAAATTACCTTGGGCACTTTGCATTAACTGCTCATCTAATGCCGCTTTTAAGAAAAGGAAATAAACCGCGAGTGGTCACTGTCAGCAGTATGGCAAACAGAGAAAGAAAAGCTAAAATTAATTTTGATGACTTGCAGTCAGAGCGTAATTACGACTCAATGGAGGCTTATGATCAATCAAAACTTGCAGATTTAATGTTTACTTTAGAACTTCAACGTCGTAGTGATGCAGCAGGTTGGGGTATCATGAGCATCGCATCTCATCCGGGAATTTCAAGTACGGATTTGATGGCTAATGGTCCAGGTGAAAACAGTTTTTTAGCAAGGATGTTAAATATCTTTACATTTATGCGACAATCGGCTGGGGATGGAGCGTTACCTTCCCTGTACGCAGCAGCTGCACCAAATGCTGAAGGCGGAGGGTATTACGGACCGGGTGGGTTTTATGAAATTAAAGGCCTACCTGGACAAGCTAAGATACCGACTAAAGCACAAGATGTAAATGTTGCAAAACGCTTATGGGAAGTTTCAAAACAGTTAACGCGTGTAGATTTTGACAAGATAGCATCAATGTGTGAAAAATAAAAATAAGGAGGAAAAGCTATGTCAAATAGTTCAATTAGTTTAAATGAAAATATAATAACAACGAATAAAAATAAAGAATTTAGTTTTTTAAGATGGTCATTAATTGCAGTTATATTTATACTGTATACTTCAATTCTAGCTGCCCCACGCAACCTTTTAAGTGACGTTGCAAGGCCTGCGGGTGCTCTTTGCATATGCCTTTTGGCGTTTATGCATGGGGGTAAGCGTTATGGATTCAAAAATATGGCTATATTTTTTGTGGTTACGTGGATAGTCAGTAATTCCTTTGAGGCTTTAAGTATTTACATGGGGTTTCCTTTTGGGAATTATCACTATACCATGTCTGGTCCACGAATATTGGAAGTCCCATTATTAATAATGCCTGCTTACTTTGGAATGGGTTATATGGCATGGACTTTATCAAACATACTAAACGGACAGACTGGCAAAAGACTTAAAGGTGCTCATGTATTCCTAGTACCGTTAATTGCATCTTTTATTATGGTAATGTGGGATGTAGTTATGGATCCTATTACTGCAACAGTTTATAAAGTATGGATATGGGAGGATGGAGGCAGTTACTTTAACGTTCCAATTTCAAATTATTTAGGTTGGTTTTTAGTAGTCTATATATTTCTACAGATTTTTTCAATTTACATCTCAAAATATGATATCGTGGAAAAAAAGGACGATTTTAAGAAAACGTTCTGGCTTGAAGCATCAATCATATATGGGATACAAGGCTTGAGCTTTATAGGACAAGCTTTGGTGGAAACGGGAAATAGAGAAATATTTAGTTCGATGGGCTTAGTTTGTGTATTTACTATGATGTTTGTAAGTATTCTCTCCGCCATAACGATATACAATTCAAATGAGCTTAGATATAGATAAACAAGTTGAAAACTATACTTTAGCATAGAACTTACCGAAATAAGGTGCATGCATTTATTCCAGTTGCTGAGAATTTTGCTGGATGCATCTAAAGAATACTAGAATAGATATTCTAAACAATATTTATTCTCGAAGAATATTACCATAGAAGAATATACACCTATAAAAAAAGCAGCTATACTGCAATTCAGAACTTTCATACATTTAACAAGAGTGCGTCAGCAAAATCAAAAAATAACAAGTTCATTTGACAGTATATCTGAACTTAATAATCTCATTATGAAAATAAAAGCTCCAAGAATTTAGTAATCTTGGAGCTCTTAAGCTTGATAATTTAGGGAAATATAGTTGAACAGCTAATATATCTATTGATAACATATCTCCATTTTTACATTTATAAACTAATTCTTTAATGAAATTAAAATCCATACAGACCTCCCTATGCTTATTATATAAAGTGAAAATCAAAATCTTCGACTTTCTTCCTTGAACTTAGTTAACTCATTTATGAGTTAACAATATTTTCTTAAGAATTCTTAAGATTTTTTGGGGGAGAATATTAAGCTTTTATCTTTATACTAGGACCATGTAATAATTTTGATAGCTGTCCATCAATTATTAAAAATAAGGGGAAGATTTAGTGTGAAGATAGTGAAGTTTCTGAGAGAATATTTTAAATCGCCAAGAATTGTTGGAGCCGTGGCTCCTAGTTCGAAAAGGCTAGCTGAGAAAATGATCAGCGATATTGATTTTGAAAATGCAAAGTGCATAGTTGAATACGGACCAGGTACAGGTGTTTTTACAGACAAGCTTGTAGAGGGGAAAAGAAAAGACACAATATTACTGCTGTTAGAATTTAATAAAGAATTTTGTAAGCAACTAGAGGAAAGATATAAGGGATATGATAAAATTATCTTAAAAAATGACTCTGCTGAAAATGTAGATAAATATTTAAAAGAGCACAATATTAATGAAGTTGATTATGTAGTTTCAGGTTTACCTTTTGCAAGTTTACCTAAGAATGCTTCAAATAAAATATTAAGAAAAACTAGAAGTATATTGAAGAAAGATGGGGTATTTATAACTTTTCAGTACACTCTTTTAAAGAAAGAATTTATTGCAGGTTTTTTTAAAAAAATAGATTTAGAAAGAGTGGTACTTAATCTTCCTCCAGCTTATGTACTAAAATGTCAAAATTCTTAAAGCAAAGGAGTAACTTTATGTCAAACAAAATTTTAATAGTTGATGATGATAGTGAAATAAGAAAAATTACAGGGATATATTTAGAAAACGAAGGCTATGAGGTGTTAAAAGCAGAAAATGGAGAACAGGCTCTTAAATTTATTGATGAAAATAATATTGATCTTATTCTTTTAGATATTATGATGCCGATCATGGATGGAATAGAGCTCTGTATGAAAATTAGAGAAGTTAATATGATGCCTATTATATTTCTATCTGCAAAATCAGAAGACCTTGATAAAATTCATGGTCTGGCATCAGGTGCTGATGACTATATAACAAAGCCCTTTAATGCTATGGAACTTATAGCAAGAGTTAAGTCACAGATTAGAAGATACACAAGATACTCCACGCCTCAAAATTTAGCTAAGAATATAATTGAAATTGGTAACTTGATAATAAATACCGATACAAGGCAAGTGTATTCAGGAGGCAATGAGGTCAGACTTACACCAAAAGAATTTGATATACTTGAGCTTCTTGCAAGCAATAAAGGAATAGTTTTTAGTATAAAAAAGATTTACGAAAGAGTATGGGGAGAAATATTTTATAAATCAGATAATGCAGTGATGGTGCATATTACGAAGATAAGAGAAAAAATTGAAGAAGATCCAAGAAGACCTATATATATTAAGACTGTTTGGGGAGTTGGGTATAAGATATGAAATTTTCTATATTTACAAGAAAAATCAGTTTTGAACTTATATTATCAATTATAATTTCTGTCTCATTTGCATTTTTGTTAGTATATATATCTTCGACTTTTATTACTATACCTTATTTCTTGGCAAGAAATAACGCTGGGCAAGTAATAGATTATTGTATTATAAGCTTTCTTATCTCTGCAATTGGAATAGCAGCTTTTTTGGCCATTTTCTTATTATTAGTAAATAAGAAAATAAAATATATCAAATATATTTCTGAAGAAGTCTCTAAAATTGCAAATGAACAATTAGGTTCAACCTTGAAAGTACGTGGAAATGATGAATTAGCAGAACTTTGCAAAAGCATAAATTCTATGTCTTTGGAGCTAAAGGATAAGTTTGAACATGAAAGAGGAATAGAAAATACAAAAACTGAGCTAATAACCAATGTTTCTCATGATTTAAGAACTCCCTTAACAGCAATAATTGGATATATAGATATTTTAAAAAATGAAAAATATAAAAGTAGAGAAGAAGAGATGGAATATTTAATCTCAACATATAACCTATCAATAAAATTGAAAAATCTTATTGATGAATTATTCGAGTACACAAAGCTATCCAGTAGAGATATAACCTTAAAACTTGAAGAAGTGGATTTGAGTTCTATACTTATTCAAATGCTGGGAGAATATACTCCAGTGCTTGAAACTAAAGGTTTAAGCATTATAACAGATATAGCTGAAGAAATTCCTATTAAAATAGATATTGAAAAAATAGTGAGAGTTTTTGATAATATTTTAAATAATGCAGAAAAGTATAGTATTAAACCATCAGAAATAATTATCAAGGCAGAAAACATATCAGACTATACTCATATTTCTATTTCAAACAAGGGTAGACATATTGAACAGGATAAGTTAAATAAAATGTTTGAGAAATTTTATAGAGTTGATATTTCAAGATCCAGCAAAATTGAAGGTTCAGGACTGGGATTGGCAATATCACAAAAAATTATAGCACTTCATAATGGTGAGATTTGGGCTGACTGTGAGGATGATATGATAAGAATACATATTAAGTTACCTATTAGCAATTAAATTGCGTTATACTCAACAGTTACAATAAAACCAATAGATTAACATAAAGGTATGAAGTATACACAATACTCATTTACGGAATCTCAATAATTATAAAATAATAAGGAGCTGTTATTATGGCAGAAAATATGAAACAAAATTGGACTTCAAAAGATATTACTTCACAAAAAGGTCGATCAGTTGTTATTACAGGAACAGGTGGAATTGGTTATGAAACAGCATTGGAGATGACTCGTGCAGGAGCTGAAGTTATAATGGCAGGTAGGAATAAGGATAAAGGAGAAGAAGCTATAAGAAAGATTAAGAAAATAAATCCTTCTGGCAATATACGTTTTGAAAAGCTTGACCTAGCGGATCTTGCCTCTATAGAAGCATTTGGTGAACGAATGAGATCTGAGCGCAAAAGTGTAGATATTCTTATAAACAATGCGGCAGTAATGGCTCCGCCTAAGCGTTTGGTTACAAAAGATGGATTTGAACTGCAAATGGGCACAAATTATTTTGGACATTTTGCATTAACAGCACATATGCTTCCTCTTTTGAAGAAAGGAAATAAGCCAAGAGTAATCACCTTGAGTAGCTTAGCTCATCTTTCAGGAGTTATAGATTTCGATGATCTTCAAGCAGAAAGCAGCTACAACCCAATGGTAACCTATTCTCAGTCAAAACTCGCATGCCTTATGTTTGCATTTGAATTGCAACGACGAAGTGATGCGGCTGGCTGGGGGATTACCAGTATGAGTACACATCCAGGGATATCAAGAACGGAATTAATCCCTAATGGAGCTGGAAAGAATAGCCCAACTGGAATTGTAAGACGTTTAATGGGTCCGTTTTTATTTCAGCCAGCAGCTCATGGAGCATGGCCATCACTTTATGCTGCGACAGCAGAAAATGCAACAGGCGGAACATATTATGGTCCTTCAAAAATGAAAGAGATGAGAGGATATCCTACCATAGCTAAAATTGCACCACAAGCTCTGGATGTTAAGGTGGCTTCAAAGCTTTGGGAAGTATCTGAAAAACTGACGAATGTAAAGTTTATTTAATCAGAAAAACTTGATATTGTATAGCTTATAAATCACTTACGATAGTAAGTTGACTGCACGCTGAAACTTATAGAACATTTATAATCACATAATATGGAGAAAAATATGGATAGAGAAACAGCCTTGGAATCGATAAAAACACCTTTTAAGAGATTAATCGCAGGGATACTAATAAGTGAGGGAAGTCAGTTTATTGCCTTAATGGCCCCTTTGATGATAATTTTTGTTTTCAAAGTCATGGAAATTGATCCGGAGCACTATACAATATCATTTGGAATTATCACAGGATTTGGTGCTTTAGTTGCAGCTTTTGCAAATCCAAATGGAGATGCTTTAATTGATCGCACTAGTTTGAAATTTGGGCGTAGACGTACTTGGATACTAATGGGTTCTGTGCTTGGTTCTGCTTCGCTTATGGGGATCGCTTTATCAACAAATGTTTGGTTCATAGGTATGTTTTGGTGTGCAGCAAATCTATTTTTCAATTTTGGTACTGCTTCAGCTACAGCATTAGTACCTGACTAAGTAGATGAATCATGTAGGGGACGACATCAGGGCTTATAGGTTTGATTGTCCCATTTTCGGGAATTATTGGGATGCTTATTATGAATATTATGGGACAGACTCCATTAATTCTAAGGTTTACAGTTTTGGCTGTAATTGGTATAATAACGGATTTAGTAGGCGTTGCATTGATTAAAGAGGATAAGGTAGTTTATAGTTATAATGATGTCATCTCTAGCAGTAGGTTGTGTGATTGGAGGGATACTTTCGGATAAATTTAGAAAACAAAAGCTATTTATAATTATTTCTGGAATTATACTCGTGATAGGGGTTTCAATTAATATTTTTGCTCCTTCGGTAATTTACATAATGATAAGTGCTATATTTTACGGCTTTGGTTATGGTATGTTCTTAGCAGTTGATACTGCACTTATAGCAAGAATTCTACCAAATGAAAAAGATGCTGCTAAAGACTTTGGAATTATGAATATAGCTAATACAATTCCACAATCCATAGTATCTTTTAATTTATCGCGCTCTATTGGACAAACTACAGGGGCTGCTGTAATAGGTGCAATATTCTATCTTTTTAATAAAACTAAAGCAATGGATAGTTCAAGTCCTGAGAATATCACAGCAGGTATACATAATACTTTTTTAATCGCTGCACTGATAATGGCTTGCGGGCTAATCATAGGCGTAATAGCACTTTCATTAAAAAAGGAACAAGTGAATGGATAGAGTAGATAATATTCTTCATTATCAACACTATTATTTAACATAGCCTAAAAAATAAAAGCATTGAAAAAAATTTAAAATTCATATATGATGTAACTATACTAAAATATAAACATGAAAAGAATATAAATGTAAAGGTGATGTAAATATGCGCAAAGAGGTAGTTTTTAACTAAACTAACTGAATAAGGATTATTTTAAAAAGTATATGAAAAAAGCTTGAATAACTCAAGTTTTATTTGTGGTAGAATCAATTAATGAAAATATTGATATTGCCATGTTTATTTGTGTACTCTAAAAATAATCAGTATTATAATGAGCATGTTACGTCTTTATCTGCATAATAGGAAGCCGTGTTCTAAACACGGTATTTTTATGCCTATTTTTGCTACATTTATAGATATGTTATGAGATTTTAATTTGTATAATTTTGGAACGTTTAAAAAAATAACAAGTCAATCTGCGGAGCCTATTTTTCATTATACTGGGTCAGCAGATTGCCCTAGTAGGTCCGCTATGAGATCAATCTGCTTCCTTGCCTGATGAAAATAATCATGGCATTTTGGATTGTTATTTTCTTTAGTATCCTTTACCAATAAGTTATATAAATTAAAGTTGTATATTTCATGTTTGTATTTAGGTTATATGATTATAAGGCTGTAAGTGAATTATTATGTTCATTTGCAGCTTTTTTTTTATTTATTTTTAAGGAGAATATTATGAAAATTTATATATTTAAAATTGCAGATTACAAAAGAAAGACAAATTTTTTAAGAAATACTAGGATGGTGATTATTAATGGTTAATAAACTTTCAGCATATAAAATTTATTTATTATTTTCAGCTATTACTGCAATGTGTTTTTCGTTGATAGCGACAGTTATGATAGTGTATCACATTGAAAATGTTCATTTAAATCCACTTCAGCTTATACTTGTTGGAACTACTTTAGAGACAGCATGTTTCATATTTGAAATTCCTACAGGTATAGTTGCGGATGTATATAGTCGTAAACTATCTATTGTTATAGGTGCAGTTTTAACAGGGTTAGGACTTATTTTAGAGGGCTCTATTTCTAGTTTTATTTTCGTACTTGCAGCACAGATAGTATGGGGAGTGGGTTCTACTTTCATCAGCGGATCTCTTGAAGCATGGATTGCAGAAGAAGAGAGGATTAAAGATTTGGATCAAATTTATATGAAGGGGGCACAAGTAGGACAGATAGGATCAGTTATTGGAATAGTATTAAGCACTGTAATAGCTAATTTTTCTGTAAGATTGCCTATTATAGTTAGTGGAGTTTTATTTATTATTCTTTCATTATTTTTAGGGCTATATATGCCAGAAAATAATTTTAAGCCTTCTGCTCCAGAGGATTTAAATACATTCAAAAAGATGGGATATACTTTTAAGTCTGGTCTTAAATTTATAAAAAGTAAATCTATAATTATGATTTTACTTTCTGTAACTTTGTTTTATGGATTGTCGAGTGAAGGGTATGATAGACTTTCTAATGCACATTTTCTGCAAGATACTGCGCTTCCTAAGCTTTGGAATCTTAACCCAGTCACTTGGTTTGGGATTTTTGGAATTGCAGGAATGTTATTAAGTGCAATGGTTATGCATTTTATGTCAAATAGGCTTGATGATGATAAGAGTAATAATGGAAAGCTTTTGCTAGGTATAAATATAGTTTATATATTATTTATGTTCATATTTGCTATTACAAAAAACTTTAATTTAATGTTAATAGCGTATTTAGCGACAAATACCTTTAGAACTATAAATGAACCTATATTTAGTGCATGGCTTAATGGACATATAGACGATAAGGCTAGAGCTACTGTACTTTCTATAAATGGACAAATAAATGCCTTAGGTCAAATTTTAGGTGGGCCAATTATAGGGATTATAGCTACAAATATTTCAGTAAGTATTGGTATAGCATGTACTTCGTTATTAGTGACACTAGTATTGGTTCTATATATTGTTTCTATGATAATGGATAAAAAGGTGTCTGATAGAGTTGGAGGTGACGATTATGAAGAAAATAATTAATATAGGAATCGTTGCACACGTGGATGCTGGAAAAACAACAATAACAGAGAATTTATTATATTATAGTGGGGCCATAAAATCTGTTGGAAGGGTTGATTTAGGTAACACACAGACAGATTCTATGGAGCTTGAACGTAGGAGAGGAATTACTATTAAATCTTCAACCATATCTTTCACTTGGAATGATATTAAAGTAAATATTGTTGATACTCCAGGACATGTAGATTTTATTTCAGAAGTTGAACGTTCATTAAGAGTTTTAGATGGAGCAATAATAGTTATATCAGGAGTAGAGGGGATTCAGTCTCAAACAAGAATATTATTTAATACATTAAAGGAATTAAATATTCCAACAATAATTTTTGTGAATAAGCTGGATAGAATTGGAGCAGATTTCAATAAAGTATTTGAAGAAATAAAAAAGAATATGTCTAATAAAGTTGTTAGATTACAAGAAGCATATGATGTGGGAAGTAAAGATGTTTATTTAAAAAATTTATCTGATATATGCATGATAAATAATGATGCAATTGATGTTATATCAGATTTAGATGAAGTGTTTTTGGAAAGATATATAAGTGGGATAGAGACTGATAAAGAAGAAATACAAGAAAAACTTTCATTATATGCAAGGGAAGGAAATCTATATCCAGTATTTTGTGGTGCTGCAGCAATTGGACTCGGCATTGAAGAGTTATTAGATGGAATTTGCAGCCATCTTCCGTGTGCAAATGGTGATTCTGAAGATGATTTATCTGGAGTTGTATTTAAAATCGAAAGAACAAGTGCAAACGAAAAGAATGTTTATGTAAGATTATTTAATGGAAAAATATCTGTAAGAGATAAAATTCAAGTACCCAATAAGGATATAACAGAGAAAGTAAAAAAAATTAATAGTTTAGAAAATGGGAAAATTATTGAGGCTCAGAGCATAGAAGCAGGGGATATAGGTATTTTATATGGCCTTGCGAGTTTCCAAGTTGGAGATGTAATCGGAATTTCAAATAATAAAATTAAGAATATATCCATGGCTAAACCAACATTAAAAACAACGATTTCTGCAATTGACAAAGAAAAGAATTCAGAGTTATTTAGGGCATTAACACTACTTACAGAGGAAGATCCACTATTAGAATTAGAGATGAATGATATAGATAAAGAGATTTATGTGAATTTATTCGGCGAAGTTCAAATGGAAATACTAAGTTCTATACTAAATGATTTATATGGAATAAAAGTAGAGTATTCTAATATTCAAACTATCTATAAGGAGGCACCTAAAGGTGTTGGAACATCAATAATGCATATGCAGGAAGGCTTGAATCCTTTTTGGGCAACAGTAGGATTGAAAATAGAACCAGCAGGAAGAGGTGCAGGTCTTAGATATATATCTAATGTTTCAGTAGGGTCATTGCCGAAATCTTTTCAAAATGCAATTGAAGAAGCAGTTATTAAGACTAGCAAACAAGGACTATTTGGATGGGAGGTTACAGATGTGAAAGTTACACTTACCTGTGGTGAATTTTTTAGTCCAGCCAGCACCCCAGCAGATTTCAGGAATGTGACGCCTATGGTATTCATGGAAGCATTATATAAAGCACAAACTGTTTTATTAGAACCATTACATGAATTTGAATTAAGAATTCCTCAAAATGTTTTAAGTAAAGCGATTTGGGATTTAGAATCTATGAGAGCTACCTTTGATAATCCTATTGTTATAGAGGATGAATTTTCAATAAAAGGGTTGATTCCAGTAGAAAATTCGAAGGAATATAAAATGAAAATAGCTTCATATACAGAAGGTAAGGGAATGTTTATGACAAAATTTTATGGACATAAGGAAGTTCCAGCTGAATTTGCAAAGACACGTCAAAAAACAACTTATGATCCATTGAATAAAAAAGAGTATCTGCTTCATAAATTAAACACAATTAGAGATTAAATTTAAATGATAAGTTAAATTTTTATATAACATTTAAGATAAGAGTATAGAAATCTTAAATGATTATTACAAATAAATGAAATTAGTTATTAAGTAAATTGGATTATGTTAAAATATAACGAATTAAATTAAAATAGAAACTAAATATATATTATAACTTTGTAAAAGGGATGAATATTTAAGAGAAACAAAATCAGATGAGAAATTTTATTCTAACTTTTATAAAAAACATTAGAGAATTTTAAGGAGTATTTAAATGATTTACATAAAGATTAAAGCATATATTAATAAAGCCTTAAGGTTTTCATAAGAAAATTAATATGATATAAATTTTTGTTTTGAATTATTATAATAATGAGTGTTAATCAGGAAGAGGGGATAAAACTTATGAATATAAATATTTTGATTGTAGACGATGAACAGTCCATAGCGGACCTAATTGAAGTTTATTTAAAAAATGAAGGGTTTACGATATACAAATTTTATAACGGTCAAGATGCATTACAGTGTGTTCAGTCGGAACAGTTAGATCTTGCGATACTTGATGTCATGCTGCCGGATATTGATGGCTTTACTCTCTGTCAGAAAATTAGGGAAAATCATAATTTTCCTATTATTATGTTGACTGCTAAAGAAGAAGAAATTGATAAAATTACCGGATTGACACTAGGTGCAGATGATTACATAACAAAACCGTTTCGCCCTTTGGAGCTTGTCGCCCGTGTAAAGGCACAGCTCAGGAGATTTACCAAATATAATTCTTCAGAGCCAAACCAGGAAGAACACTTAATTGCCTTTTCCGGCTTAGTATTGGATAGGGATACCCATGAATGTATGCTAAATGAAAAAAAGCTATCTCTCACTCCTACAGAGTTTTCAATTCTTTGGGTTCTTTGCTCAAATCGCGGACGAGTAGTAAGCTCGGAAGACTTGTTCCATGAAGTATGGGGAGATAAGTATTTCACTAACAGTAATAATACTGTAATGGTTCATATTAGGCATCTAAGAGAAAAAATGCACGACAACGCGGAACATCCTAAATATATCAAAACGGTATGGGGGGGTGGCTATAAAATTGAAAAGTGAGACAGATAAAAGAAAGAATGACTATATAAAATTAAAAAGGAAAGTATTTTTTCAAATGCTCCTTATTATTTTTACCGCGGTTGCAACTGTTATCTTCCTGCGCTTTATAATTCAAAAGAATTTTAGTATTAGTGATAGCATTGTCCGTTTTTTTAAGAATACGTTTCTTTTGAATGATAATGATGCTGTGAAAATTTATCGGTATGCATTTCTTAATAATATGAGCGTTATTACATTTTTTGTAATTCTAATATTCTTAGTTATATTACTTAAATTTACAATTTCGTGGTTTACCAAGTATTTTGATGAAATTAGTGCTGGAATGGATAAACTTTCTGAGGAATCTGATGATGAAATTACATTATCTCCAGAATTGGATTTTATGGAAAATAAGCTAAATCAGATAAAAAGTAACTTGGAAAAACAAAAGAAGGCTGCTCTTGATGCAGAGCAGCGCAAAAATGATTTAGTAGTTTACTTGGCTCATGATATAAAGACACCTCTGACCTCCGTTATAGGATACTTAAGCCTTCTGGATGAAGCTTCTGATATGCCTCCAGAGCAGAAGGCAAAATATGTGGGTATTACCTTGGAAAAAGCTTATAGATTAGAGGAACTTATAAATGAGTTTTTTGAGATCACAAGATTTAATCTTCAAACCATTATTTTGAATAAAGAAAAAATTAATTTACTGTTCATGCTCCAGCAGTTGGCAGATGAATTTTATCCAATGCTAACTGCACAGGAAAAAAAGGTATCCGTCAATGTACCTGATGGCCTTGTACTGCTAGGAGATGCAGACAAACTGGCTCGCGTGTTCAATAATATTTTGAAAAATGCTATAGCCTATAGCTATGAAAACAGTATTATCGACATTTCTGCTAAGCAACAGCAGAAAAATATTGTTATAACTTTTATTAATCAAGGGAATCCAATCCCACAAGGAAAGCTTGACACTATTTTTGAAAAGTTTTATAGATTAGATTCTGCACGTTCCACGAACACTGGTGGAGCAGGGTTAGGTTTGGCAATCGCACAAGAAATTGTCAAGGCTCACAATGGAACAATCTCTGTGGAAAGCAACCTAGAAAATACCACATTTACTATAAGTATTCCATCATAAGAAAATCTTAAGAAGTTCATAAGATGGAATTCCAAAATAGCTCCTTATTCTGTGTTTAAATAATATCAGCACAGAATAAGGAGTTGTTTTATTATGGAACGAAATGCAAAAAAGGAGAACTTTAAATCAAAGGATGCTAAATTGGCTATACTTTTTCTTGCCCCCAGCATAATAGGTTTTTCTATTTTTTACGCAGTTCCTTTTATTGGAGGTTTTTACTATTCTATTGTAAGCAGTCCAATTAATGGGGAATTCGTAGGTCTTAAAAATTATATAGATTTGATAAAGAATCCAAGTTTTATTAAAGCTGTAACCAACACGGCTTTATTTACTTGCTTGAGCGTGCCTCTCAATATTGTGTTATCCTTACTGCTTGCGCTTATTCTATCCAATAAAGCAATAATAGGCAGAGAAATTTTCAGAACCTTGTTCATAACACCACTGGTTGTCCCGGTTGCCTCGGTAGTTCTTGTTTGGCAGTCTTTGTTTGATATTAATGGAGCTTTAAATGGTGTGATAACTCTATTCGGATATGCCCCTGTGGATTGGATGGAAAGCGACTTGGCGAGGATTGTTATAGTCATTGTTTACCTGTGGAAAAATATTGGGTACAGTATGGTGCTTTTTTTGGCAGGATTGCAAAATATACCTGCTGAATACTATGAAGCCGCTAAAATTGATGGCGCAACTCCATTTAAGCAATTTACAGGTATAACCTTAGTTTACCTTACACCAACAACATTTTTTGTTTTTATTATGTCTATAATAAATTCCTTTAAGGTTTTCAGAGAGACTTATCTCATCTCAGGAGACCACCCTAACAGCAGTATTTATATGCTGCAGCATTACATGAATAATATGTTTGTGCAGTTAGATTATGAAAAACTAACTTCAGCAGCCTTTATTATGGCATTCTTCATAGTATTCATCGTTTTTATACTATTTTTTATAGAAAGAAAAATTAATAAATCACTAAACTAGTACAAATTAGTATTATACTTCGAAGAAAGGAGATAAAAGTTCTAAATGTAAATGGACTTTTGTAGGAATCCTAGTAAGTGGAGACCGATTGAGATAGGCTATCCATTGTTTTGAATGAAAGGAGAAACTCAATGAAATACAGATTTAAGAGGATACTGATTACAGCATTACTATCATTAATGGCGATAGGCTTTCTTTTTCCTTTAGTGCTTACAGTTTCAAACTCTTTCATGAGTGAGACTGAAATAACATATAATTACAGCATGATTTCAGAGTCAAGCAGTACAAGTTCATCTATAGCTGATTCGTCAAATAAATATGCCAGTTTGAGGCTTATCCCAGAGGTCGTTGTAATAGAACAGTATTATAATGTGCTCGTTAAGAAGCCTCAGTTTCTTTTTATGTTTTGGAATTCAGTGATTATTACTGTTCCTATTGTCCTTGGACAAATAGTTGTTTCTTGTTTGACAGCTTTTGCTTTTGCTAAGCTTAAATTCAAAGGTCGGGATCAGTTGTTTTTTATATACATAATCGTAATGCTCTTGCCCTTTCAGGTAACCTTAGTTCCCAACTATTTGGTTGCTGATAAATTAGGTCTTGTTAACAACTATCTATCCATTATATTACCTGGAATTTTTAATACCTTTGGAGTATTTCTTATGAAACAGTATATGGACCAGATACCCGATTCTTACATAGAAGCTGCAAAAGTAGATGGAGCAAGTCAGTTTACAATATTTTTTAAAATCATTTTACCTATGTGCAAAAACGGAATAGCAGCAATGTTTATTTTAGTTTTTATAGACAACTGGAATATGGTAGAACAGCCTCTTGTTTTTCTTAGAGATGCTGCCAAGCAGCCTCTTTCGGTATATCTATCCAGAATAATCAGCGGTGAAAGAGGACTTGCCTTTTCAGCATCTGCAATATATATGCTGCCCATGCTCCTAATCTTCTTGTTTGGAGTAAACTATTTAATTGAAGGAATTGAACGTTCCGGAATCAAAGAATAAAACAATCTATTAATGGAGGTATGAAGAATTGATCCGTGCGCAACTCATTGAGTATACGAAAAGAAAGAAGCTTACAGGCAAATTGTTAATTACATTCATAGTGATGATGGCATTGTTAACTTTTTTCTCAAATACTATTAATAATTTTACTCTATCAAGAATCACTGTTGATACAGCAGTGAGCGGAGCACTTATTAAAGAAATAAGCGGTAAAGGTACTGTAACAGCCAACTCAATTTTCGAACAGTATATAGATGTAGGAAACAATCTTTTAGTAAAGAATGTTAATGTCAAACTTAACGATACCGTAAAAGAAGGACAGCCAATAATAACCCTTGATATAGGAGATATCAAATCAAGCTTACAGGATGAGAATGCAAAATACCGTCAGATGCAAATAGTCATTGATAAACTAAATGATAGCTCTAATCTGCTGAAACTAAATAATGATATTGAAACTGCTCTAAAAAATAAAAACCAAAAATCCAAGAGCTACCAAGATATAAAAACCCTCTTTGATTCTGACTTTGAAACTGCAAATAATCTGCAAAATGCTAAAGCTGATATGGATGAGGCTGAAAGGAACTATAACCTAGCAGTACAGACTAAAGAAGCATATATAAAAACAAATCAAGAGGATATTGAAAATGCACAGCTTAACTTAGAAATTGAAGCAAGAAAAATAGATTCTTTAAACAAGCAAATTGCTAATGGTGGAGTATATACAGCACCCTCTGATGGAGTAATCACAGAGCTAAATTTCAATGAAGGTTCCTTGGCAAATAGCTCCAAAGCTTTATTCAAATTAGCTGAAACATCAGGAGGCTTTCAGGTTTCTATTTCAGTAAACAGTGACCTTGTAACTTTTGTTAAATCAGGAGACTCAGTAGATGTGGAGATTACCTCTCTTGAAGATAAAATAATCGCCGGAAAAGTATCTCAAATAAAAGCAGATTCTAAAAATGGAGATAACAAAGAACTTATTATAGACTTAAATGATCCAGATCTTCAAGGTGGAGAGAATGCGGAGGTTAACATAATTAAACAGACTAAACAGTATTCTACCTTGGTGCCAAACAGTGCTGTTTATACAGACAATAATGGCACTTATGTATTCTCAGTAATAGAAAAGGAAGGCCCGCTTGGAAAAGAAAGTTTTGTTAAAAGAGTAGATATTATTGTGGAAGACTCTGACAGTACTAATTCAGCAGTGATAAAAGGTCTAGACTCTAGGGATAAGATAGTGGCTAAAAGTACGAAATCCTTATCCGATGGCGACAGAGCAGTAGTAGAGAAATAGGCATATAGCCTAAAGAAAAGAGGTGAAAGGTTGAAGTCGTTTAAGCTACCTTATATTATTCTGGCAGCAGGTGTATTTATTTTAATTTTTAATATCATACTTGGAGGCTCCTTAACATCAAAATATAGCGAAATAAACGGAAGCTATAAAACAAACAAAGTCGAAGTCAATGTACTAAATAATTCAAATTCACTAGAAAACAGCTCATTTAGTCAAGATGATATGCAGCATCTCCAAAAGTTCGCTTTTAAAAATACTACCACAGCATATGTAGCTGAGAAGAAATCCTCTGTTTCCTATAAAAATAGCCATAGTGATGCTGAAATTTATGGTATTAGTGATAAATATGCTATGTTTCATCAAATTAAGCTGAAATCTGGAAGTCTTGTAACTCCAGGAGATAAAAATGAACTTGTTGCAGTAGTAGATGAAACCTGTGCTGAAGCACTTTTTAATAATGATAATGTGGTAGGAATGCATATAGAACTCTTTAACCAGAAGTTTAAAATAATTGGTGTTATAGACTCAGATAAATCTATTCTGCAGATTCTCACTGAAAATGGCCTTGGTAGTGTTTACATACCAGTTGAGCAAATGCTCTTATATGATATGGATTCAAAGATTACTTCCTTTGAGGTAAATCTCTCAAGCAGTGGCACAACGGGTCAGAATATTAGTAAAGTCACTGAAGCTCTAACTTCTATTGGAAAAAGCGCAGATAATTATAAGATCATTGATTACAATATTGAAAAAGTAATTTTGGCACAGAAAGATTTGTTGATGGTCTTTATCTTAGGCATAGTTTCAATTCTCATATTACTGCTTGCTGTAAAAGATAAGTCAGTATATATATGTTCAATGATAAAATCAGATCTCAAAGGGAATTATTTGAAAGATGTTTTAAGAATGAGATCTGCTCTGGTTATCATTTCAGTAGTAGAAATAGCTTTACTTGTAACCTTTATATATCTTATTTGGGTCACAGTAAAATTCAATATATATATTCCACCAAACTTTGTGCCTTCTGAACTAATTGATACAACCTTTTACTCTGATCTTTTTAAGAGTTTAATACAAGATAAAGTCAGAAATGTAGGCTACGTTCCTACCTATCCTGAGATGAAGTTAAATTTGTTAAGCATAATGCAAAACATAAGTTTTTCCATTGAGCTGCTGACAGGTTTTCCATTATATTTCCTTGCACTTAAACTTTTAAAGCTCAAGGAGGAAAATGTATTTAAAACATTGTTATATTGCTGTATTTTACTCATTTTATTAGTAATACTAGCTTTAATTATCTTACTCATATTGAAAATGCCTATCACAATTAATGTTAAAGGGGTAATATTAGTTTTTACTTTTATATTTCTTACGCTACTACGGTATTTGGCCATAAAAAATAAAATTTATATAGATAACAAAGAGGAGTGTATTTAAAATGTATAAAAACAAATTATTTAGAATCAATATTTCAAAAAAACTTACATGTCTAGGCCTAGTCGTGTTAACGGCAATTGGGACAGTTGGTTGTAAAAGTACAGCAAATAACAGCAGTGCGACAAATACTTCGGGTGATAATACCTTAACTATTTCTGTAATAACAAAAGATAATTATCTTGATACGGCCATAAAAAAATACCAGGAGCAGCATCCAGGTACAATTATTAACGTTAAAGAATATACGTCTGATCCACTGCAAGGAGGAAATGAGGGGAAAGTTTCTAGGCGTGTAGAAGATGAAAAATCTGAGGATATTGAAAAATATGTTACTGCCATGAACACAGAACTTATGTCAGGAAAAGGCACCGATATTATATCCTTAAACACTCTCCCATATGAAAAATATATTGATAAAAATCTGCTTGCAAATTTAAGTGATATGATTAAAGATGACAAGAGCTTCGACTTAAATAATTATTACTCAAATGTTCTTGATGCCATGAAGTATAATGGAAATTTGTATAGTTTTCCTCTAAGCATAAACATTAATGTTTTGGAGGCTAACAAGGCATTACTAGATAAATACAATATTAAGGTGGATGATGATAAATGGAACTGGAACGACTTTGAGGGTATCGCAGCTAATATTGTAGACGGCAGCAAAAAAGATGGCATGCAAGGAATATATGCCTTGTCAGGAGTAGATGGAAGTATGCTAGTATCTTACCTTGTTTCTGAAAACTATAATAAATTTGCAGATAAAAACAAAAAAACTTTAAGCTTTGATTCAAAAGAATTTATTGATATTCTTAATTTAGCAAAATCCATGATAGATAAAAATTATGTAAATACAGATACTACTGATGGGAAAACAGATGACCTGACTAATAGAGGAGGAGTAGTATTTAGCCCAACTAAGCTAAGCATGTATTTTGATTTAATGCTTACAAAACAAGTTTATGAGGGCGGAGTGGATTTCCTAAAGTATCCAGGCGAAGGAGACAATTTGTCTTTCACTGCCACTGCAACTTTCGGAATTAATAATAAATCCTCAAATAAAGATCTTGCCTGGGATTTCCTTAAATTTTTAGTTTCTGATGAGATGATGTCGGAGTCTTCTTGGACTAGCTTTCCAATTAAGAAGACTGCATCTTCGAAAGCTGCACAGGACACAATAGATATGTCAAAGAAAGCTATAGGGAATGATAAGCTAAAGTTCGCTAATAAGGGTCAAGTTATAAAAATTACCAAACCTCTTACTGAGGAAGATGTTAATATAGTTCCTGAACTAATTAGCAAGGCAAAAAAATATGCACCTGTAGACCAAAAAGTATTAAATATTGTACAAGAAGAGAGTAAAGACTTTTTTGATGGTCAAAAGACTGCTGATGCTACAGCAAAGACTATCCAGGACAGAGTAAGTACTTATATAAACGAATAATTGAAAGCAGCAGATGGAATATGAATTCTATTCAATACAGTAAAGCTTCTGCAATAAGAAAATCTTAAGAATTCCATAAGATAGAATTCCCAAATGGCTCTTTATTCTATGTTTAAATAATATTAGAACAGAAGAAGGAGTTGTTTTATTATGGTACGAAAAGTAAAAAAGAAAAAGTCAAAAATATTCATATCTGTAGCATTTCTGTTGATGATTGGAATTGCTGCTTTTGTTTATAAATATATTATTGTTCCAGGATATCATCACATCTTTGAGAAAGAATATGGTGGTAGAATAACATCGGTTTCATCGTTTGATTCCTCTGTTCCTATATCTCCTGACAAGCTGAACAGTCCTAATGCGATTCTGATCAGTCTAAAAGATAATACCATCATGATGCAGAAAAATAGTGAAGAAAAAATCTATCCTGCTTCTTTGACTAAAATGATGACAGCCATTGTTGCCATAGAAAATTTACCTAATCTAAAGGAAGAAATTAAACTGAACAATTCTGCGTTTCAGGGGTTATACGGACAAGATGCATCAATGGCAGGTTTTAAACCAGGAGAGCAGGTTAGGGCAATCGACCTGTTATATGGGGCCCTGCTGCCAAGCGGAGCGGAGTGTTGTATTGGGCTTGCCAATCAAATTGCGGGGTCAGAGCAGAATTTTGTAAAGATGATGAATCAAAAGGCGGCTGAACTTGGTATGAAAAACACTCATTTTGAAAATGCCACAGGTCTTCAGAACGAAAACCATTATACAACAGTCAAAGATCTGTCTATTTTTCTAAGTTATGCTTTGCAAAATGATACTTTCAGAGAGATTTTTACTTCATCTCGTCACTCCACACCACCTACGAATAAGCACCCTCGTGGGATAACCTTTAACAGTACCATGTTTGAAGAACTTAACAATCAAAACATTACTGGTGGGCAAATTTTAGGAGGAAAAACTGGGTATACCGATGAGGCAGGTCTATGTCTTGCGAGTCTTGCCAAAGTGGGTAAACAAGAATATATTCTGATTTCAGCTGGTGCTAAAGGGAATCACCATACGGAACAGTATAATATTACCGATGCATTAGCTGTATATAGCAGCATAGGAAAATAATAAGTTATTCATAAAAATTTATTAAGATTTTCATAAGCAAAAATTCCAACATTGCTTACCTGATTTCGGTAAGATGAAATTATCGAACAGGACAGGCTCTGATATGAAATATTAGGAAAATAAGATATTTAATCTGCGCCTTACTGCGGAGTATGTAAATGGTATATTAATATGCCATGGTGATACGGATTCTGCTACTCATTTTATATATAATAATAGTGAATATTTGTATATAAATGCGAACGGAAGATTATTTATAAACTGAACATCGGAGAATAAATAGTAATCAAATGAAAAATGGAGGTATTATTATGAATAAACGAGAACGAATTAAAACATTCTTTTTATACGGTGTTTTCATTTGCTACATACTTTTGCTAATTAAAATATTGTTTTTATCAAGAATCTCTAATTTGGAATATAGGTCAATTAACCTCATTCCTTTTTATAGTATAAAGGAATATATATTTAGTAGCTCTGTCTCTATAAAAAAGTTCGCATTTGGTAATGTAGTTGGAAATATAGCTATATTTATTCCTCTTGGTGCATATTTGATATTATTCAAAAATAATAAAGGAGTAATGACCAATTTGTTGTTTGTATTTATAGTAAGTTTGCTTGTTGAAATCATTCAGGGGATCCTTGGAATTGGAGCATCAGACATTGATGACATAATTCTAAATTGTTTGGGTGGATTCATTGGTATTGTAGGATATAAGTTTTTCTTGTTTATATTACGAGATGAGAAAAAAGTACATACTGCGATTGCAATACTATCTGTTATTGCATTGCCACGTATATTATTTTATTTATTCATAATGAAAATGAGATTCTAAATATCTTTATTAGATATTCAAAAAGATGATCTACACAAAAGAAACGTAGAAATTAAGTATAATCTACAGCAAACCTAATATATAAACTTCGTGTTGTAGAGAAGATATATTCTTCAAAATATTTACTCTTCAGAATACCAGAATATATATTCTAATATTCTAATATTCTGAAGAATATGCTTGTATAATGCGAGTTTGAAGGCTGTGGGATTAAAAAGTTATTGTGCATTTGCTTTTATGATAGTAAAAGAGATTTTCATGTTGAGAGAAAAAAATTTTGAGTAGATAATAAAATTGTAGAGGAGATTTTCAAATGGGTCAGGGTAAAATAAAGATGAAATGTAAAAAGAGAGAAGCTGTTGATAAAACAGATTCCATTGGATAATTAGAAGACTTATCTATGGTAATAGTTTAGACTATTTTATATTTGGAAGAGAGAATTATAAGAATATATATAATTGGAAATTAATATGACTAAATAAAATTTTTAATTTGCAAAGAAAATCTAGGATAATGGAGGGGGAACCGTATCATAAATAAATGCGAAACTAAAATTGAATAAAAGTATATGATTTATGCACATACTTTTATTCAGTTGTGAGCGATAATAACTTTCGCTCAGCTTTTAAATTTATTTTACAATGCTTATAGTTCCTTCTTTTCTAGGTGCCGCCTTTGCATTACTATTATTGCTAAAACCTAAAGCAGCAGTACCCAATATAGTATAATTTTCAGGAATACCAAGTTCTGAAAGTATACCTATAACCTTAGGGTCATCTCGAACGATACTTAAAGACGATATCCAGCATGAACTAATATTAAGCGAGTGAGCAGCTAGCATTATATTTTCAAGTGCTACAGCAGAGTCTGCTTCTTTTTCTGGCGAGTTTTTATCACAAGCTGTGATGATTATAGTAGGAGCGTTATAGAATGGATTGAAATTGGGTATATTCCCCATCTTTTTATATTGCTCTATAGAAGAATTTTGCAAGGCTTCTTTTATTACAGAAATTAGCTGATTGATTTTCTCTTTATTTTGAACTACAGCGAAATGCCAGCTTTGAGTGCCTTTATAACTTGGAGCAAATTTTGCAGTTTCTAAGATTATATTTAAATCCTCATCGGAAATCTGCTCATCCGTATAAGATCTTATACTTCTTCTTGTTAAAATATTTTTGATTACTTCATTCATAATTTTTCTCCTTCTTTAAAGAAATATTTTATTTTACCTTAGTGGTTATTATTGAATATGCATTTAAAAATTATAATACCTTAATAAACTAGCTTATAATCTTTATAAATATATGAGTATATTTTATAATTAATTTATTGAGTTTTGAAATTTATTAAGAAAGTAATATAATGATATCAATAAAATTCTAAGACGTCTAATGGAACTTTTTCATAATATATATGAATAAAAGTCATACATAGTTATGGTTATTTAATACTTAAACTTTTACCTAGGATATGTTTTAATAAATTTGTATTTGGCAAATAATTTATGCAAAGGTTGAAAGTAATATATTATTTTAGTATAGTAATTTTCTAACGAGAGGTTTGAGTACTAAGTAGAAATGTTACCTTACCAATTGAGTTTAAAGATTATAAACTAAGGAGGTTATATATAATATGAACTGGCAGCAATTGGAATACTTTAAAGTTATAGCAGAAACGCAAAATTATACTACAGCGGCTGACTTACTATTGGTAACTCAATCAGCTTTAAGCAAGGCAATTTCGAAATTAGAAGAAGAGTTGGAAGTTCATTTGTTTGAAAAGAATGGGAGGAATATAAAATTAACCCGCTTTGGCAGTATGTTTTTAAAGCATGCAGAAGCTGCAATAAAAGAAATTAATGATGGTATCCAGGAATTACAGAATATAATCAATCCTATGACAGGCACAGTTTCTATTTCATCACTTTATACTATTGGAACACATTTTATTCCAACGATTATAAGCGACTTTTTAAAGGAAAATCCAAATGTAAAATTTGAATTTGGAATAAATTCGACTAGCAGTATTTTAGAGGGATTAGAGAATGGTAAATTTGACTTAGGTTTTTATGATGAACTTGAAAATATTGAAGAATATGAAAAAATAGAGTCAGTTCCAATAAAAAATGATGAGCTTGTTATAATAGTACCTAAAAATCATAGGCTTGCTGACCAATCAGAGGTAATGTTAAAAGATTTAAAAGATGAAACTTTTGCACTTTTTTCTGAAAATATAGCAAATAAAATGTGTTCTATTTTTAGAAGGGCTGGTATTATGCCAAAGACTATAGTAAAACCTAATGAGAGCAGTATGGTGGTTGCTGGCTTTGTTGGTGCAGGACTCGGTATTTCTATTATTCCAAACATACCTAATTTAATAACAGATAAAGTGTCAGTAATTAGAATAAAAGAACCTCAATGCTACAGGACTATACATATGGGGTGGTTAAAGAATGCTTATATAACTCCAGCCGCTGAAATATTTAAAAATTTTGTTGTCGCAGCTGCATCAAAAACAAAAATTTAAACACATATGTTTAAATTACAGTTTTATGGAAAACTTAACGAAACAGATAATCTCATTTACTTATGATACGGTGAACCATATCATAAGTAAAAGATAAATTTATTAAGTTTGGATAATAAAATGGAAAGATAACAGATGTTTTGCTTTCGTTATGAAATTCCATGACAATCAAAAAGTGAACTTAACTATGTCAAGTAGACAAATAAAGATTTATTATTTTTACTGTCTAATTGATATGGTATAGTTCATTTTGCAACAGACTATTCTTTTAGTGTAGTAACTAACAGTCTACTTTTCTGTAGCAAAATAAATTAATGCAATAATTTGAAAAGCTATTCCTATATATAAGGCCGTATTCCAACCGCCAACTGCATATGCCCATCCTCCAACAGCTGATCCAATAGCACCACCTACAAAGAAAAAAGCCATATATAATCCATTTAAACGGCTGCGATATTCAGCACCCAAAGAGAAAATAACTCGTTGACCAAGGACAAGATTTGCTGAAACACCCATGTCTAATAAAATAGATGCAATAACCAAAATTAATAATGCTAATGAATAGCCAGTTTGTGCTAATAAACATAACAACAATGAAATAATAACAATAATTAGAGCAATGGCAGTTGAGATCTTAACTAATCCTTTGTCAGCTAACCATCCAGCCACTGGTGATGCTGCAGCTCCTGAAACCCCTACTAGTGCAAATAGAGCAATGCCAGTTTGTGAAAGATGAAAAGCAGGGCTTCTAAGCAGCATGGGAACTGTGGTCCAAAACAGACTATAGGCTCCAAATACACATACATGATAAATAGCACGACGGCGTAAAATAGGTACAGTTTTAACTAGTTTCCACATAGAAGCAAGCAGTAGCGGATATTGTGTATTTATTGACGGTTTTCTATAAGGTAATAACTTGTATAATATTAGAATTAGAATAAGAACGAATCCTGCAGATAGAAAAAACATTAATCTCCAGCCAAAAAATCCAGCTACAAGACTAGCCACAGGACGAGCAAGCATAATACCAAGTAATAGTCCACTCATGACATTACCAACTATTCGACCACGTGAGGCTTCTGGTGATACGTGAGCTGCATAAGGAACCAATATCTGAGCAGCTACAGATCCAAGTCCAATGAAAAATGTAGCTATCAAAAATAGTGTTGCAACATTAGATGAAGCTCCAATTATTAAAGCAAAAACAGTTAATAATAATGAAGATACTACTAGCTTTCGGTTTTCCAAAATATCGCCTAAAGGCACGATAAATAATAACCCGATACAATATCCCATTTGCGTCAGCGTAACTACCAATCCTGCCGTACTGGAAGGTAATCCTATATCAGAGCTGATTAATTCAATTAATGGTTGAGCATAGTAAAGGTTAGCAACTATTACACCACATGAAACAGCTAAAAGTAGAATTAGCAAGGTTGAGATACCGCTATTAGTATTCTGATTTTTATTTGTAGTCATTTTCATACACTCCTATATATTTGCTCTTAGAATTATTCAACTTTTATAGAAACAGTTTTTCTAGTGTATAGTAATTTATGAAATTCCTATAAAACAACATAAATGTAATAATGCTAAAAGCTAAAATAATCATGAGACAATCTGCAATTGACAATGTATAATGATGGAAAAGGGCAAAAGCATTAAAAAATAAATTAAAAGAAAGCTTGTGCCTTATTATATAAAATACATTTACAACTAATTTTACTTTTCTAATTTATTATCAGTATTTTTCAAACGTAAGCAAAATACAGAAACTTCGGTATTCTTATGGAATTCTATACAAGAAGAACAATTTCCGTGTCTTTCACAATTTTTGTTTGGACAACTACAATTTTCGTTAATCATAATATCACCTCCAATACTTTTAGTCCTTGATTAACTTTTACAAATTAATTATAATTAACAAATAGATATAAGTAAAATTAATATTAAGTATAGGAGGTATATTAAATTTTTATATGCATATTAATCTTGAACTTTACAGAATTTTTTATATTACTGCACAATTAGGGAGTATATCTAAAGCAGCAAAAGAACTTTTCACATCACAGCCAGCGGTTAGTCAGTCCATAAAATTATTAGAAGAAAAATTAGGAGGACAATTGTTTTATAGAACTCCGAGAGGAGTTTCTCTCACCTTAGAGGGTGAAGTATTGTTTAAATATATAGAACAGGGTTATGGACTTATGCAGACAGCAGAAAGAAAATTTTTAGAATTAAAGAATCTTACTTTAGGCCAAATAAGGATAGCTGCATGCAGTACAACATGCAAATACTATCTTATGAAATATTTAGAAGAATATAGTATTAACTTCCCAAATATAAAAATATATATTAAAGATCAGCCAACATATAAAATAGTTCGGGCCTTAGAGGCTGGTGAAGTAGATATTGGAATTTTAAATATGAATATAGAAAATACAGATTCTCTTAATATTAATAAAGTATTTAAATTGCAAGACTGTTTTGTAGTAGGAGAAAAGTATAAGACTGTTTCTGAAAAAGAAATATCACTAAAAGAAATGCTTGATGGCTATCCTATTATTCTTCCTGAAAAAGGTAGTGATAGAAGAGATTCTATAGATAATTATATTAGTTCATATGGATTAAAAGTATTTCCGCAAATACAGTTGAGCAGTATGGATTTATTAATTGAATTTGCTAAAAAAGGATTAGGAGTTTCATGTGTTGTAGAAGATTATATTCAAAAAGAACTAGAAGAAAAACAATTATATAAGGTTTCTATTAAAGAAAAAATTCCTGAAAGAGTTTTAGGAATAGCAACCCACAAAAATATTCCTATTTCTACAGCAACTGAAGAGTTTATTAAGCTTATTAAAGTGTAATAATTTAGCTTACTGAATTAGGAGTAAATATTTTAAAAATAATAATTATGTATAACTTAAAAAGTGTCTAAAACGGCGATAAAAGCAATAGAAATGGGATTAGATAATGAAGCAATAACTAAGCTTACAGGACTTACATATAAAGAAATAAATATACTTAGAAGAGCGAAAAGTAACTAAAATATGATAACAAATAGGATATTCAAAGAATGGACATCTTATTTTAATAAAAAGGTTATCACTTACCATTGATACGGTGAACCATATCATAAGTAAAAGATAGCATGTAAAAAAAGAAATATTATAAATATAAAAATAATTATAAGAAATAAATATTGACACTTGAAGGTCTAATTGTTAAACTATAAATAGTTAGAATTCTAAGTGAAGTTTAGGAGGAATTTGAATGACTAATTCTGGATACTCTATAGAAACACCATATTCAGAAGTAATTAGAAGTATTGCGATAAAAATGAAACTCACTTCTGATGAAAAAGTAAAAAAGTTAGGATTGAATTCTCAACAAGGACGTATGATTGGTTATATTTATGAACACCAAGACAGTGGTATTATTCAAAAAGATTTGGCAAAAGTCTTTCAACGTACAGAAGCAAGTATTACAAGTATGCTGCAAGGATTAGAGAAAAAAGGATATATTGAAAGAAGAATTCCTAAAGAAAATGAGAGACAAAAATATATATATGTACTGCCTAAAGGTGCTGAACTCATAGAAGATTTTAATAAATTGGTAGCTGAGGCAGAGGAAAATATTATTGCAAACTTGACGGAACAAGAGAAGGAAACTTTGTTAGCTTTGTTATTGAAAGTAGATAGAAATCTATAAGTTATTAATATAATAACTTATAACTAAAAACTTAGAATTCTAAGAATACGAATTCTAATAATACTTATTATGGAGGATGAAATTATGAAACAAAAATTTTCAAACGAATATTATTTAGAAAGTGCACCGATTACTAAGGCAATTGCACATTTATCTATTCCTATGATGATCGGTATGTCAGTAGGTACAATATATAACGTTATTAATGCTTTTTTTATTGGACTATTAAACAATACAGATATGTTAACTGCTATCACTTTAGGACTACCAATCTTCACTATACTAATGGCTTTTGGAAATATGTTAGGGGCAGGAGGCGGAACATTTATAACCCGTCTTATTGCTAAACAAGATAAAGAGAAAGCTAAGAAGATAGCTGGATATTCTTTTTATAGTAGTATTATTATAGGAATTTTGCTTGGAATAATTGCCATGATAGCACTTAATCCTATTGTTAAGATTTTGGGGGCAGATACTTCTGCTATTATTAATTATACAAAAAGTTATTCTTTAACTATGTTTATTGGTGGTTTTGCAATTATAATGAACTTCGCATTGGAGCAAGTTGTGAGAGCGGAAGGAGCATCAAAAGAATCAATGTTCGGAATGGTTGTAAGTACAATTTTTGGTCTTATATTTGACCCATTATTTATACTAGTATTTAAATTTAATGTTATTGGAGTAGCAGTATCAATGATTTTGGCTAATATAGCTTCATCAATTTATTATATTTACTACTTGGAAACAAAAAGCGAGAATTTAAAAGGATTTATTAAGAATTTTAATATTTCCCTTAAAGATAAAATAGAGATATATAAAGTTGGGGTTTCTGAATTGTTCCTAGCTGGTTTTCTAATTATTACAACACTTCTTTTGAATAATTATTCAATTAGATATGGAGAAAGTGTAGTAGCTAGTTTTGGTATTGCTTTGAGACTTGTACAAGTACCAGAATTCCTTGCAATGGGACTCGCATTAGGAATTATCCCTTTAATTGCATATAATTTTTCTAATGAAAACTTTAAGAGATTAAAAGACAGTATAAAACAATCAGCTTTATGGATTTTAGGATTATCAGGTGGATTTGTTACTTTAGTTTTTATTTTTAGAAATGTAATTATTCGTCTGTTTTCTAATGATTCAGCAGTATTAAGTGTTGGAGTTTATATCATGGCAGCCATGCTTATTTCCGCACTTTTCAATGGATTTACTACATTATTTACAGGAATTTTTCAAGCATCAGGTCAAGGAATACCATCAACAATTATGGGAATTACACAAGGAATTCTTTTTATTCCTGTCATAATAGTATTGAATAATTTCTATGGATTGCATGGTGTTATATGGTCTATGACTATTACAGAAATAATTACCTTTTTAACTGGAGCAATACTATATATTATTTTTAATAATAAAATAAAAAAGAATCAAGTAGTAGCAAACTAGCATTAATAAATATTGTGTCTGTATAACTACCTAGATTTAATAAAGTAAGGCACATGAAAATAAATAACAAGTGCGAAATTGCCATGGAAAATACACTGGCAAATGGACTTGTTATTTATTTGATTTTGCCTAAATATAATAAGCGAGTAATGAAAATGGAGTATCACTTATTACTGATACGGTGAACCATATCAGTAATAAGTGAGGTTTTTCCCGATCATTTGCTCTAAATATATAATAAGATAAACAGCTCATTAGTATATGAGCTGTTTATTATACTGTATAAGGAACTTTATGGTATAATATTTGATAATACGCTGAATTATTGAGTTAGTTTATAGTGTTAATTTATTGATTAAACGCATATATAAACATACGTGGAATAAATAAGATAAAACGGTGGAAGGCGAAATATATGAAATCTATTTTTGATTTTTTAATAAGAAAATTTGTGAAAGACTACAAAAATGTAAGTTCCCAATCAGTTAGACAATCTTACGGGACTCTTGGAGGAAATGTCGGGATAATAATAAATTCTTCTATTCTTATTCTAGAAATTGTTATTGGTTTATTTCTAAATAGTATAGCCATTACAGCAGATGCTTTTCATAATCTTACAGATGCATTATCTTCGTTAGTTACAATATTTAGTTTTAAACTTGCAAATCGTCCGGCAGATGATAAACATCCTTTTGGTTATGGAAGAATAGAGTATATAACTGCGCTCCTATTTTCTGGTGCCATACTTGTAGTAGGATTTGAATTTCTAAGAAGCTCATTTTTGCGTGTTTTACATCCAGTAACTATACCTTTTGATAAAGTAAGTTTTATTTGCATGATGTGTGCAATACCATTGCAAATTTTTCTTAACAGGTTTACAAATTATATAGGTAATGTTATTGATTCGTCTGCACTCAAAGCATCAGCATTAGAATCATTTACTGATATATTAGTTCTATCTATGGTTACATTTTCTTTGCTTATTACAAAGTTTACAACCTTTCCCATTGATGGATATATAGGATTAATTGTATCTCTTTTTATTCTCCATTCAGGTATAGAACTTGGAAGAGAAATGCTTGGTACTATAATTGGGAAAGCACCAGAAAAAGAATTTGTAGAAGAACTAAAAAGTAGCGTAATAAGTTATAAATATATATGCGGAGTACATGATCTTGTAATCCATAATTATGGTCCAGGTAGATACATGGCTTCTTTGCATGCTGAGGTTCCAAGTAATATATCTATTATGGAACTGCATGATGTTATAGATAAGGCTGAGAAGGAAATTGGTAAACGAATGAATGTATATCTTTCAATTCATATGGACCCAATTAACACAGACAGCCCTGAGATTACAGCCTTAAAAGAAGAAGTTTATGAAAAGATTAAAGTAATAAAGGGCGTAGTATCTATGCATGATTTTAGAGTTGTTGGAAAAAGTGAAGAAAAAACCATATTATTTGATGTGGTATTGGACAAGACTAGTTTTAAAGATAGCGAAAAAAAGGAACTACAAGCTCAAATACAAGATGTGATATATGGTATTAATCCTTCTTATAGGAGTATCATTACTTTCGATAGAGAGTTTTACTAAATGATATATGATGAAATAGTAACATAATGGGAGAAGGATTTTAAATTTGCAAAGTTCAAGTTCTCGGATAATAAGTTTGCGGTGGATATTTTCAAATAGGCTAGGACAAAATAAAAAATTAAGTCTGAAAAGAGAAGCACTTTTGATAAAAAAGAAAACAACCTGTTAAATTTAAGCGGGTAGTTTTCTTTTTGTAGATTTATGACATTATTAAAAAGTTTAGAATCATTAAGACTTCTAAAAAAAGTGGATGGATTATTGAAATTATTCTACATTTGCCTTTAAATAGTTTATTATTTCTCTTACAGATTCATCATACTTTAAAAAGCTATGTCCTTCTAAGTTTAAGGAAACATGATTAATATTATTACTGTTTTTGCTATTTTCAACTAGAGTATTGCACATATTTTTGCTTGGCCAGTATGAATCATTTTCAGATGAAATAAGCAGTACCTTGCCTTTATAAGAATCTATATTTATTATGGCATCTGGATTAAAATTCTTTTCTATGGAAGTTTCATAACATCTGCAAAAATTATTATTTTTTGCATTATTCATAGCCTCATCATCAATATTAAATTTGATATATGGTAATTCCTTATTGTTAAAGGACCATGAAGCTTTTGGCTGTGCTTTTAAGATGCTGAATAAATCTTCTGGCAAGCCTTGAAAAACATATGAACTAGGAACACAGGCAATAGTGATTGCTGATTTCATATAATTTGTTAACACTAAAGCAGCTTCTCCGCCTTTAGACTGACCTATAATAATTACTTTATTGTCAGGTATGTTATATTTATCTTTAATAAAGTTTATGGAATTCGTAAAATACTCCATTGGAACCAGTTCTAAAGACTTTGTAAGTTCTCCGACTCCATAGTACGCTAAGAGTAAAAGATTAAAATTCTGCTTTAAATAATTAGATAAATCATCGCTTATATTAGCTGGAAGTCCAGGTCTACTTCCGCTCATAATAACTGCTAATGGTTTTCCTTCATTTTCGTAAAAGTCTGCGTAAATTTCTTTTGATCTGTATTGTTTCATTTTAAATACCTCCATTAATTTAAATTATTTAGTTAAGAAGTTCTTTGTAATATGCTTCAAGAACGTTATCTATATATTTATTAATATTTTCTGCTGTGTAATCTATATTTAGAGCTTTGAGATGATAAGTGCATAAAGAGGAAATTATATCTTTTATATTACATTTAAGTCTTTCATCAAGCCAATTGGTTATTACACCAAATATGCTATGTGTAATAAGAACCGAAGATATCTCTATATTATCTATACCGCATAAGTGTTTTGTGTTTAAATGTTCTAACAGCTTTTTTAAATAGATAGTTGTTCTGTCTAGGATTTCTGTACGTTTATTTTCAAATAATTCGTTAATGCCCATAGATTTTACAAATAATATTTTGGCAAACTCTTTATTTTTTGCATATATACAGATTGCACTTGTCATGGAAGTTGTAAATTGTTCGATTACATTATCTTTTAACGCCTTTGAACTTTCTGAAGCTGCATTCATACTCATATTTGAAATTTCATCAAAGATCTGTAGCAATATTTCTTCTTTGTTGTTAAAGTAAGAATAAAAAGAACCCACAGAAATAGAAGCTTCATTAGTGATATCTTTTATAGAAGTTTCTATATAGCCCTTTTTGGAAAAAACATCAGCAGCTGCTTTTAAGATTGCTTGTCTCTTTAATTCTTTTTTATCTTCAGTTTTTCTTGAAATAATATTATCCATAAAAATTCACTCCTTATAAAAATGAATTTGAATTCAAATTCATTTTTATTGTAAGTCGAAAAATATTGGTTTTCAATATAAGATTTGGAAAATAATACTATGATTAACCATTTTAGTTACTTATAGTTTTATAATTTTCTGATTTTATGAACATTGTGTTACCTGCACAGAAATTATTAAGTTCATTTGCTTACACATTGATATAACATGTTTAAGGCTATTTGTTTTTTTTGGGGGGGGGGGAGACGATGCTTTTACTCCTCAATGCAGATTATATTGACATACTCTTTATAAAAAATTACCTACTCCATTAAAAAGAGCACATAAGTGAGTATTTCCTGAAATATGACTTCTGATGCTGACGTTATGTGTATCAATTTATTGTTATACATATTAAAAGTATTTTGGCAAATAATAATTTTATTATAATTTAGTTAAAGCTTAAGGGAGTAGATAGTTATTATGAATATACAGTATGTACAGGGAGAGTGTTTCTTTAGAAGAATTAATAAACTTAAAAAACAATATGAGTATCTAACAGAAGATATTAATACAGAGGTTATAATAGTTGGAGGGGGAGTCACTGGAGCAATTTTAGGGTATTATTTTACTAAAAATAATATTGATGCTGTTATTCTAGAAAAATCAAGAATAGCTCATGGCAGTACTAGCATAACTACTTCACTTCTTCAATATGAACTCGATAGTAAGGCTATGGAATTAAAAGCCTATACGTCTATAGATAATGTTATAAAGTCATATAAATTAGGAATAAAAGCATTAGATGAAATAGAGGAATTTATAAATGAGTATGGAAATACATGCGAGTTTAAGAAAACTGATAGCTTCCTGTATACAGATAAAAAGATTGAGATAAAGGAAATTGAGCAGGAATATAAGATTAGATATGAGGCTGGATTTCCGGTAGAATTTATTGATGAAACTAATAATCCTTTTTCTTTTGATGTAAAGGCTGGAGTACTTAGCAAAGGTGGAGGAGCGCAATTTGATCCATATAAATTTACTCATGCACTACTTGATTCAAGTTGCAAAAAAGGATTAAGAGTATATGAAAACTCAGAAGTAACATGTATTAATTACACTGAAAATGAAGTTATATCAGAAACCGTGTATGGACATAAAGTTAGAGGCAAAATTTTATTAGTCGCAACAGGATATAATACTGAACTTTTTACAAAAAGAGCATTTGGAATCAAAACCACAGCATTCAATATAGCAACAAAACCAATAGAAAACCTTAGAGAAATCTATAAGAGTGTAGTAATTAGAGATAATGAAGTTCCATACAATTATTTTAGGACTACTAATGACAATCGGATAATAATTGGAGGAAAAGATATAAATTTTATGCCAGACATATTTAATGAGAAATTATGTGAAAAACAATATGATAAATTAGAACAAAGACTTAAAAATTTATTTCCGGACTTGAATATAGAAATAGATTATAGGTATTGTGGAGCATTTGCATCAACACAAGATAATTTAGGCTTTTTAGGAAAGGACCCAAACAATAAAAAATTATGGTATTGCTTAGGCTATGGAGCAAATGGTATTTTATTTGCTATACTGGGTGGAATTATGCTTAGTCAATTGTATTTAGGAACTGCTTCTGAAGATTTGAAACTTTTTCAGGTTAATAGATTTGATTAATGTATATCTTTCAATATAAGGCGCCTATGATAATAACTTAGACTATTTTATATCTGGAAAAAAGAATTATAAGAACTGTATAGTCAGAAATTTATATGACTATACAAACTTTTTAATCAGTAAAAAGAGTTTAGAATAATAAAGAGTGAATTATATTATAAGTAAATAAGATTTATAGTCTGAGGTATGTATATGACTTGCTTCGGACTATTTTCATAGGTGAAAATACCGTATCATAAGTAATGTGAAATTAGTATATAACAATTAATAGTTAGCAGAATTTAGCGTATATGTTTTAATAATATCTTCTTGAAAAATTGTAAATAGCTAATTTTAGTAGAAGAAATAATGGTTAGACATTGAATATTTCATCTATTATAATTTTTATGAAGAATTACAATACATTTACACATGAACCACTTTATAACTTATTATATGTTTATAGGAGAACAGTTTTAAATACAAATATGCACCATTAAAACTGTTTTCATAGATACACATATAAATATTTAGAGGAAGTATTAGGTTTAAGTGGAACAAGTTTGATTACTATAGCAAGTTATTTTCACGTTTCTCATCATAAAATTTTTTTCTTTCTGCGTTAATAATTTGGACTGAGTCAGGAGATGAATACCTTTCTATTTTAAAATGAATAAGGTCTAAATTTTCATTGAGTTCATTTATTTGATTTAAAATTACTTCTTGATGTTTTAAAAGTAATTCTTTTCGTGAATCTATGGTGCTAGTACCTTCCATGCAGAAATCAATATACTTTTTTATATCTTTAAGTTGCATGCCAGTATTCTTTAAACAGCAAATTGTTCTAAACAGACCTACGTCTGATTCAGTAAAAACTCTGTTTCCGGACTTATTTCTCATGACAAATGGTAGGAGTCCTTCTTTGTCATAAAAACGAATTGTATATATAGAAATTCCAAACATTTTTGATATATCTTTTATTGTATAAGTCAATTTTAAAATCCCCCTTTAAAATTTATAAAAAAAAGCTTGACCTAGAGATATCTCTAGGTATTAACATGAGTATAAATCATAGGAAATTAAATTTCAAGTAACTTATACCTTCTTGGATTAACATTAAAACTGATGACTAATACTATCTTTGAAATATAAGTAGCAGTATAAATAATGAGATATTAATTTCTAAATGGTTAATAAATATTTAAAGGAGAGGTTTTTATGAACCCCAATAATAAAATTGCATTAGTTACAGGTGGAAGTCGTGGAATTGGCAGAAATTCTGCAATATCATTATCTAAAAAAGGAATAGATGTAATTATCACTTACAATAATCAAAAAGAAAAAGCAGATGAAGTTGTAAAAGAAATTGAAGCAAATGGTGGTAAAGCTGCTGCTATTCAGCTTGATGTAAGTAATATATCTTCCTTTGATTCCTTTGCATCTAAGTTATCAGATGTTTTAAAGGATAAATGGAATAGAGAGCAGTTTAATTTTTTAATTAATAATGCAGGGATCTCAAATCACACTCCTATTTTAGAAGTTACAGAAGAGGAATTTGACAAAATAGTTAATATACACTTTAAAGGAGTTTTCTTTTTGACACAAAAACTAATTCCGCTTATTGCTGACAAAGGTGGAATTGTGAACACTTCAACAGGATTAACTCGCTTTACATTCCCAGGTTCTGGACTTTATGCTTCTGCAAAAGGTGCAGTAGAAGTTTTTTCTAGATATTTAGCTGTAGAATTAGGAGCTAGAGGTATAAGAGTGAATACTATAGCGCCTGGAGCTGTTAACACTGAATTTAGCGGAGATACTTATATTAAAAATCCAGGTTTGAAAGATATTGTTGGTTCTCATGCTGCACTCGGAAGAATTGGAGAAGCTTCTGATATTGGAGGTGTTGTCGCTAGTCTATGCACGGATGAAATGGGATGGGTTACAGGTCAACGTATTGAAGCATCTGGTGGTACTTTACTATAATTAAAAGATACTATTCTTGATCAACAAGAGATTATAATCTTGAGTTGACTAATTTAAAAAGTAAAGTGGTGCTGGTAACTTTCCGACAATTGATATTATGGAAGAACAATTTGGCAAATAAACATACAGGAATATGTTTTAAAACAATATAGCACATAATTCTAGTTGCTTAGGCAACTGGTATCACTATAATTTTATAATAGTTAAAAAATTAGTAGCTATCCATGTGTCATCATGGGGCTACTATTTTTTTGTTTTGAGTGCTGAAGTCCAATTTTATTGCTACATTTGATAAAGAGTATAGGATTTAATTAAGTTTATGGTATTATATAGTATATAGGAAAATATTGGAGGGAATGAAATTGAAAGATATTATTATCATCGCCAAAGTAATAGTAGGGGTTAGACCTAATCCTTTTGGAATGGATGGGGGATTAAATATTTTTAAAAAATCTCTTTCTGAAACTCTGAAAGAAAAGTTAAATCAAAAATTGAAAGAAAAAAATATGGATTATAAAGTTCATGTTGATTCTACATATGATGACCTAAAAAATTTAATTCATGATGAAGATACCTTACTCTTAATATCTCCATATATAAAAGACAAGGTTGATATAGATGGTATAAGTAAAAATAATTATTATATATTAAGCGAAAACGAGTTTAATGATGGATATGTAGAAGATATTATTACCTACGTAGAAAATAAAAAACATTGAATGGTAAATTAGGCGGACTATTAATAATGATAGGCTCAATTTAGGATCAGTATCTCAAGGATCTAAATATATATTTAGAAGAAAAATATAAAATTTGTAAGAATCAAAAAATCCATGCCCAGTTGAAGCGTGACCCAAGTGATAAAATGAACCCACCAGAAAAGTTCATATTTTCTGGTGGGTAAAATTTTATATAGAAATATAGTTATCTAAACCAAAAGATATACTTTAATATTTGCGAATCATACTAGAAATTAGATACATGTTTGTGAAAGCGGCATTTGAAATTGAGTTGTGATTGGTTCTTAGTTGAAGGTTGTTCCATTTTCTGCTTGTCCTAAACTTGCTTTTGGAGCATGCAGAAATGGGTTCAACCTTCAACTTAGAACTATCCAGCGAAAATTTCATTAGTCCGCTGGAACAAATTTGTATCTAATTTCGGTTTTGCCACACATAAATATAATTTTAAAGCTAGATATCTATAGTTATTGAATATTAAAATCTTTTCTCACTAATTCAATAAACAAAGACATTGCAGGGCTGATCCACTTATTCTTGTGATAAGCATATATTGCTGTGATTTTAGCATTTAAGTCGCCTGCTTTGAGTTCTTTTAATTTACCATTTTCAAGCTCCTCCTCTATAGTAAAACGAGGTAAAAACGAAATTCCAAGATTACTTGCAACACATTTTTTTATCGCCTCAATGCTGCCAAGTTCGATTGTGTTATCTAGGAATATATTTTTATCAAAAAAATAACTTTCAAGTATTTTTCGATAAATGGATTCAACTTCATTGATGATAAGGCTTGTATTTATTTTTTGGTTAGGCGTGCTGAAATCTAATTTTTCTTGTTCAAATTGCGGTGAGCATACTAAAGCTACATCGAAATCAGAAAGCTTCACAGCATTTAAACTTTCATTTTTACTTCCCACATTATACATCAAGCCAAGGTCTACTTCACCACTGGCTAACATATTTTTTATGTCATAGCAATTTAGCGCAACCATAGAAAGTCTTACATTAGGGGCTTTTTCTTTAAACATAGCTAATACATTTTGTAATTTATAAGACATTAAAGATTCTGCAACAGCAATTTTTAATTCTCCTGTAATGTTATCGCCATATTTACCAATGCTTTCAATCTTTTTCACTGTATTAAGCAATTCATCGGCGTATGGTATTAATTCTTTTCCTAAAGGAGTTAATACCATATTACGTCCAATTTTTTCGAATAACTTTATTGAGAGTTCCTGCTCTAGCTGCTGAATTTGTGAGGTAACAGTAGATTGAGTATACCCTAATTTCATTGCTGCATTTGAAAAATTACCTTCTTCTATAATACTTTTAAAAGTTTTGAAATGTCTTATATCCATTAATTTCACTCCGATCTTTATGTTAATTTAATGATATATTGAAAAAATCGAATTGTCAATTCGAATATATCAATTTTACAAATATATAATCATCTGATAATATAAAGTCATAGAGCAGCTGCAAATCAATTTAGTAAGTTTTAATTTTTATGAAAACTCTTAAATAATTAATGCGAATAAATTTTTTATATCAAAATTTGTTAAAAAAATAACAAGTAACTTTTCAATATGGGAGGAATAAGAAATGAAAGATGTAGTAATAGTAAGTGCAGTAAGAACTGCAATTGGAGCTTATGGAAAGACTTTAAAAGATGTACCAGCAGTTGAATTAGGTGCAATAGTAATAAAAGAAGCTGTTAAAAGAGCAAAGATTAAACCAGAGGAAATTAATGAAGTTATCTTTGGAAATGTGCTTCAAGCAGGCCTTGGACAAAACCCAGCAAGGCAAGCAGCTGTGAAAGCTGGACTACCTGTAGAAATACCTGCATTTACAATTAATAAGGTTTGTGGTTCAGGATTAAGAGCTATAAGTTTAGCAGCTCAAATTATAAAAGCTGGTGATGCTGATGCTATTGTAGTAGGTGGTATGGAAAACATGTCTAGTGCACCATTTTTACTTGATAATGCAAGATGGGGACAAAGAATGGGACATGGAGAATTCATTGATGAAATGATAAAAGATGGTTTATGGGATGCATTCAATGATTATCATATGGGAGTAACTGCAGAAAACGTGGCTGAGAAATGGAATGTAACAAGAGAAGAACAAGACGAATTTTCACTTTTATCACAACAAAAAGCTGAAAAAGCTATAAAGAGTGGAGAATTCAAAGATGAAATAGTTCCTGTAGTAATTAAAACTAAAAAAGGTGAAATAATATTTGACCAAGATGAATTCCCTAGGTTCGGGAATACTATAGAAGCATTAAAAAAACTTAAACCTATTTTTAAGGAAAATGGTACAGTTACAGCAGGAAATGCATCTGGATTAAATGATGGAGCAGCAGCATTAGTAATTATGAGTGCAGATAAAGCTAAAGCGCTAGGAATAAAACCACTTGCTAAAATCATTTCTTATGGATCAGCAGGATTAGACCCAGCAATAATGGGATATGGTGCATTTTATGCAACAAAAGCGGCCTTAGATAAAATCAATTTAAAAGCTGAAGACTTAGATTTAATCGAAGCAAATGAAGCTTATGCATCACAAAGTATAGCAATAGCTAGAGATTTAAACTTAGACATGAATAAAGTAAATGTTAATGGGGGAGCCATAGCTCTTGGACATCCTATTGGTGCATCTGGAGCACGTATTTTAGTAACTTTGCTACATGCTATGGAAAAAAGAGATGCAAAAAAAGGACTTGCAACATTGTGCATTGGTGGAGGTCAAGGAACTGCCTTAATAGTTGAAAGAGAATAATTATAATCATTAATTAGGATATGTGAAATAAATAACAAACAAGCATACTATATATGTTGCAATAATAAACTTACATTTATTATTCTAGTAAACAAAGAGCTTAATAAAGAGTTAAATATAGAAATTAAATTGCAACATATATAATTTATTATCTTTTTACCTAACCTAAGAAAGGGTGTAGAGAAAATGACTTTATTAGCAGATAAAATAAAAAGTGCAGCATTAAATTTAGGATATGAAAAGTGTGGAATCATTAAAATATCTGATATAGATGGCTATAAAGAAAGACTTGATGAACGTGTTGAACGTGTTCCAGAGTCCAAAGGTTTTTATCAAGGTCAATATCGTTTTACACAATTACAAGATACTTATCCTTGGCAAAATCAATTGTAATATGTGTGAGAAGATATGGCAAATATCATATTCCAGAACATTTAAAAGGCATGATTGCAAAATACTATTTGGTTGATGCAAGAAAAGATAAGAATTCTAAAGATTTTCAAGATAGCGTAAAATTTGAAGAATATATGCAAGAGTTAGGGCTTAGAGCAGAAACTGAAAGAGGTTTTGGTCTTGTACCATTACGTTTTGCAGCTATGAAAGCTGGGCTTGGAATAGTTCGAAAGAATAATTTCTTTTATACTGAAAATGGCTCATCAGTGTATTTGGATGCATGGCTTATTGATAAGGAATTAGAAGCAGTAGAAATACCAAATGTAAGACCTTGTTCTGATAAGTGTAATCTATGCATGAAAGCATGTCCTTCAGCGTCTTTATCAAAACCATATACAATGAATCCTATAGCATGTGTATCTTGTATAACTACATTTATGGGAAGAGATATGATTAATGAAAAATATAGAGAAGAAATAGGAAATTGGGTTTATGGATGTGATGCCTGCCAAGATGCATGCCCTATGAATAAAAATCGTTGGCAGGAAACAGAAGAATTTCCTAATCTGCATGAGTTAAGTGAACAAATATCTCTAGAAAAAATAATCAAAATGGATTATAAATTTTTAGAAGAAGTTATGCAGCCTAAGTTTTGGTATATAGATAAATCAAGTGTTTGGAAATGGAAAGTTAATACTATTAATGTAATGGTAAATGACTATAAAGAGCAATATAAAGAACATATACTGTATGCTTGTAATGATAGTAATTCAAAGGTACGAGAAATGGCAGAGTGGGCAATTGAAAAATTGAACTTAAAGTAATTTTCTAAAATCAAAGAAATGATTTAATAATGGTCGATTACACTGTTACTACTCAATAAGTGTGCACAAGTTAAGTGTACTTTATAAATTGCAATTTAATAATATATTTAAGTAATGGAGGAGAACCAAGTCCGGATTATGGATGTGGTTCTCCTTCTTATTATCTTGTTTATGCAAGAAAGTTTATGATAAATGTTGTGAATATAAAGATTTATATAATATTTTGCAAAACTAATTCTTCATCATAATTCTAAGAATATTACAAGAATTTTAGCCGTAATTGTGGAATGTGCATTGTGAATTGTAGTATATATAGATTTTACTAAATCGTAGTTAAGAAAAGGCATGAACGTAGTGAGATTTTTATATCATGGCTCAATAAAATACAATAAAGTATAACAAAATACAATAAAATGCTTGACGTAAGTAAAAAGAATTATTATAATTTGACCATAGATTAATTTTGAAAGGGTAGATTTTTTATGGAGAATCAATTTTATACAATAGATAAAGTAGCAGAAATATTAGGCATGCATCACAAAACTATTAGAAAGTTTATAACAGAAGGAAAGCTTGCTGCAAGTAAAGTGGGAAAGCAATGGAGAATTTCTGGTCATGATTTAAGTCTTTTTATGGAAAAGAATAATGTTAATATAAATAATAAAAAAGCTAGTGATGAATCAAGTATTGATTTTCTTACTAATGGAGAAGTTAAAGAAACCGAAAAACAAAAAATAAATGTATCTACTGTTGTTGATATAAATGATGTGGATAAAGAACAATACTTTAGAATATCAAATACGCTTATAGCAGTAATGAATTGTAAAGACCCTAAAATGGGGAAATCAACAATTAATATGAAATATGATGAAAAAGAAAACAGGCTAAGAGTTTTATTATGGGGAAATGTAAGCTTCATTGAAGAAATGCTAAAATCTATTTCTATGCTTGTGGAACAAACTAATATATAGAGGAGAGTGAATGTTTTGAATTATAAAGTGGTAAATAAAAATAATATTAAATATATAGAATTTGATTCTGAAGTATGGAAACTTTCTTCAGAGCAAGATGTGGTAGATTGTATATCTATTTGTATGGAAAAAGATATTTATACAATCATGCTTAGTTCAAATGTATTATCAGAAGATTTTTTCAATCTTAAAACTAGGCTTGCGGGTATGGCGTTGCAAAAATTTATAAATTATCACGTGAAAGTCGCAGTTATTATAGAAGATGAGGAAAAACTTAATGATAGATTTAAAGAAATGATAATGGAATCTAACAAAGGAAACAATTTAAGAACTTTTAAGAACATTGCAGAAGCTGAAAGTTGGATTTCTAAATTATGATACTAAGGAGAAAATAGATGGAGATGGGGAAAGTGCTTAAAACAAATGAAGGAAAAAATGATGTTATAAAATTTTATGATAAATTCCTTCAAAAATTGGCACTATCATATGAAAAGTTTTATGTAGATACGAGATATGGAAAGACGTTTATTATAGCTAGCGGTGAAAAAAGTAAAGATAGGCAAAAAGGCTCGGGGATTTAAACCTGGAGTCTTTTTTTTATCCTATAATAATCAAAATTTGCTATAGGGTTGAGCTAATAATAGTTGTTATGTTTTTAATGAACATAAAATTCTAATAGAAATAAGATTATTAAAGAACAAATATAAATTGATGGATAAGGTTTGTAATTAAAAGAAAACAGTAATGATGAATTTTATTAAAAGATAATAAGAAATTTTAGGCTGGCTGCGGAATATTTAAAGAAATATGACTTATGGGAGCAAATTCGACCATGTATAGAGATGCTTTTTCAATAATATAGAGAATAGCTTTAAAATAACAAAATATTTCATGAAAACCAATGATAATAATAATACGAATTTTGATGAAAAGATGGTATAATAATATTATTAGGTCAAAAATTGTATAAAATATGAATTTAGGATCGATATTAAAGAGGATTAATCATCTTAAGTTCAAGTATTAATTATATTAAAGGGGGATATTATGAGAAGTATAAAAACAAAATTAACGGTATTCTTTGGGCTGATAATAGGAATTGCATGTATTGGATTAGGCATAGTTTCGGTTATAAGCTCATTAAATGGATTAAAGTCAAATTTAAATAAGACTTTACCTAGAATTGCAGAGCAAACTGCAAGTAATATTCAAGGAAGAATTGAGGGAGAATTAAATTCACTAGAGGCCATTGCTGCAAGACCAGATATAAATAATCCTAATAGCTTATTACAAGACAAAGTATCGATTCTTTTAGGTGAAGTTAAGAGGATTGGTTGCAGTAGACTAAGTTATATAGATAAAGATGGAAATCTTATAAATACATTGGGATTAACAGCTAATGTAAAAGATAGAGACTATTTTAAGAAAGCTATGAGTGGTACAAGCAGCGTATCAGATCCGTTAATAAATAAAACTGATGGAAGTCTTATGGTTATATATGCAGTTCCTATTAAATACAATAATGAGATTATAGGAGTATTAGCAGAATCACAAGATGGTAATGACTTAAGTGATTTAACAGATCAAGTTAAGTTTGGGCAAACAGGCGCTTCATTTATGATAAATAACAGTGGAGTAGTAATAGCCCATAAAAATAGGGACTTAGTTACTCAAATGTATAATGGAATTGAGGCAGCAGAAAAGGATGCTAATTTACAGGGGCTAGCAAATATTGAAAAGAAAATGATCTCTGGAGAAACAGGGTTGGGCGAATATCAATATGAAGGTGTAGATAAGTTTGTAAGTTATGCTCCAGTAAAAGAGACTAATTGGTCTGTAGCAGTTACAATAGCAAGAAATGAAATATTATCAGAATTAAGCACCTTGGAAATTTCAGTTGCATTATCATCTATAGTATTCATATTAATTGGACTTGGGATAGTATACATAATTGCAAACAGTATATCTAAGGGAATAAAGTCTACATCAAAGCACTTGGAATTATTAGCAGAAGGTAATTTATGTGAGGAGATTTCTACTAGGTATTTGAATTCAAAAGATGAAATTGGTGTTATGACTAATGCGATGAAATCAATGCAAGAATCCTTAGGAACAATGATTAAAAAAATAAAAGAAAATTCTTCAAATATTAATTCACAATCAGAAAATCTAGCATCGATATCAGAAGAGATAGCAAGCGTATCACATAATGTTGCAGAAGCAATATCTGAAGTTGCGAAAGGGACAAGTAATCAATCTGAAGAGTTAATAAATATAACAGATATTCTTGATGAATTTAGTAATAAGTTGTCGAGAATGGTTAAAGAGATACAAGTTGTAGATTCGAATTCTAGAGAAATAAGTTTAATGGCAAATGATAGCAGTAGCGAGATGAAAGGATTAAATCAATCAGTAATAAATGTGAGTAATTCATTTAAAGAGTTTTATAGTAAAGTTATATCGCTTGGAAAAGACATAAATGAAATAAATGAGATTACAAGCCTTATAAATAGTATTGCAGAACAAACAGATTTATTGGCACTAAATGCTGCTATTGAAGCAGCTAGGGCAGGAGAAGCAGGAAGAGGATTTTCAGTAGTTGCTGATGAAATAAGAAAGCTTGCTGAACAATCAAAAGAATCATCTGAAAATATTAGTAAATTAATAAGTTTAATATCTAATAATGCTGATATCATAGTCCAAGAATCGACCACTATGGATGATGAAATGAGAAATCAAGGTAAAATTATAGATAATTCAATAGCATCTTTCAAGAAAATAATACAAGCAGTGGATGAAGTAATTCCTAAAATTGAAACAGTTAAAAGTTCTGCTGATAATATAGAAAATGATAAGAATGCCATTTTAAATAGAATAAATGGATTATCTTCAATTTCAGTAGAAGTCTCGGCATCAGCAGAAGAAATTTCAGCATCATCAGAGGAAGTGAATGCTTCAACAGAAGAAGTATCTTCTTCTGCACAAATGCTTAGTGATATGACTAATGAAATGATAGAGGAAGCAAATAAATTTAAAGTTTAGAATAAAGAATTCTAATGGGATATAATGGAATATGAATTTGAGAAATGTATTTCTAAAGTTTTAAACACTTTGTTTATGGAATGAATCATTAAGATGTTCTTGAGTCTCTTAAATTAATAGACACAAGAAATTATGTATTTAATAATAATTTAAGATTCTTAATAAAATGAAGCCTCACTATAAATTAGATATCTATAGTGAGGCTTCATTTGTTTAAATAAATATCAGGTATCTAGATTTAGACTATAACTTTGATATATTTATTTAGATAATTGAATCTCATCCCCAACAGTATATGCATTAATTAAACTTATAGTTGGATCATAGTCTATTTGAGTATTTACATCTTTTTTTACATTACTAAATTCTACAATATAACCCAAAGAATCATTTGGGTCCTTAGAGAAAGTAGTGCGTTCGTTACCGTCGTAATAATCATGATCATAATAATCTTTTTTACTATTCTCATGTTTATAATCCATAAACAAACTACTTGCAAGTAATAAACTTTCTTTTTCATTTACGCCTTTTAGATAAACTTTTACGCTATTATCGTCTCTTTGAATATTATAGATTTCGCCTTTACTTCCATCAGAAAAATCAAAAGTCTTGGCATAACTTACATTATTGATAGTCTGCATGTCTTTATCATTATGTTCTTCTTTATATAAGTTTTTTTGATCCTTTGAGTTAATAGTAAAACTTATAGGGATTAAGCTTATAGCTGTTTGATCTTTGATCTTTTCATAAGTTGCTCCTTCTGCGTCATAAGTAGTTACCATTGACCTGTCATTTTCATCACTGCCAGATGAATAGCTATTAGAATGTCTCAACAAATACATTTTATCTCCAGCTTTTAAGATAAAGGAATGTTCTGTTAATACATCATTATTCCTCATTAAAGAAGTTTCTTCCGGTTCACTGAAAGAAAGATGAGTCCCCAAAATATCGGATTCTAACTTATTAAATGTAGAATTAAATTGAGGAATTTTAATTGAATAATCCTTTTCCATTGAATTTTTTAATGAGTCTGAAAAATCAACGTTTGCATCTAATCCAACATTAACCTTGTATTTTTGCATTACTACATCAATTCTTAAAGGGCCTTTTTCAGGTAATACAGATTTATTCAATCTATATTCAATGGTTATAACTAATGTCTTGTCATCTGTATGTATAAATGACGTACTTCCACCATTAAATTTATTGTCACCATAATTTAATAAAACATTTGTTTCTTCTCTGTCATCTTTATCAAAAGGCGTTGGGGTTTGTATTGTGATTGTAGCTTTGAGGTCATTTTTTGTTCCAACAACACTGTTTAGAGTTATCTTGACTCCATTTTGCTCAACAGAATTGTTATTTCCAATTAATCCAGAGTTAACTGCATAGGATGATTGAGCTTGTACATTATCAACAGCAAAGGCAGGCATTTGAATAAGGCCAACAATTAAAGCAGCCCCCAGTATGGAGCTTAATAGCCTATTTGTTTTTTTGTTTATCATAAAATCTCCTCACTTTAATAATTTTTTATATTGATACAATTTTCCATAAACTTAATATAGGGTTCATTAATTTGATAGTTTTATTTCATCACCCATTTTGTACATACTAATTTCTTTTAGCATATAACTAATATTTAAAGTAGCAGCTTTATCATTATCAACATTATCAAATTCTACAATGTAGCCAAGAGAATCTTTTGGATCTTTATAAAAACTTACAAATCTATTGTAATGATAAATAGTAGCATCCTTTTGTCCTTTAACATGATTATAGTTCAAAGAAATATTGCTTGCTATAATTAAACTTTCTAACTCAGACTGTCCTTTGCAATATACCTTTACACTATTATCATTTCTTTCAACATTGTATATTGTGCCTTTCAATCCGCTAGAAGAGCTGAACTCTTTTTCGTAGCTTAAGTTGTTTGCAGAATCATTGCTAGTGTTTTTATTACTATTATTGGATATTATATCAGAGTCATCCATTGACACTTTATAAAGCATTGGAATTACACTAATATCCTTTCCGTTTTTAATATTATCATAAGTTGGCAATTTAGATGAATAATGTCCAATAATTGTTCCGTCGTCTCCAATGCTATCGCCCCTAGAATCTAATTTATAAAAATTGTTATCAACTTTTAATAATATTTGTGAATCCCAAAAATCATTATTGTCATCAATGTTATGTCCACTGTGTTTAGGTCGAGTATAACTTACGGTTGTCCCCATAGAATCTGAATCTAATTGTTTTAAAGTATAATTAATTTCAGGTATTGTGCCTGTAATATCTTTAGTAAATACTTTATTAATAGAATTAGTGAAATCTACAGGTACATCCATGCCAATATTAACTTTATAATTTGAAAGTACTACATCAACTCTTAAGTTTCCACTTTCAGGATATTCACCTTCATAATTATTCTTTTCTAAGGTTAAAAACATAGTTTTATCATCTGCATATTGTCTAGAAGAGGTAGAGCTAAAGCCGTAATCTTTGTCACCATATGATACTTCAAAAAGCGAATTATTATGTTCAATTGCTTTAGGATCAGTAATTCCTTCAATTTTAAGAGTTACTTTTAAATTATGTTTTGTGGCTAGTACACTATTAACAGTCACCTTAATTCCATTTTCTTCTGAACTTTTATTTATAGCTATAGAATAATCTTTAATTGGTGTGGCTGTATTATCTGTATAAGTAGCACTAGCACTAGTGGTTGTAGTAGTAGCAGGCGCCATTGCTGCTATAGTATCATCAGCAAAAGCTGATGTATAAGTTATACCGGAAGCTAACATAAATGTCATAATCCCCAATATAGGACCAAGAGTTTTGCTCAATTTTTTATTTATCATAAATATCTATCTCCTTTACTATAGTTTGTATGTAAAACTTTGTAAGCAATTTTGTCTTCATTGGTATTGTATACCATTTCTTCAAATTTTTCATCTTAAATTTACCATAATTTTTACAATGAGTAACTGGAAAATAATAGATAAATATGCTACTTTATTTATTGTTTATGGTATGATAATAAATGTTAATTTTGATGAAATTACAATTATATGTAAAAATACTGGTGTTAACAAGCCCAATATAAATTTAATGATCTGCATTGTATGCTATAATTAGTAATAAAAAGTAAATGTTTGTAAAATGGGAGAAAGATAGTTATATGGAGGAATATACAATTAGTCAAATTGCTAAAATGGTAGGTGTGAAGAAGGAGACAATTAGGTATTATGAAAAGTTTGGATTATTACCACTACCTGAAAGGAAGAGCAATGGTTATAAAATATATACCAAGCGTCATATTGAGATGATGGAAATAATTTTAATAGTAAAAGACTCAGGGTTTACTCTAAAGGAAGTAAAAGATTTTATTTCTATTCAAGAAGAAAATGAAATTTCTCAAAATGATTTATATAAGGAAATGATATTAAAAAAAATAGCATTTATTAAAAAGAAAATACAAGATTTACATAGTCTAAGAGAGGGATTAGAAAAGGTTGTATATGATATTGAAAATTATAATATAAGAAGGTGTATTGAAATAAAGAAACAAAATAAAATTAATATTGACTAGGTAGTATACTACAGGGTTTATTATATTAACAAATACAATATAAAAAAGAGGTGATGTTAATATGATAGGTTATATTGTTTCATTGATATGTGCGATTATTACTTTTGGAATGGCTTTATTACAGTTGTCAATTACACTTGGTGCTCCATTTGGTGAATATGCACTTGGAGGAACAAGTAAAGTGCTACCCCAAAAGATGCGTTTAATAAGTTGTACTTTCTTTTTTGTATTTATCTTTGTAGGTATGGCTTATTTGCAGTGGGGTAATATACTGTCTATAGGGTTTAACTCTATGTTTGTAAAAATAATTATAATAGTTAATACTCTATTTCTAGGATATGCAATTATAGGGAATGGAATACTGACAAAAAGTAAAAAAGAGAAATATGTAATGACTCCCTTTTCAATTATACAATTCATATGTAGTATAGTTACATTTTTTACTGCATAAAGATAATTACAATATATATTAAAATTATTAGAGCTGATTATTATATTATAGGATAATAAAAATACTGCATTATGATATGTGCTATTTTCTACGTAAGAAAATAGGGATGTACTAAGCTATCTACAAAGAAATAACAAAGATAGTAATGCATATGTTAATCTCTAAAATAACTATAAGCAAAACTAGATATGTAGAATCAATAGAGATTAACATCAATGATAATTTAATAATGTATCTAAGTAATAGAGGAGAACCAAGTCCATATTATGGAGGCGGTTCTCCTTTCTATTTTGACTTTAGAAGAAAGATTATGATAAATTCTCTTAATAGAAAGATATGTATATAGTAATTTTGATAGTATAGGTTCTCAATTACAAGAAATATAATTGAAATTGGTGGATGTTTGATTGTCATATAGTAGTAAAAGGATTTTAATAAGAATAGGAAAAGCAATAATTTGTAAGGTATTTTAAAGGTAGCATTAAAAATTGTGACTATAAATGGTATAAATTGAGGCGTCAAAAATTTTTTCTGAAAATGAACCAATTAATAACTTAATGTCTCTAATATATAGATGCATCGATAAGAATCGAAGGGAGAGAGCAAAGTGTCTGAAGAAGAACTTGTCATAAAAATCCAGTCTGGTGATATGAACGCATTAGGTGAATTGTTTGAAATATATAAAAATGAATCATTCAAATACTCATATCTTATTACAGGTAGTAAGTATACAAGTGAAGATATTGTACAAGAAGCATTTATAAGCTGTTATAACAATATAAGAAGTCTTAAAAATCCTAAATTTTTTAAATCATGGTTTTTTAAAATGCTTACTAGAATTGCATGGAGATATGCAAAGAACGATAAAAAATCAATGCCAGTTGATAATATTTTTGAAAAGGTAGATGAAAAAAATATTGATACTTCTATAGAGCAATATTTGAGAAAAGAGAAAAATAATAATCTTTATGCAGAAATTGAAAAGCTTGATTTAAAACAAAAAACAGTAATAGTTCTATATTATTTTAATGGTCTTACAGTTAATGAAATAGCAAAAGTAATGGGGTGCTTTGAAGGAACAGTCAAATCGAGGCTTCATAGTGCAAGAAAAAAATTAAAAAGCAGTTTAATTAAATGTGACGATGAATATAATCATAGAAATTTAAAGAGGGTGGGACTTGATGGATAAAAATTTTGATGAAAATATAGATCAAAAAATTAAAGAGGCCTTAATTCATAAAGCAGATGATGCTTCAGTATCTGAGAATATGTTTTTCAAAATTAGAAATGAAATATTAAAAGAAAAAGATAATAAGGGAGTTTTTACTATGAAACATAAATTCTTAAAACCAAAGACATTTATAATTGCAGGAATGGTCATTATTGCAACAACCGTAACATGTGTTGCAGCAACTAATCTTTCTGGAATATTTAGTTCATCATCTCATCTAACTGAAATTAAAACTTTTCCAAGTAAAGATAAAGTAAACGAGACTGTTGGCTTTACACCTAAATATGTTGAATCCTTTAATAATGGATTTAAATTTGATACATTTAACTACGCAAACAATGAAGTTCGTAATGAAAAAGGAGATGCTACTGAAAAATACAAGAGCGCAGATTTTGATTATAAAAAAGATGGTTCTAAAAATGGGCAGATTTTAGCCATGTCAGCTGAAAAAACAGATGACAAATCTTTTTATGGAAACATGCCAAAAAATGCTTCTGAAGTAGAATATAATGGAGTTAAAATCATATATACTAGTAGTCAATACAAATCAGTTCCAGAAGGATATAAACCAACAGACGAAGAAAAAGACTTAGAAGATAAGGGGCTTCTTGAAATTGGATATGGAAGCGAAAAAGATGAAATAAAGGTTAGTCAAAATCAATCGGTTATGTGGTATGAAGATGGACTATCTTATTGCATTATTAATATGGATTATACTGAATTAAGCAAGGATGATATGATCAATATGGCAAAGGAAGTTATAGGATAAAAATAAGCTCCGAGGAATTACACGAAGGGCTTTATTTAGTAAATGTATAAAGATAGGCTACATTGTGGATATAAGTTCCAAAATGTAGCCTGTTTTATTTCAATATATTATTTTGAAATTTCTTTATTCTTTATATAATCATCCCACCAAACTGTTAATTCATAAAGTAATGGCAATAGATTTCTTCCCTTATCAGTTAAAGTGTATTCTACTCTTACAGGCATTTCGTTATATTGATTTCTAATAATTAATTCATCACTCTCAAGTTCACGTAATGAATTTGCTAGCATTGTATTTGTTATTCCTGATACGTCTCTCTTTAATTGATTAAAGCGGCATACGTCCTTTCTTAGTAACTGCCCTAATATATTCAGTTTCCATTTGCCTCCGATTACTTCCAATGCATCTTTTATAGGGCATTTTTCATTAAAATTTGATTCTTTCACTATATTTAAATATTTCTCTGATTCTTGTTTGCTTGCCATATCTACTCCTCCTAGGTAAGAAAAATAATACCTGATCATTAAATTCTGCGTTCTTGTTAACATAAATTTATTTAAGTACAATAATTATATCAAGTACTTTTATTTGAGTAAATATCAAATGAAGGAGAATAAATATGGTAAGTAGATAGTTAATCTAATTTAAGAAATATTTGTATTTAAAAGGAGAGATATTAAATGTCAAAAGTGGTTATTTTTAATGCTAGTCCAAGAAAGAATGGATATAATTCAAAATTATTAGAACAAGTGGCAAAAGGTGCTGAGTCTAAAGGTGCTGAGATTATAGAATTTAATTTAAACGATACTGGAATTCGTGGATGTCAAAGCTGCTTCTATTGCCGTACTCATGATGGTTGTGCTATCAATGATTATCTTAAACCAATGTATGAGGCTATTAAAGAAGCAGATGCTATTGTATTTGGATCTCCAATCTACTACTATCAAATTACAGGCCAAGCAAAAGTTTGGTTAGACCGTACATTTCCATTGATTGACCATGATGGAAACACCATTACACCTAGACATCCAGGTAAAAAGGTAGTAACAATATTTACTCAAGCTAATTCAAATCCTGAAGTAGGTGCAGAAGGTATTAAATATGTTACTAATGTCTTCAACACATATGGCTGGAAACTAGAGGATAATATTCACGTTTGTGGAGCTACTCTTGTTCCTGATTCAAAAGCGTTAGAGGAATTTTCTTTAAGAGCATTTAAGGCTGGGGAAAATCTAGTTGGATAGAATCCTAGAAAAATATTATAGATAATAATATAGGAAATCAATATAAAACTTATAAAAAATAAAGCGTAATGAAGATAGAACATTTAGAGATAATTGTTCTATCTTTTTTAATATTTAAACATAAATTATACAGAATTATTTATGAACTTCTCACTATACTAGTATGTTAGATATTGTATTGCTTATCGAAAGATATTTTGGTTAAAAATCTGCCTTTATACCTGATAAAAAGATTGAGTACTAAGAGCTATTTGCCCAACAATTAATAACAATATACGACAAGTGATAAAGGCAGAAATTTTAAAAAGTCTTTTTTAATGTATCAAATTGCTTAAAGAATTCCATTATTTCTTGGAGCGGTTTTTGCTGTCCACTTAGAAACCATTTTCGCCAAACAGCATAAACGCCTGCTGACATGAAAGTTGTCCAGTATTCACCACTATCAGGAGCATAAAATTTGTTTATTTCTTCTATGAAAATCTGCTGAATGATTGGTTCATATCCACGGTCAACAGATGAGAGTAAATCATCACTAAAGGTACTGAAAAACTTTAATTGGATATCAAATTTATCAGAGAAGGATGGATTTTGATGAATCGTATAAAATACAGCTGCAATCTTTGGTTGATAATACTCATATAAAATCTGCTCGAGATCGTTAAAATTTCGATAAAAAGCCATGCGGCTTACCCCTGCCCGTTTACAAACTTGTGAAACTGTTAATTCCGACAATTTTTCTGTTGCAAGCAACTGCAGCACAGCTGTTGTTATAAAATCCTTTGTATCTTTTTTGATGGCTTGCGAGTGATTTGTTGCTGCCATTACAATACCTCCCTTATTGTCACATATGATCGTTTCTGTGTTGATTTCATTTTGATAATAGTATATTCTAATTGCACAGAGGTTACAAGTGAAACTTTAGTGAGGGGGATTTATTATGGAAAAAGAATTAGTTTTAGTAACAGGAGGAAGTGGCTTCATTGCCGTACACATAATATTAAAGCTTTTGGAACGGGGATATAGAGTTCGTACAACACTTCGTACATTTTCACGCCAGGATGAGGTTAAGTCAATGCTTGCAAAAGGCGGAGCAGTTAATTTTGAAAATCTTGAGTTTATACAGACAGATTTGACAAGTGATATAAACTGGATAGAGGCTGCAACTGATGCAAATTATGTTATTCATGTGGCATCACCAACACCAGCCACACGTCCTGATGATGGTGATGAAATGGTGAAAATGGCGGTTGATGGTGTATTGCGAGTGATGAAGGCAGCGAAAGCGGCAGGTGTTAAACGTGTAGTCCTAACTTCTGCTTCAGGGGCAGTGCTTGCAGGCCATAAATCTCATCCGGAGATTTTCACAGAGGAAGATTGGACTGACTTGTCAGGCAATATTGATGCATACCAACGTTCAAAAACTATGGCAGAGCTTGCAGCTTGGGAATTTGCAAAGAAAGAGAATATGGAACTCGCTGCTGTTAATCCTGTGGCGGTAATGGGACCTGTACTTGGACAGGATTTTTCTCACTCTAATCAAATTATTCGTGCGATGCTAAAGGGGGATATGCCATTCCTCTTAAATATTGGATTTGATTACGTTGATGTGAGAGATGTTGCAGAATTACATTTGCTTGCGATGACATGTCCAGAAGCAGCTGGAGAGCGATTTATTGCTACTACAGGTGAAAATTTGACATATAAAGAAGAAGCGAAAATTTTGCAGAGATACTTAGGAAGTACAGCAAAAAAAGTATCTACTAAGGCACTGCCGGATTTCATGATTAAATTTATGGCGATTTTTAAAAATGATTTGCGCATGCCAGCAACGTTTTTAGGACAAAACACAGCTTGTAGCAACGCAAAAGCTAAAAAGTTACTTGGCTGGCAGCCAAGATCAGCAGAAGAAGCAATCGTGGCAACTGCAAAAAGTATGATTGAACTTGGATTAATTGATAAATAGACATTGAAATTATATTAAGTTTCTCTAAATAGCATGCAATCATTAAGTATCGTCTTTTAAGAGAAAATGGAGATTGACAGGGATACGGTGAACCGTATTGTAAATAAATACGAAAACAGCCCAGAAGCAATATATTACAATGCTTCTGGGCTGCTTTATATTAAGGAATATTGGTGATAAGCAGAAAGACCGACACTTGTGTTACAAAAAAGAGGCATCAGGCTTTAAACACCGGAAGCAATATTTCATCAACCAATAATTTGAGCCGTTCTGCGTCAACCACATTATTGTACATAATATATTCCATACGAATCAAATCAAATGGCAAAGACAGAGTCTGATTGCTGACATCCTTTATTTGCTCACCACGAGCCTTAGCTAATTTCAATAATGCTCTCATGGTTATGATATTCTTTTCTGTAGCATTTATTTTGACCTCATCAAGCTTTTCATTGTTTTGGCTCATCTCGAAAATTAAAGCGTTCATGATTTCCAAACCGACGTATGTATAAACTCTTTGGTAGATTGTAAGTAAATATAATAAGTCACCTCGCAGGCTACCAGTATCCTCTATTTTATCAATTAACTCACCATCCAGCGCCGCATTGAATTTGTACACCATGATTTCTCGAATCAGGTCATAGGTTGTATTCCAGCGGCGGTAGAGTACAGTGCGGCTAGTTTTTGCTCTTTGTGCTATTTGTTGAAATGTGAGATTGGCATAACCAACTTCTTTGATAATCTCCACGGTAGCTTCATAAATACTTTCGTTTAGCATATCTCCACGCTTGCGGGTATTCTTATCTGATTCTCTCATTAATGCGCATCTCCTTTAATAAGACTCTAACAACATTATAACATATCTTTTAAAAATAATTAAGATACATATTGTATCTTAATTGAAGGCGATGTATAATAAAATAAAATAAAATTAGGTACACAGTGTACCGTAAGGAGATGTTAGCTTGAAAGAAAATAAACTTTCCAAAGGTATAATTGGTATCTCAATGATTTTAGTATTGGGAGCACTTCCTCCAATGTTGGATGCCACTATTGTCAATATTGCAGTCAATGATTTAGCTAAATTGTTCTCAACCACATTTGGGGTAGTGCAATGGGTAGTTACTGGATATACCTTAGCATTGGGGATTGCTGTTCCATTTTCCGGATGGTTGATCCAAAAATATGATGGCAAGAAAATATTCATGAGCGCATTGGGGCTCTTCATGATAACTTCATTGCTCTCTGGCTTTGCGTGGGATATACAAAGCTTAATAGCATTCCGCGCTATGCAGGGGTTCGCATCCGGTCTAATGATTCCTACATTAACAACCATGATAGTTCATGTAGCGGGAGCGGATAACCTTGGTCAGTTAATGTCCATTGTAGGAATTCCAATTGTTTTTGGCCCTATCGTCGGTCCCATTATCGGTGGCTCAATATTGGAGTATATGACTTGGCGCTGGTTGTTTTTTGTGAACCTTCCTATTGGGATCATTGCATTGATTCTACTTCAGTGGAAGCTTCCTAAATTTGAAGCTGCTAACATTGATGCGAAAATGGATTGGTTCGGAATTTTAATGTTAGCTCTAACATCTGGAATGTTTATCTATGGCATAACTAAAATCAAAGGGTCAAATGATAATATATCTGGTATTTTGACTATTGCTATTGGGGGAGTTTCAATGATGGCGTATGTCATTTATGCATGGAGAATGAAAGAAAAGGCGTTAATTCCGCTGAAACTGTTCAAGTCAAAAAACTTCTGTGCCGCATTTATCTCCTTGTTTCTGGCTGGGTTTGCCACCAATGGTCCAATGCTCCTGTTTCCAATGTTTTTCCAAAATGTTAGAGGTTTGGATGTCATCACTTCGGCACTGTGGTTGATCCCTCAAGGAGTGGGTATGTTGGTGACACGTTCACTTGTTGGAAAGACGACCGATAAGATAGGCGCTCGCTTTGTAGTTCTTCCTTCAATTGCTATTACAATCATCGGTACTCTTCCATTTGTTTTCTTTGATATGGGTACAAATCAGTGGTATATATGGTTTATACTGTTGTTGCGTGGTATGGGTGTTGGAGGTGTGACAATCCCTCTTATGAGTGATTCTTATGTAGGACTTGAAAAAACGCAGGTCGCACAAGCTAGTGTTTCAACAAGAATCATACAAAACATTGGTTCCGCATTTGGTTCTGCTATTCTGGCAACTGTTGTAAGCAGTGCTTTGAAAATGAAGGAGGCTACTGCTGCCAATATTTCAGCCGCTTATCATGCAGGTTTTATTATAAGTATAATATTCATAGTGATAGGCATTATTCCATCTTTGTTTATAACCTTATAACCAACAAGGTGATGGAGGACAACAAAATATCAGCAATGACCGACAATGAATCAGAATAAAAAAGATGAGTAGTTCTATTATTTGATGATGTTACGGAGAACTTCATCATAAGCAAATAATAAGGCAGAGAATGTTTGGTATTAGAATTACTTTTTTACTAAATGCAACTTTTAGTTGTCAACTGTGTTATATTTAGGTGGTAGAAATATGATAATATTGTAAGTATACTAATACCAGGAGGGATTAAACTATGAGTTTTCAGGAACAATTGCAAACACTTAGAAAAGCAAAAGGTCTATCGCAGGAGAAATTGGCTGAATTCTTAGGTATATCAAGACAATCAGTTGCAAAATGGGAAGTTGGGCAGTCCTATCCAGATATAGCTAGATTAATTGCATTAAGTGAGTTCTTTAAAGTAAGCATTGATAAATTAGTCAATGATTATGAAGAAAATTGTAGGTTATCAATAGAAGAAAATAAAATTAATAATATAAATAAAAATATAATTGATTTTCTATGTAGAGCTAAAAGATCCACGTATGCTGGAAATGGTGCAGAGTGTAGATCTTCAAGGCCAAATTCTCATGATTTAGAATATGTAGAAGGAAACTTAAAATATATTGATACCTATTTAGGTGGAGAAAGATTTTCAGGGGAAGAAGGTTTGTGGCAAGATGATATTCCATTTTGGTCAATGAATTATACTGGAAGAGTTTTGGATGAAAGATTTTCAGGTAGTTTTTTAAAGGAAGCTTTGAGTTTAGTAACGGAAGATAATCCATATAGAGGTCCTATTATTTATCAAAATGGACAGTATAAATATCATTGCATTATAAATGGTGAATTTAAGTGGTTTCAAGGGCATGAGGAAATATATTTTGGTAATATTAAAGTTTATGAATGTTATTTTCATGGAGGATCAATTAAATAGTTAAAACAAGGAGTAATATTATGATATTAAACAGAAATGATTTATGTTGGTGTAAAAGTGGAGCGAAATATAAAAATTGTCATTTAGAATTTGATAAGAAATTAAGTGACTTAAAAAGAAAAGGACATATAGTACCAACAAGAGATCTTATAAAAACAAAAGAGCAAATTGAAGGAATAAGAAAGAGTGCAGAGGTTAATAATGGTCTTTTAGACTTGATTAGTGAAAACATCAAAGAAGGCATGACAACAGAGCAGATAGATAAGTTAGCATATGATTATACTATATCAAAGGGTGGAATTCCAGCAGACCTTAATTATGATGGTTTTCCTAAAAGTATTTGTATATCAATAAATAATGAAGTATGTCATGGAATACCAAGTGACGATGTTGTCCTTAAAAATGGGGATATTGTAAATGTAGATGCTACTACTATATTAAATGGATATTATTCAGATGCATCAAGAATGTTTATGATTGGTGAAGTAAGTGAAGAAGCCAGAAAATTGGTTCAAGTAACTAAAGAATGCGTAAATAAAGGACTGGAAGCAGTTAAACCTTGGGCATTTTTAGGAGACATTGGAGCAGCAATTCAGGAACATGCAGAAAGTAATGGCTATTCAGTAGTTAGAGAATTTGGAGGACATGGAGTTGGATTAGATATTCATGAAGATCCATTTGTTTTTCATTTTGGAAAAAGGGGAACAGATATGGTTTTGGCGCCTGGAATGGTGTTCACAATTGAACCAATGATAAATGCAGGAAGTCATGAAATATTTATAGATGAGGATAATGGATGGACTGCATTGACAGCTGATGGTTCTCTTTCAGCACAATGGGAACACACAGTTCTTGTAACAGAAGATGGGGTAGAAGTTATTTCAAAATAATTATGTAATGTTACTTATTAATTGGGGTGTCTGCTGTGTCAAAGTAGAAGACATTGAAGAACTAATCATGAAGGAAAGTTGCTATTTAGATAAGCTAATAGACGAGTTAGTAAAAGTAAAAGCTATGGATAAGATCTTAAGAAAATAATGATTAAAAGTATATACTTTCCCAGTAAATATGAGCGGATTTTCAGGGCTCCATTGTAGGGTGATTGCTGAAGTATAGTGGTGTGAGAGGATGGAAACAAAATAATTGTTTTCATCCTACTCGATGTATTATAAATTATTGTGCTATAGCTTATTTTTAGGTTATAGTAATTAACTTGACTGATTATTTTCAGTAGCTTTCATTTCTTTATTTAGGAAATAAGATATCACTGTTCTAATTATAACTATAGCAGCTAGTCTCAAAATATCATGCATGGTAGGATTTAATATAGAATCTATAATATCTGCACTTATTAAGATCTCCAAACCTAATAGTATATAAGAGCCTAAATAATTTTTTGCAGATGTGATCTTTTTAACTATATTTGATCTATTATTAGTGGATATCTCCAATTTAATAAAATTTATCAAGCAAAGAAAAACTCCCCAAACTATGATTGTTATGGATAAGCCCTGTAAAACTATTATGAGGATTTCAAGAATCTTTTTAATATCCAATACTGCACCTCCTTTATTAGAATACAGTTTACCCGTAAACACCATATTATAAACCAATTCCAAACCTCATGTTTCTCATACATTGAATAATTGTTACTTTAATCTCTCATCAAAACATAATTGAATTTTAATACCAAATGGGTCTTCAATAATACCATATGCTTTACTAAATATATTACTGGATAATGGTACAATTATGTTGACTCTTTCATCTGTAATTAAGCTCTTGTAGAATTGTTGGATTTCCTCCAAATCAGCACTTTGAATACATAGAGAAGTATTATTACCAGCTTGGTACTTTTCATTAACATCCATTGGATTTTCATTAAGCATAATTTTAGTCTTACCTATTTTCAAAACAGAGTGAGAGATGTGATTTTTGTTTTCGTCATTAATTTCTATTGATTTATCCCCCATCTTTACCAGGTCTGCATATGTTACAATCATTAACTGTTCTGCATTAAAGTGTTTCGTGTAAAAATTAATAGCATCTTGTGCTTCTCCATTCATTGAAAGGAAAATAGCAATTTCTAGCGTTGTACTCATAATATTAATCTCCTTTGTATAATAAATTAGATATCAATGACTATATTATTGATATAATTAGAGTATAATACTTAAAGGTGTCAAAATATGAAATCTTTATTCGGGAAAATTTTACAACGGAGGATATATGAAAAAATCAGAAAGATTAAACCATATGATGATGTATTTGAATGACTTCGATTACTTTAATTTAAGTGATTTAATAAATAAATATAGCATTTCAAGAAGTACAGCTTTGCGTGACATTGCTTCATTAGAAGAATTGGGAATGCCTATTTATGCAGAGCAAGGTAGGTACGTAAGATATGTTATATTGAAAAATAGATTATTGTCACCTATTATATTTACCATAGATGAAGTATACGCTTTATATTTTGCAATGCTCACACTGAAAGCCTACGAGTCTACACCTTTTCATTTAAGTATAGAAAAATTAAATGAAAAATTTGAAAACTGCCTATCAGGAGAACAAATAAAAGAAATTAATAAGATGAGAAAGGTCTTAAAATTTGAAGCATCCAAGCATAATAGTGTTAGTCAATTCTTAGATAAGATTTTAGAAAGCATTATTAATGAAATTAGCTGTAAGATTAAGTATTTGAAAAATAACAAAACTGTAAATTATCACATACAGTTTTTTGAAATTTCCTCTAAATTTGGACAGTGGTATGCTAGTGGAATAGAGCTTAAGAGTAATAAATACAAAGTTTTTAGATGTGATAAAATGACCTCATTAAAATTTAGCAATGATAAGTTAGAATTTCCAATTGAAAAATTAATAAACTCTCCCTTAGAGTTCTACCAATCTGATAAAAGTATTCAATTCGAAGTAGAAATTTTAGATAGTGCAAAAGATATTTTTTATAAGGAAAACTATCCTTCTATGAAAATAGAATTAGGGACAAAGACAATTATAAAGGGATTTTTTAATGTGGGTGAAGAAGAATTCATATCTAATTATTTCCTTAGATACGGTACTTCTATTAAGTCAGTGAAACCACAATCATTAAAATCTATTATTTATGAAAAAATTAAAGAGATTCTAAATCATTATGAAGAAATTTAATACTTATATATACTAAAATATTAATTTGATTAAAGTCCTAATTTATAAGTTTTGTATTGAGGATATTAAAAAATTATGAGCGATAAATTCAAATTTCTAGTTAAGGTAGTTTACAATCTGCATATTTAATGCAGTAAATTACGAAAATGTTCTTTGAAAATTGAGTAATATAGCTTTTACAAGATATGTTATAATCAATTTGCAATGGTAAATTATTGTAATAAAACAAAATTTATATTTCGAATTGATTTGGAGGTGATACATATGAATATTACTATTGAATTTGGGCAAGTAAATGATATTGATGAATTAGAAAATCTTTATAATGATTTAAATGATTATTTGGCAGATGGAGTAAATTATCCGGGATGGATAAAGGGTATATATCCTGTAAGACAAAATGCAATTGATGGCATTAAAAACGGAAATCTTTATGTAGCAAAGCATAATGGAACAATCATTGGTTCTATTATTTTAAGCCATGAGCCTGAACCGGCATATTATAATGTTAAATGGGGATTTGAGTATGACTATTCAGATGTTTTTGTTATACATACATTTGCTGTTCATCCAAGATTTATGAAATGTGGTGTAGGTAAAGCACTAATGGACTTTGCTGATAAACATAGTGTTAAGTCAAAAGTTAAATCAATTAGATTGGATGTTTTTGAAGGTAATATGCCTGCCATTAGGCTTTATGAAAAATGTGGATTTAAATATATTGATACTGTTGATTTGGGCCTTGGAAACTACGGATTGGATTCGTTTAAACTGTATGAAAAATTAATATGAAATAATATGTATAGTCCTATAAAGTATTTGTTGAATATTTTCCATATAGTTATGAATCAGTAAAATTAAATAGCAAATTTTAAAATCGTATTATTCAAGAAAATGAATTTACGATTTTTTTAATTCGTAATACTAAAAGGAAGTAATAAAAGTTTTATTAATTTCTAATTATGGGAGGATCATATTATAAGTAGAAAGCGATTTTATTGAATATTTGAAAGTAATTGGTATATAATTAGATTAATGTGAATAAATGCAAATAAACTCGCTATGGATTTCGAGGGGATAATTATGTATTATAATAGTAAATTCAAGATTATTAATATAACAATATCAATAGTAACTATTTTAACAGCAATATTTTCTATTGTGAACCATAATCTAAAAATGATTATTATGCTAATTGTACTTATGTTATCAGGAATACAACAATTAATAATGGGTATTAATTATTTCAAGTTAAATAAGAAAAAAGAATACACCTTATTAATAGGAGTTAGCATATTTTTGTTCTTATGTTCAATAGTTTCAATTAAACTTATAAATTCCTAATATTATTAGGAGGAGTTTTTTAGTGAAAATTTCAGAGAAATGCTTTAAATATTATAAATAAAGAAAATTACATAAGTGAGGATGTATTATGACAAAACATAAGATTTATACAACGAGTGTAGCAAGTGTCTACCCTCTTTATGTTACGAAGGCGGAGAAAAAGGGACGTACAAAAACAGAGGTTGATGAAATAATTCGATGGCTGACAGGATATAGCAAAGAGGAGCTAGAAGCTGAGCTGAAAAAACAGACTGATTTTGAGACTTTCTTTGCAGAAGCTCCTAAAATGAATCCTTTACGAACCTTGATTAAAGGAGTTGTCTGTGGTGTTCGAGTGGAAGATATTGAAGAACCAACTATGAAGGAAATTCGCTATTTAGATAAGCTAATAGATGAGCTAGCAAAAGGAAAAGCGATGGATAAGATTTTAAGAAAATAATTATCAAAAGCGAAGAAACACTGATTTTATATGAGAAATATAAATAATTGGTGTTTTTTTTTTGACCTGATTAATTTTGAAACATCATGTAATGTATTTTTAGTTAGTATAAAGGTTAGTGAGGTTATGTGAAATAAGTTATATAAAAATGTTAAGAAGAAGATTTTGCATATAAATTATTTCTTTTGTAAGAATAATGTACCATCACTTTGAAGTTCTCCATATATTATATCAGCTAAATTAGATATATTTTGAATTTTAAGTTGAGAATATAACCAATCTTCGCTTAAATTTAATTCTTTCAAATTATGTTTAACTATTTTTCCGTCAGAAATTATTTCAGATGGTAAATATTTTGGTGTAGGAATAGTAATGTTCATATCAGATTTAGTAATTTGCTGATCTTGTGGCTTTTTCATTACACTTAAGTTTCCGTTAGGCTCTAATATAGCATATTCTACTTCTTTAATAGAGAATATATTTTGTTTCCTAAGTAGCATTAATAAATCATCTAAATTAACACGATTAGAGGTTAAAGAAGCTTTTAAAATTACCCCTCTTTTTATAACTATTGTAGGTTGACCATCAATTATTTGTCTTAATTTACTGAATTTTAAGCTAATGTATTCAACTAAAAGAGTTAACACACACCAAAAAATTAACCCTATAAAATCATCCCAAAAAGGTTCTTCGGTTTCACGAATCATATTAGCTGCTATTGAGCCAATTGTAATTCCAGTAAAATAATTAAAAAATGTTAGGTGGCTCATTTGTTTTTTTCCTAATATTCTGGTTAAAACTAGTAATGTTATAAAAAGTATAAATGTTCTTAGTAAGACGTCAGGTGTGTTTGTTGGGATCATTGGTATTACCTCCTAAAGTTATAGTGAAAATAATCTTTATGTAAAGAAAATAGTGCAGTATAAAAAGTAATAAATATAAATGAATTATTGACTAGTAATAACGTTTATATTCAAATAAATAGTCAATTATAATGATTAATGCATAAAGTATCCAAATATTAAAAAGAAATGTAAATAGAAAATTCATATTAATATTAAATTTGTGTAATATTAAGCCACATGTGGATTTTGCATAGCAATTAATAAAAATAGATTTTTGAAAATTGAATAATAGGATATTCAAAAGATATGTTATAATTATCCATAAATAAATCAAAATCATAAGTGAGTTTAATTTTTTATAGATAGAATGCTATATTGCTTTTGATGGAGGAAATCAGTGAAAAAATTATTTGAATTTATAGGTGTTTTTTTATTAATAGTTGTGATCTTAATTTCTGTATTTTTATATATACAAATAAATAGACCATATACTGAGGTTATTGATATCAATTGGTCTATTAAATTACCGGACTCATATAAAGAAATTTATTCAATGGAGAGTATAGCAAGTGTTCATGGGGATGGTGAACGATATCATATTTTTGAATATACAAAAGAAGATGATATTGACCAATATCTAAATTGGGAAAGTAATAAAGATAAATCTATCGAAGCAGAAATAGATAAAGTTTTGTCTGGATTAAATGTTCCAAAGGAGAATATGCCCAATTTTCAGAATGACTATAGATACTATATTGAAAAGAAGTATGGTGATTCTTCAAAATTATATCTAATATTTATGACTGACACAAAAAAACTTTTTGTAATTGAAGATATACTATAATTCATTTGATTTAATTCTGTTACAATTAATGTAATTTGAAACATAAAACTAAAAATGATATAATTAAAAATAAAATAAGAAAGCGGTGATAAATTTGGATAAAATATCGCTAGATAAAGAAACGATCCTTAATGCAACAGAAGAAATAATTCGCCGTTTCGGACCAGATAAAGCGAATATCACTGATGTGGCAAAATTATTAAAAGTAAGTCATGCTGCTATTTATAGATATTATAATGGAAAAACAGATCTATGGAACGCTGTTACCGAGCGTTGGCTTACACGTTTGCATGCTCCGTCAAATAACATATTAAAAGAAGATAGTCCTGCAGATGTTAAACTTAGTAATTTACTCGAAAGTTTTGTCGAAGCTAAACATCACAGTGCTATTAATGATCCGGAAATGTTTGCGAACTACATAAAACTAGCTCAGAGATCAATGGAAGTAATAAAAAAGGGTATAGAAGAGGGAATTAATTCTATTGAGAAGGTTATAGTGCAAGGAATTACAGAAGGTATATTCTTTACAGAATCTCCTTATCAAGAGGCGAGATCTGTATATCTTGCAACCAGCGTTTTTATTCATCCAAACACATTTGAAGATCCTGACAGAAAACAAAACATAGAATCTGTTATAAATCTTCTAATAAAAGGACTTAAGAATTCCAATTAATAAATATTTTATATAAGAAATGGCCGACTATTGCCGGCCATTTCTTATATGCTTATCTAAATCACAGTCACATTAAAATATAAATTAATGCAATTCATACAATTTCGTTCTTATTATTTTCCCCAAGTAACCTGCAATGGGCTTCTATCTACCAAACGTTTATAAGTGTATTTGGGAAAGCCGACCATAAGTCCTCCTGTAACCTTCATATTTTCTGGCAAATTTAAAATATCAAGTAATGGTTTATAGCCAGCAGCAGCACAAGCGTCAAAAAATCCAGTAATGCAACTTCCAAGTCCAATTGAAGTCGCATAAAGTTCAGCATATGCTAGAGAAAAAAGCGTGCTGTCATGTCCCATTGATGAAGAACTTTTATGAACTATTGGTATCACTAGACAAGGAGCATTACGCAATACAACATCATCACCAGTCTCACGATAGTGTCTTACATGACTGGTAAATGGTGCTTCTAATGGTGATCCAGCATAAGGTGGGTGTTTCAATGCCTCTTCTAACCAATCAACAGCAACTGATGTGATTTTGCGTAATGTATCAGGATTATCAATTACATGATAGGAAACTCCTTGTGAATTACCACTTGTTGGCGCAAATCTGGCAACATTTAAAAGCTGTTCTATCTTTTCTCTAGGAACTGGTTTATTTTGAAATTCCCTAATAGAACGTCTGCTGCGGAGAAAGTTAGATGCAGTATCTTCGTCAAGAACTGGTGTTTTTTCTAGTTCTACTTGATTTGCTAAAGGTGTTTTTACATTGTCAAGTGCTGCACTGTGACAAACAGCCACACAGTGCCCACAGGAGATACAAAATTGTCCTACTACCTTTGGCCCATTTTCATCCATACCTATAAAATCAGTTGGACAGACTTTGGAGCAGCTTCCACACTTAGTACATTTAGATTGATCAACCTGTATCAAATTTCTATTATCTTTTTCCATATTATAATTCCTCCCCTTGAGATGATTATAGAATTTAATTGAAAGTTACAAATGCTTAAGTATGTAACTTGTAATTTAATTTTATCATACAATAAAATTAATTACAAGTTTATAAATATGTAACTTATAATTAGTTATGCCAGCTCCACATGTAATTTGAGTATATAAAACACCATCAGTCCTGTCTTTACTAATAAGATAATTTTTATATTAGTAGATTTCTTATTTTTTGCGATAATCAAAAATTTGAAAATAATCTTTTAAAGTAGTTTTATTTTAAAAATTGAATGATGTGATATTTACCAAATATGTTATAATTGTTTTGCTGAAGTAAATTTATGTGAAACAATGATGAAATAAAGCTTCAGTGGAGTAGCATATAAATTTTATTTATTGGAGGAATAGAAAAAATGAAAATAGGTTTTTTTGATTCAGGTATCGGTGGTATTACTGTATTATATGATACGTTAAAAGTGTTACCTAATGAAGATTATATATATTATGCAGATACATCAAATGTTCCATATGGACCAAAACCAAAAGATGAAGTTAAAAAGTATATTTTAAATGCTATAGATTTTATTGTTAAACAAGGAGTTAAGGCAGTAGTTATTGCTTGTAATACTGCTACAAGTGTGGCAATAGAGGAGTTGAGAAGTAAATATAGCATTCCGATTATTGGTATGGAGCCTGCAGTAAAGCCCGCCATTGAGAAAAACAAAGATATGAATAAACGAGTTTTGGTAACTGCTACTGCTTTGACGTTAAAGGAAGAAAAATTACATAATCTTATTTATAAATTAGATAACGAACATGTTGTTGACTTACTGCCTCTTCCAGGATTAGTTCAATTCTCAGAAAAACTAGAGTTTGATGAAGAAATAGTATTACCGTATCTTAAAGATGAGTTATTTAAATTTGATTTAAATAATTATGAGGCTATTGTTTTAGGATGTACCCATTTTTCGTACTATAAAGATATGGTTAGAAAATTAGTGCCTTCAAATGTTAGTATAATTGATGGAAATATTGGTACTGCAAAAAATCTTAAAAGAATTTTGAAAGAAATGAATTTATTGAATGAAGGGCATGGCAATATCACTTTCTATAATTCAGGAATTATAGTCGAGGATAAAGCAGAATTAGATAGGTATAACAGACTATTTAAAAGAATGGATAATATAAACGAATATAATTAACTTACCTATGCAAAGGTTCATACCTGTGATTTTGGAGATGAATGCAGATTAACAGCCGGTGATGATTTTTATGTTGCCGATTTAGGCACTTCCCAAGGTAATGTAAAAATAGGTGCAATGATTTGCTATGACAGGGAATTTCCAGAAAGCGCAAGAATTCTTAGGTTAAAAGGCGTTGAGATTATTTTAGTACCAAATGCTTGCCCTATGGAGATAAACCGCATTTCACAGTTGAGATCAAGAGCATATGAAAATATGGTTGGTATTGCAACTGTAAATTATCCAAAAGGTAAACCTGACTGCAATGGCCATTCTTCTGCATTTGATGGGATTGCGTACAGACCTTCCGACTTTGGTTCAAGAGACACGCTTATTTAAAATGAATGGTGTGTTTTTTTATGCTCAAAGTTTTTAGGAAATGAGGGGGGACAATTTGTAAAGTCCGAATTAAAACCGCCACCCCATCTTATATAGTAAATAACTCATAAAATAAATTCTAAAATTTCATGTTAATGTTTTATTACTTAAATAAAAATCACATCTACAAATGAATTAATTAAATCAGTTGGATCATCTAATCCTTTTTCTGGTTCTAGATGTCCAGTAGAGTTAAGCTCAACAAGACCAAGAATAAATGAAGATACCATTGCTGTTAATTGTTTCGGCGATTTATTAACAGTACATTTTTGTTCATGAGCTTTTTCCAAACATTCATACAAGAGTGCAAATACTTCAATGGCTGAAATGTGCAGGGTAGGATATTGCTCCTTATTCCATTGCTTGCGGAACATTAATGGATAATGCTCTTGATTCTTTATGCCAAAATCATAAAATGCATATAAGACTTCATAAACAAGTTTTTTAGGATCATTTATTTCTCCAATTAATTTTGAAATACGGTTTTTTAGCGTATCAAAATTTTCAGTTACAATGGCTGCAAGTAAATCATCTTTATTTTTAAAATATACATAAACTGCACTTCTAGATAAATTCGTTTCTTTTCCAAGGTCACGCATACTAACCGAATCAACACCACTTGTATCAATCATTTGCCTTGTGACATCAATCAATTTTTGTTTTGTATCATTACTATTTTTCATATGAACCTCTTTTACCAATATATTTATAAATAATTTTACAACACTATGTTGACACCGTCAATGTTAGGGATTATAATAAATTCAAGTTGACGGTGTCAATGATAAAATATGTTAACTTTACTTGCAAAGAAGGAGTGTTATTATGTTAAATGAAATGAATTCAAATAAAAAAACAATTATTATAACTGGGGGGAACTCAGGATTAGGTTATGAATGTGCTAAAAACATTGCTAAAGCTAATATTAATAATCATGTTATACTAGCTTGCCGTAATGCAGCTAAAGCAAATGATGCAGTTAATTCACTAATTAAAGAAACAAACAATAACAACATAACTTCTTTGGAACTTGACCTTGCATCCTTAGAATCAGTAAGAAATTTTGTGAGCAAATTTTCAAAATCAAATTATCCACCACTATATGCTTTAGTTTGCAATGCAGGATTAATTATGGTTGATAAAACTCATTATACTAAAGATGGCTTTGAAAGTACCTTTGGAATAAATCATCTTGGACATTTTCTACTATCCAATATGCTGCTAGAAAAGATGACTGATTCAGGTAGAATAGTCTTTGTTAGTAGTGGAACTCATGATCCATTGCAAAAAACAGGTATAGCTGAGCCTGTATATGAAAATGCAAGATTATTAGCTTATCCTAAGGATGCTCATGAAAGTAAAAATATGATGATAATTGGTCAACGTCGCTACACAACTTCAAAATTATGCAATATATACTGCTCATATGAGTTAGCCGAAAGAATAAAAGAACAAACTAATAAAAATATTACAGTAAATGCTTTTGATCCTGGACAGATGCCAGGTACAGGGTTTTCACGCACTTTTCCTCCTTTAATGAAATTTGTCTGTGATTATATTCTTCCTATTTTTACTTTAGTTCGTCCAAGTGCTAATACTGCTAGCAAATCAGGTAAAGCATTAGCATCACTCATAATTAATCCTGAACTTAATGAAATTACAGGTAAATATTTTAAAGGCACAAGGGAAATAAAAACTTCGAGGCTTTCCTATAATAAAGAAAATAGAAGAGATTTATGGAGGACAAGCGTTGAATTATCAAAACTAAATAAAGATGAAACAATATTAAACTTAGACTAAGAATAATTGATAAATTTCCTCTTACATATGTAAGAGGAGGAAAATATCAGGGAGAAAAAGTATGGTTTATTTAGAGAAAGGTTTTATTTAACAGCCTTCATCCCATTCATAATAAAGCTAATAGTTTTTTCAATATTGTATTCTTTATTATTTTTACTAAAATAGCAATATTGAGCACAACTATAGACTGATGAGGAAATTAGTTTGACTAATATATTTGTGTCTCTAAAATCTAACTCATTTCTAGATACCATACTACTTAATATTTTTTCGATAAGATTATCTATTTTGTATTTTAATAAATTATCTACAGTAGAAGCTATAGATGTAGAATCAATTTTACGCTTTTGATAAAATGAGATATTGTATTCATAAAGGAAGAAAATAAGTTCCTTTATAATTTCTTCATTTAAATCTGTAGCATTTAAAATTTCTGTTGGTAACATTTCTTCAAAACAATCTATAACAAGTTCTTCTAGCAAAATATACTTATCTAAATAGTGAGCATAAAAAGTTGCTCTATTTATAGTTGCCTTTGTTGTAATATCTTTAATTGTTATATATTTAAAATCTTTTTCCTCAAGTAATTGGATAAACGACTCTTTAATCAAATTTTTAGTTCTTACTGCTCTTGGATCTTTTTCATTCATAATTTATCATTAATCTCCTTTGACAAAACAACAGATTTAATAAAATGTTGTTTATACAACATAGCTAAAAATCTATTGGTTGTAGCTTTATGAGTAATCAGATATTATATTAACATACACTTATATTTTAAACAACACATGTTTAATAGGAGGAAATATAATGAAAATTTTAATGATAGGTAGAGGAGTAATTTCAACACAATATGGATGGGCTTTAGAACAAGCAGGCAATGATGTGACATTTTATGTGCGTAAAGGAAGAATCAATCAGTATGGTAATATAGTGAATTTAAAAATATTAGATGGCAGAAAGAATAAAAAAGGTGATTTAGTAAATAAATCTTGGAAAATTAAAATGATAGAAGAATTGCCATCTGACCATGATTTTGATTTGATTATGATTAGCGTAAACCATAATCAATTAAGTACTATAATAAATTGGTTAGAACCACTTGTTAAGAATTCAACTGTTCTAATATTTAATAATATTATTGATGAACCGTTAAATTCAATTGGATCAATTCCAAAAGAGCAAGTTGTTTGGGGATTTCCTGGAGCTGGTGGATCTTTTATAAATAAAAACACATTAGATGGTGGGTTCATGAAAAACATATTTATGGGCTACATTGATAATACTACTAATAAAGCTAGATATGATATGGTAACTCGCTTATTTAAAAATGCAGGTTTTGGTATTTCTGAACAGAAAGATATGCGTAATTGGCTATGGTTTCACGTGATTACTAACGCAAGCATGATGGCGGCAGCATCAAAAGTAGGTTCGCTTAATAATCTATTTGATTCTGCAAATGCCCTTAAAGATTTTGCTTTAATATTAAGGGAACTTACACCATTGATGGCAGCTAAGGGCTCTAAGGTCAGTACAATAATAAATATCGCAGTGAATTTACCTGCAGGTCTTGTGGCTTTTGTAATGAAATTAGCATTAGCTGAAGGTAAGCTGCCAAGAGAAATAATGAGAAGTGCTAGTGGGAGAGAAAATCTAAAAGCTGAAAGTAATGTGATATTTGTGCGCGATACTCTTGCTGAAGCACGTAGACTAGGGATATCACTTCCCAGGCTTGAATCTTTAGACTCACCTATTTATAAATAATTTTAGTGGTTTTTAAACACAAATAACTAGGCAGTTTTTTAGTTCGTGTAAATTTTAAATTGAGGTATAAAATGTTTGAAGGATATGACCCAACTAAAGTACCTGAATACTATAAATCTGGTAATCCTAATCAATAATTAGATATGGCCGATTTTTCGTATGATATGCTTGAAAATAAATAAGTATTAATAGAAAACACTGGAACTATTAAAGAAAAGAGATTCTAATATAGATAACCCCTATATTACTTATTTATAAATTCAGAAACTGTCGTTGCCATATAGTCATCACTTTGTTTCATACCATTTTTAGCCCATTCAATTAATACATTATATAATCCACCTGCCATATACTCAATCCAAAATTTATGCTTCTCTGGAAGAAGTGAATTCTTGCAGAAAATCGTTTGGGATAGCTCATAAAAAGATTCAATACATTTTTCAAGAAGTATATTAGTTAAACTGGAATTGATTAAATTAGAAATTAATTTTTCATGTTTTCTAAAGTAAGAAAAGTATAGGCGTAGATTTTCATAATTGTATAGGGTTTCTTTTTGCATTACTTCCTTTGAATATTCATTAAAGAGTTCATCAAGGTATGTGGTTATAATATCTTCCTTTATATTATAATTTCTATAAAAAGCCATTCGAGAGACTCCAGCTTTTTTTGTTATTTCTGTAATGGAAATTTCTTTGAAATTCTTTTTTTCCATTAAAATCATAAGTGAAGTAAAAATACTTTCCTTTGTTATCATATTCTGTATATTAGTAGATTTATTTACCATAACAATATCCTTTCTTTTGTAACGTTTGATCTATCTTCTATTGAAATATTCTTTTGCTCACATTATACTATACACAAATAAGTGTTACAATTGTAACGTTGAAATTTAAGGAGGATATCATGAAAATTTTATATTTCACAGCAACAGGTAATAGTTTATATATAGCAAAAAGCCTTGGAAGTGATTATTATTCAATTCCTAAATTAATAAAAGAAGGTAAATATGATTTAGAAGACGAAAAAATCGGGATTGTATTTCCAATTTATGGTGGAGGGGTTCCTAAAATCGTTGAAGAATTTCTAAATAAAGCAAAATTTAAAAGTAAATATATTTTTGGAATAGCAACTTATGGAATGTATGCAGGAGCTGCAACAAGACATCTTTTAGAAATCGGAAATAGAAATGGAATTGAATTTTCTTATATTAATGAAATAGTTATGATTGATAATTATCTTCCAGGGTTTGATATAAATAAGGAGCTAGAAAAAGAACCTAAGAAAAAGATAGAAGAGAACTTAGAAAAAATAATTAAAGATATTAATGAAGAAAAGAAATATATTAAAAAACATTCTTTTATTGCAAGTGGTCTTAGAATACTAATTGAAAAATTATCTTATGATGATCAATTTGAAAAGAATTTTACTGTAGAAAATACTTGTACTGGCTGCAAAACTTGTGAAAGAGTATGCCCTGTAAATAATATAAAAGTAGATAATAAACCTTTATTTATGAATAATTGTCAACGATGTTTGGCATGTACTAATAATTGTCCGCATAATGCAATAAGAGTTAAAAAGGAAAAAAGTAAGGCTAGATTTGTTAATCAAAATGTTACATTGAAGGAAATAATAAATGCGAACAATTAATTTGTCTACCATCACTATTTTCCTCATGTTATATGACATAGGATGTCAATTATCATGAATTATTATTAGTTATACAATCAAACAATAATAGTAATAAAACAGGTGAAAATTAAAATAACTTAGATAATTAAGGAGGACCCTTATATGAAAAGAAAGATAATTTTAAATCTGGCAATAAGTCTTGATGGATATATAGCTTCAGAAGATGGTGGATATGATTGGATAGTTGGAGATGGAGACGATACATTAAATACTAAAAATAAATTCGATTTTAATAACTTTCTAGAGGGTATAGATATAGTAGTTATGGGTAAAAAATGCTATGACCAAAATATGCATAATGATTATAAAAATAAAAAAGTGTATGTAGCAACATCACAAAATAATCTGATACCTATGTCAAGGACAATTTAAAAAAGAGTGTTAAGCACTTAAAAGATGATTTCTGTATTGAACAGGAGTCATCTTTTTTAGATCCCATTTATACCTATAATTATTGTAATATATTATATATTTGTCTATTTTACTTTTAAGTTCTTCAAAAGTTTTGCATATTCGTGTTTTAACAGAATCCTTCAAATGGCCGAAAAAAGATTCTTGAGGTGCATTATCCCAACAGTTTCCACGTCGTGACATTGATTGCCCTAAGTGACTTTTTTTGAGTAAGTCCTGAAATATAGGGCTTGTGTAATGACATCCCTGATCGGAATGGACGAAGGCATTTTTATGCAATTTAACTCTTCGTTGCCTTGTTAATTTATAAATTGTTTCAGTTGCTATATCAATGGTAATTCTTTTAGATATGTGATGGGCTAGTATTTCACCAGTTGATGAATCTAGAATGGTCGATAAATAAGCCATATCACTTCCGTTATATGGCAAGTATGTAATATCAGTTAATAATATCTTTCCAGGTATATCTTGCTTAAAGTTTCTTTGCAGTATATTAGGGACAGTCCTGTGTTCCTTAGTAGCTTTAGCCATTTGCTTATATGGATTTGCTTTTCTATGAGGACATACAATGTTGTACTTCCTCATTATTCTTTGTATTTTCTTAAGACTATAGACTATATTAAATTCATTGTCTAAAATCATTTTTATAGAACGAGAGCCTTTTTTGTATCCACGACGATTAAATGCTTTTAGAATTATATTCTTAGCTTCTAAATCTTTGTTTTCACGGGCTGCTCTATGCTCTTTGGAATTAATATAATTGTAATATCCCGACCGTGAAACAGATAGCAAATTGCAAAAATATCCTGTTAAATTTTTAAAATTATTTTCCTTTATTGTAGTACCTATTAATTCAAATATATCATTAATTTTTAGATTTTTACTTCTGTTTATCAGCAACCTTTCTGTCGTGTCTAATTTTTTTAATAGTTCTACCTGTGATTCAAGTAACTTTATTTTAGCTTCTTGTCTTTCAATTATTTCTTCTTTGCTCAATTCTCTTGAACGTGGCCGTCCGCTAGCGCATTTTCGGCTGTCATCTAAACCTATAATTCCATCTTTCTCATATAAGTTCTTCCATCTGGCTGCTGATTGCTCAATTCTTTTTAACCCTATGATATCAATATCAAATCCATTTTCAGCAAATATTTCTCTAGGCAATTTTCCACCCATATATTCTTCAATAAAAAGTCTTTTAAATTCATTTGTATATGTTATTGAACGTTCACTAACTCTAAGAATATTATTATTTTTTTCTAAATTTATAATGTCTTCTTTTGAAAATAAAATCTTACTCATTCTAATCCTCCGTTGTTATTTTCATTATATAAAAAAATACCTACAGACTAAACACTTTTTTTCATGTGTCCAGTCTATAGGTATCATTTTAAAAGATTGAAGATCAAGATAATCTCTATTTTATTAGCGGAGATATTATTAAGATAATTCAAGAAGAAAAAGAAAAGGACGGCAAAGATATCTACTTATTTGGTGGTGGAGGTCTTGTAGATAATTTTATTAAAGCTGATATTATTGATGAATTTATAGTTGGAATAATTCCAACTATACTGGGCAAAGGAAGACCTTTGTTTTTAGAAAACAATCCAACAATAAAGCTGCATCTAGATGAGGTTTTTGTTGAGAATGGCATTACTATATTAAAATATACAAAAAGAAAAACAGAAGATTGTTAATTTAAGATAAAACACTATGAAGAGAGTTTTTTAGTATTATATTTACAAAAACAGGCTTTTATTGTAAACTATATTAAAAGCAATGAAAAGAAGAGTAGATAAAATAATTCATTTTCAGAGAGCTCTAGATGGTGGAATGGGGCAATGGATTTTTATTGAAGAAGGTCTTGGAGCTGCACACTGAGTCTATTTTATCCTATAGCTAGTATCCGTGGTATTCTCACACATAAGTGGAAGATAACGGCTACGCACGCTCTTGGACAGGGTACCCATTGAGGGTATAAGTTAAACTAGAATTTAGATTGGGATAAAAACCCAACATGAATTAAGTTTCACTTAATAGAGGTAGGATGTGACGGAATACCCCGTTATAGGTATAGAGTATCTCATTTTTGATGTACTTGAAGAGGTGTATACGGCAACGCATACATAAACTGAGGTGGTACCACGAATTTATAACTTTCGTCCTCAAGATTAGAAATCTTGGAGGTGAAGGTTTTTTTATTTGTATTAAGGCGATATCAGAAGAATAACAAGTAAATCCGCTTTCTTGCCTGATAAAAAACTTAAGGCAAAATTGAAAGTGTTATTTTCTTTTATATGCCTAAATTAATCAATAAATAAGTAAAGGTGGTAACAAAAATGTATGAGCAATATGAAAATCTAAATGAATTAGAAAATATAATGACAGATGCAAATGAATTTATAGTGGAGAGAATAAAAAAGTTAAATAAACTTAGTGAGCTAGGAATAAATCCATATCCTTATAATTACGATTTTAACAAAAAAACTTATACAAAAGAGATATGTGATAATTTTGATACTATTGATGAAAGTAAAGTGTTTTCTTTAGCAGGAAGAATAATGTTTCTTAGAAGAATGGGAAATGCAACTTTTGCTAATATAGTAGATGAAAGAGGAAATATACAAATATTTTTCAGTAAAAAGTTAATTGGAAGTGAAAATTATAATGTTTTAAAATTAATCGATGTCGGTGATATTATTGGGGTAGAGGGAACCGTATTTAAGACTCAGACAGGGGAAATAACTATTAGAGCAAACAAATTTGAATTGTTATCTAAATCGATAAGAACCCTTCCTGAAAAATATCATGGGATTCAAGATTCAGATTTAAGACAGAGACATAGATCCTTAGATATGATAATGAATTCAGACGTTAAAGAAAGATTTATTAAACGTTCTAAAGCAATTACTGCAATTAGAGAGTATTTAAATAATATGAATTTTATTGAATGTGATACTCCTGTACTTGACACTAAATATGGTGGAGGAGAAGCAAAACCATTTAAAACTTTTGTTAATGATTTAGATTGTGAAGTATATATGAATGTTTCTCCAGAATTATATTTAAAAAGACTTATTGTTGGAGGAATAGAAAGAGTTTATACATTTGCAAGATCTTTTAGAAATGAAGGCATTGATAGAACACATTATCCAGAATTTACTCTAATGGAATGTTATATGTCCTATGCGGATTATGAAGATATGATGAGAATTATGGAAGGAATATATGAATATGTGTTTATGTCTGTTAATGGCTCTACTAAAATAAAATATGGTGAAGAAGAAATTGATTTTAAAGCTCCATGGAAAAGAGAAACTATGTGCAATCTTGTAAAACAAGATACAGGAATTGATGTAGAGAATTTAACTAAAGAAGAAATTATAAGTAAAATTAAAGAGAATTCTCTTTTGATTGAAGAACAAAATGAAGGTTTAAATATAAATGAAGCTTCTAAAGGAGAATTAATAACAAACCTTTTTGAGGCATATAGCGAGAAGAAATTAATACAACCTACTTTTGTTATAGATTTTCCAAAAGAATCATCACCACTTTGTAAGGTTCATAGAGAAAATCCAGATTTAATTGAAAGATTTGAACCATATGCCTATGGAGTAGAGCTTGGAAATGCTTATTCAGAATTAAATGATCCATTAAGACAGCGTATATTATTACATGACCAAGCTGAAAAATTAAGAGGAGGACTAGAAACAGCAAGTCCAATGGACGAAGAATTTGCTATAGCTATTGACACAGCAATGCCACCAACTGGAGGCCTAGGTATTGGTATTGATAGAATGATAATGTTTCTAACTGGATCAAATACAATAAAAGATGTTATTGCATTTCCTTTAGTTAAAAGATAAAAATAGAAACCCTAGATAAACAACATTAGATTTAAGCTTATGTAATAATCCCCCGAAAGTAGAAACATTGTTATTTCGCAGGACTATGAAAATTTCGCTGAAAGTACTAAATTGCAGATTGCATCACTAGTGCTTGTTCCCGATTTCATTGTGACAAGCATTAGTGGAACAACCGCTAGCGGAAACTCGACTCACGTTCGTTCGCTGAGTAAGCGATTCTCACCAAATCAAAGATTCGGGTTCTCTGCTTAAGAACTTTTAACAGCTTATTTTTAAATGCCTGCTGCATAAAAATGTTTCTGCTTTCTAGTTGGGATATATTTCAGAGTATAGATTCAGATTGTAATTGTTTTATTATATAGGGGCTCTGAACTGAGAGTTGAGCTTATGTGCATATTGGGGGAAATTGAATACATATTTGTTCCATATGACTATGAAAATTTCACAAATATGTATCAAATTTATCTGATTGAGACATTTCAAATTTTCAATGAGAAACCCTATAGAGAAGCAAGAATAAAAATAAACGTATATTATGATAATACACCAATATAATTAGAAGGAATACTTAGAGCAATAAGAGCTTTTGGTATTCCTTTTTTATTTTTATGAATGTACTAAGCTAATAAGCAATAGGGCGCAAGAATTTTCATAAGGCTTTGTAAAATTTAGAGAGAGATTTAAAACAAGCTCAAAAACATTTAGTCAATATTCTTATATGGTAAAGAATATATATTCTCCACCATATTTATTCTTCAGAATACTAGAATATATATTCTGATATTCTAATATTCTGAAGAATATGCTTGAATAATGCGGGTTTGAAGGTTTTGGACTTAAAAAAAGTTCGATTTTTATGTGGTTTAAGATAGGAAAATACGCCTTAAATATTAGTAGAGAAAAATTTTAATCGAGTAATAAAATTACGGAATGCATTTGTTAAATGATTAGGGGTGAAATAAAAATTGAATTAAAAAGAGAAAAGACTTTTGTAAAAAGCAGATGGCTCTGTAATTTTTATTATAAAGTTGGATTGATAGAAATGGTTATTTTTTCAATAAACGTAGGTGGCATCCTATCTTTGCATTACATTTCATTGGTATAGGCTTAAGATAGTGGAAACAGTTTGTGAATTTAATTAGCATTGATATTATGAAAAAAGTAAATTATTGTATCAACGCATTAAGATATTAGTAGTTATTTGGAGATATTGTACGTAGCTAGTGGGCTCATCTATTTTTATTTTCAAAAATGACTTTGCATGAATTGAGAGTACAAAAAAGAAACCGCCATTTCTGGCGGAAGAGTATCTATTTATTCTGGTTTCTACATTTAGCTGGGAGTTTACATTACCATAGCAGGATACTATCAAGGAAACCAGATTAGAGTTTTATTTTACTATATTAAAAGTTCCTTCTTTTCTAGGTGCTGCTTTAGTTTCTTCTTTACTGTTATAGCCCAAAACAGCAGTACCAAACACTGCATAATCTTCAGGAACACCTAGTTCTGTAAGTACGCTTTTAACTTTAGGATCTTCTCCAGTAATAGCTAATATATGAATCCAGCAAGATCCAATATTAAGTGAATGAGCAGCTAAAAGCATGTTTTGAAGTGCAGCAGCACAATCAGATTCCTTTGTAGGTAAAGTTTTATCATAAGCCGTAATGACTATTGTAGGTGCGTTATAAAATGGATTAAAATTGGGATTTTCGCCCATTTTTCTATATTGTTCTATAGACGACTTTAACATAGCATCTTTTATTGCAGAAATTAGCTTTTCAATCTTTTCTTTATTTTGAACTGCTGTGAAATGCCAGCCTTGTTTGCCCATAGCTGTTGGAGCAAATTGGGCAGCCTCTAAAACAGTATTTAAGTCTGCATCAGAAATTTGATCTTCTTTATAAGTTCTTATACTTCTTCTTGTTAAGATATTTTGAATTATTTCATTCATAGTTTTTCTCCTTTCAATTTAAAAGACATTTTAATTTAATTTTTATATTTACTAAATGGTAATAAATATATAAGATTTTTGCTTAATAAAAAAACATCATCACCTTTGACTAATACATAAATTAAATTTATAATTAATCTATCAAAATTTAAATGTAATTTATAAAGTAATATAATGATATCAATATGTATATCATATGTCTAATTAATATTTTTCATTGAATTAATAACTAAAAGTTATAGATTGTTATTAATGCTTTATAACTTAAAATATTATAAATTAAGGAGTGTATTTATGAACTGGCAGCAATTAGAATATTTTAAAACCGTAGCGGAAACACAGAATTTTACATCAGCGGCTAATTTGCTTTCTGTAACTCAACCAGCTTTGAGTAAAGCTATTTCAAAATTAGAAGAAGAGCTAAATGTACCATTATTTGAAAAGAAGGGTCGTAATATAAGATTAACTCGTTTTGGAGATATGTTTTTAATACGTGCAAATGCTGCAATAAGAGAGATAAATGAAGGAGTAAAGGAATTACAGGATATAATTAATCCTATGGCAGGTACAGTTTCCGTATCTTCACTTTACACTATTGGAACACATTTTATTCCTTCGATTATAAGTGATTTTTTGAAGGAAAGTCCAAATACGAAATTCGAGTTTGGGATTGAATCAACTTCCAATATCTTAAACGGCCTTAAGGCTGGGAAGTTTGATTTAGGCTTTTATGATGAATTCGGAGATATTAAAGAATATGAGGAAATCGAGTCAATTCCTATAAAAAATGAGGAACTTGTTATAATAGTACCTAAAAATCATCACCTTGCTGATAAAAGAGAAGTATTACTAAAAGATTTAAAAGAAGAATCTTTTGTGTTTTTTTCAGAAGGAATAAAAGGAAAAATGTGTTCTATTTTTAAAAGTGCTGGTTTTATTCCCAAAGTATCTATGAAACCTAGTGAGAGCAGTATGGTTGTAACAGGTTTTGTTAGTGCAGGTCTTGGTATTTCTATAGTTCCCGATACCCCTAATTTAATAACTGATGGATTATCAGTACTAAGAATAAAAGAACCTTACTGTTATAGAACAGTGCATATGGGATGGCTGAAGAATGGATATATGATTCCTTCTGCAAAAATATTTAAAGATTTTGTTATTGAAGTCTCCTCAAAAATCGATATTTAATAAGATTTGCATTAAAGTATAGTTATTAGACTTACGGTAACCATGTCATAAATAAAATACAATTTCTAATTATTCATATAATTGGATGTGCTGTAGTGGCTCAAAATTAGGCTAGTAATGATTAGATTGCAATGTTAAGGGGGAGGAGAATTCCTTATGGAAATACACAATCATAATTTGAATATTCATTACTCATCACCAGATTATATATGGGATAAATTAGCTGAATTATATTCTGAAATGCCAGGATGGAGTGGTTTTATTGATGGAATTCCTCATTGGTATGCAAAAGATAATGACAAAAGAATGATTAATGCTTCAGTTGAACCTAGTGGTTTGCAATTCTATGCTGAAATGCAGCAAGAAGAATGGGATAAATGGTTTGAATTATTTAAGACGAAGTGTTCGACAATATTAGGTTTTGAAATAGGGGAACCAGAACATGGATTTGAGTTTAATATCTATAGTTAATCAGTTTTGAAAAAGAGTACAATAAAAGAAGTATTTGAGATATCAATGATAGTGATTAGACAGTAAGTGCAGATGATTTTATGATGTTGGGTTCAATAGAAAAAGTATAAAAGACGGGATAAATAGTATTAAAGAGATTATAGTGCAAGATAAATGAATCCAAAATCCAAATATGATGAGCTAAAATTTTTAGTCCTTGACTTTCTGAGAAGAATTGCTGAGGACTTTATTTATTTGCAGTCTAATACTTTGACTACACTTTATAAAAGCATGGTCAAAATGAAAAAAGAAAAACATTCTTAGTATAAAATTTATAATAAGTTACATATTTAGTATATTGTAATTTGTAGTGGAGTGTGATATATTAGCATCATAGGTTACAAAAATATATTAATGTAACTTGTAATATTCGTTCAGAGCTTTAACAGAGTTTGCGCGAGCAATTACGATTAGCCATAACTATATTCGACATATTTTGGGTGGTTGCACATGATTTTTTGTTTAAAATGAAGCAACCATTAAAAGGTTTATATCCAAGATAAATAAAAAATATGATATTACAATGGGATAAATTAAGTGAGGAGAATATGAAAGTTCCTTCAAGGAATAGCTAATAATAGTGATTTTTGATAATAACTATAAAAAATAAGTATATGGATGATATTGATTATAAGAAATAAGGAGGTAATTAAAATTGAAAAGTGTTATTTATTATTTTACAGGAACAGGAAACAATTTACAGGTAGCTAAAAAAATAGCTGAGGCATTGCCGGATTGCAAGTTGGTATCCATGGGTAAAGGGAAACATGACAGCAATGAAGTGTACGATTATATCGGTTTTGTATATCCTACATATGCCTTGAATTTGCCATGAAGAGTAACACAATTTATAAGCGAAATGTCGCTTGAAAAAAGTAAAAACGCATATTTTTTTGCTGTGACTGGATGTGGTAATATAAGTGGTGTTGCGTTAACTGTCCCTGCTAAAATTTTAGCAAAAAAAGGTGCGACACTTAATTTCGCAGAGAAAATTATTATGGTTGAAAATTATGTCGCGATGTATAAAATGAACGAGAGAAATTCAGAGAAATATCAAATTGCTACTGATAATATACCTGCATTAGTACAAAAGATAGTAGCTAAAACACAGCAGCCAGTGGGTAAGGTGAACGAGCCACTTAATATATCGACTGCTATTGGTCAAAAATTAATATATGCCAGAAAAGACAAAGGTTTTAATGTTTCTGATAGTTGTACAGGCTGTAGAACATGTGAGGCAGTTTGTCCTGTTTCCAACATAGTAATGAAAAACAAAAAGCCGAGTTTTAAGCACAATTGCGAACAATGTATGGCGTGCGTTCAATGGTGTCCAAAGCAGGCTATTAACTATAAGAATAAGACACAAAGCAGGGGACGTTATACTAATCCTAGTATTAGTTTGAAAGAATTAATAGATGGCAATAAATAGAAAAGTAAGAATTAAAACTGAGATATATTTTGAAAAATTAAGATTAAAATATGATTTGATATTTGCTTATAAAAATCTAATAAGAAATATATTGATATTGATTTTTGATATATAATAATTCGCGGTAACTCAATGAGTTACCGCGAATTTTAAAATACACTAATATTTCTATTCCAAAACAGTATAGTTTGGACTTAGACAGTAAAATCAGTGGAAAAAGCAAGCTCTTTTTGTGCTTCAAGTTCTTTAAGATGATCAAATAGTGCTTGATGAATTGAATCATAGGCATCACTACCGAGAGTAATTCTTTTTGGAGCCTCTTGCTGGTCTACACTGTTAATCATAGCTTTGACCATTTTTGCTGGATCACCAATAGAAACAATTGATTCATCTTCAAGGATACGCCTTTTTAATATAAATAATAAGAAACTTTATTTAGGAGCATTTGTAGGAAAAGCAGATGAGGAACTTCTGGATTTATTTATAAGGCCTTGAAAATGGAAAGCCACCACTTAGAGATATAAGAGATTTGAGAAAAGGCTTTGGAACTGACATATTAGAAAATGGTATATGAATGCAAGATAATTAGTAAAAATAGTGTTTTTTGAAAATTGAACAATAGGATACTTGTAATATATGTTATAATTAGGAATATATTTGTTGGAATTTGGTTGTGAGAATATTTTTTTAACTACTGGGGGGATTTGTATGCAAATTAATTCTACAGCAATTAATTTTATGTCAATACTTATTAAGTTTATTTGTATCGCAGTGGTAGTAGCGATAGTAATAGCAATGGTTTCACCTATGGCATTTGATTCACCAGGTTCGACGGAAAGCATATATACATGGATATTTTTCCTATCCACTTTCTCACTTCCAGCAGTCATATTAATATCAGTAATGATGTCATTTTTTCTTTTATTCAAATCAAAATTATATAATAAAGCAATTATAGTTAGCTTAGCACCAATAAATTATTTTGCTGCTATCTTTCTTCTTTTTAACACATAAAATTTTTTTGTTAAATTCTTTTTATATTATGAATTTGTACAAATTGACGCAATATAAGAAATTGTTATGGAGAAAATATATGAAAAAGAAAAATATTCAAAGAGTAAGTACTTTAATTATATTGGCTCTTATTATATTTTTATTTAGACCTGCATATACACCAAGCATAAATGGAAGTGAAAGTATTAGTAAATTAGTTAGTATTAGAGTTGGAGGTCAAAATTAGACATTTTATATTATATTAGATTACATATTAACGTAATTGAGGTGAAAGTTATGTTTAAATGCCCGCATTGTAAATTTAAAACCATTACTTTTTGGAAAAAAGTTGGTGGTGATTCTCGTTTCACAAAACGTATCACATGTCCATATTGTTTTCGTAAAAGTAAACTGCCATGGTGGAGCTTTTTTGTACAAATGGCATTCTTTGTTTCTGCCATGCCTATTTTTGAAGATAGTAACTTTCGTTTAATAAGTGCTTTTGGGATTGTGATTTACTCAATGATTGTTATTGTTGTAATACCTGCATTGTTTCCATTAAAAAAATTAAAATGATTAATTAAGTTTCAGTACCTTAATCATGCTAATAACAAAAAGTTACTTAAAAAGTGTTGCAATTGCAAATTTTAAATTACCAATCGTAAAGGGAGTGGGATACAAAATGGGTCGAAAAAGTATAGAAAAATTAATTGTTAAGGGATTGATATTAGTTGGAGTTTTAGCAATGTTTCCAATAGGTGCAGATGCTGAATGGAAAAAAGATAATAACGGATGGTGGTATACAGAAGGAAGCTCATGGTCAAGTGGATGGAAGTTTATTAATAATAACTTGTACTATTTTGATAGCAACGGATATATGAAAACAGGATGGGTAAAAGATAAAAACAATTGGTATTATTTATATGATAGCGGAGAAATGGCTAAAAATACTAGTGTTGGCGGTTATGAATTAAGTGCTGATGGAGCATGGATTCAAATGAAGGAAAACAATTCATCAAACAATACGGTAAATACAACAGATATCAACAAGAACAACATTACTGAAAATATTGACCAAGCTGTAAGCAAAGCCATAAAGAGTAGAGGGGAAAATTATCTAAGGGGAGAAGTGGCTACAGAAGGGCACATAGTTTTAGATGTTGAAGAAAAAGATAATATCGTGAAAGTTTACACTATTTCAAGTTTTGGTTATTTTGGCTTTGAAAATGGGATTTTTACAGAAATCAGTGGAAGTGGAGCTATTCCTACGATAATGACATTTTCTAAAAATTCAAATGGTGGTTATTCATTAATCCAATATAAAGAACCTGAAGATGGAGAAGAATGTGAAAATTCTATAAAACAGATGTTTCCAGAAAAGTTATGGGACAAGGTTTTAAAAGGTCAGGAAAGCTATTCGCAGCTTGCAGAATCAAAAGAGAAAGAGGCTAAAGAATACCTAAAACAAATTGGTAGAACTGCTGAGGTAAGCTCAAAATATGTTGAGAAAAAACGTCCTAATATTAATGTTTCAGCAGAAAATAAACTATTTGTATACTTGGGGAAGCATGACTCATTTCTAAATGACTGTCCTTATTGGATAGGAACAAAAGAGCGTGTGGAAAATGGAATAAGGCTAATTTATGAAACATCTCAAAGTAAGAGCGCTGATGGATATGATGTAATCACTTTTAAAGAAACGAAATCAGATGGAACAGTTGTTGAAGAACGCAGCTACAAAATAGTAGGAAATGAACCAGAGCTTCAGTAGAAATTGCAGGATTCTCTAGCAAATGGTAAACTTATACCACTATAGAATAATTTTTTAAACAAAAATTATAAAATGTGATTTTACAGAAATATACTATAACTTATTTGTTGTACTAAATTAATGTTCTTAATATAGAGTGTTGGGGGTATTATATGAGTAAAACATTACTCTTTACCAAAGTTATTTATTCAATATTTTTTATATGTACAATAATTACATGTATCATTGTTTATGGCAACATAGATAATAGTATGGCTTTAAAATTTGTGATTGGCTATGCTGTGTTTGCTCTATTTATGTTATTGTATGTGCTTATAATTACTTTATTTAATGCGAGAAAATTGAAATGGGATTATCTTAGAAAAGTATTAAGTAAATTTGCTATTAAGTTTGTGATATTTTTTGCACTTAACTGTGTTTTTGATTATATTTTTAAAAGTCCTAATATAGATATAATTAAGGCTGCTTCTCATGCCTTGAGTTTATCCTTTGGTTTGGCTTTTTTAGATGTTACATTTTTAGAAAGAAGAAAAAAGCTATAGAGATTTGAGATTTTTTTATAAATTATACTTTTGTAAAATGTAGAAGCAATATTAATGTATGATAAAGATATTGTAATTAGATAAATAGTGTATCCCAATTTTGAATAGGGGATGTAACGTTGGACGTTACACCCTATTATTCATTAACATATAATCATCCCACCAATTCAGATAATTTATTAATGTTTTTATGCAGTATCTTTACATTTGCAAAAACAAATACAATCCCTATAATTACCCAAATAAAAATTTCAATAGCGGAGTATCCCAAGATATTTTGGGCAAGTTTTAAAATATAGCAACATGGAATAACTGTTAGCCATGCTGTTATTTCACCAGGGACATAATGACGGTAGGATAATCGTAATAATATAATATGAAATAAGATCAGATGAACGATATTTGCTACAAGTAAACCGTACCACAAACCATAAAATCCGCTAACGTTACCAATCATAGTAGCTATAATCCACAAAATCAATTCTTCATATACACCAATTGCACATCCAGCTGTACTCTTTGTACCTCCAAAGGGTGTTATAGGAAGGCGGACATATTGTTTTAAATTCTTTTTGCACCAATGCTTTGCCATAATAATCTCTTCCATATCGTGTACAATAAATAATAACGGAAAAAGCCATACAAACCATTTTAATTCATTCATTTTTCATTCCCCCTTTGTTATTTATTTTACTCATTTACTTTAATGCTTCAAACATCAATATCTAAGTGTTTATGCACTTAAACTACAAAAATTATACAAAGTGTTGTTTATCTATATAAACTTCTTTAAAATAATGGTATGGAGGAGCTACATATGAATGAAAATGATTTGCGTGTTATAAAGACAAAAAGAAACATAGAAGAATCTTTTATTTATTTACTTGGGCAAAAAGACTTTTACAAAATAACAGTACAAGATATATTGGACAAGGCTTTGATTAATCGCTCTACATTTTACAAGCATTATGCAGATAAATACAAACTAGCTGAAACTCTTTGCAATGAAGTATTTGACTTGCTAAAAACTGGTGTAAAAGATAGATTTGACTGTGCTAATGTAGAAGATGCAATTATGGTTATAAAACCTTTATATCACATATTATCTGTTAAACGAGAAGAAATTTTAGCTCTTTTTACCATTCATACAGATACGATTCATCTGTATGATGATATGTCTAATTTTTTAAAGAGAAGCTTTTATGACCAGTATGAAACAAAAAATAAAAAGTCACCTGAAATTTTAGATTATATATCAGACTTATATGCAGCACTTGTTATGACTGCAATTAAGTGGTGCCTGCAAAACGACGGGTATGAAGAATTGACTAGTCATACTCAGCTTGTTTTAAAACTAGCAGAAGTGTTTGACTATCCATGTAAATGAATAGGGATATCTAAAAAAACATATAATTTATAAAAGTAGATAAGTTAAATAAATTTAAACAAAGATGGTAGCAACTAAATGTGAGTAGTGGCTACTTTTTTTCGTCACAAGCACTTCTAACTGTCTAGTCATATCATATCCATATTAAAATTTTTAATAAACCGTTGTGATAAATAGCAAAACAGTATATAATAAGGAACAGTTGATAGAATTTATCAATTGATATAAAATATCAACTTGCGCAAAGTATTATAGAGTTACAAAAGGAGATTTTTATGGATAGATTTTATGAAATGGAAAGCTTTTGCATGGGAACAATAATAAGTCAGAAGGTTTACGGAGAAAATGCAAAAATAGCAGCAATTGAAGTTGAGGATGAAATGAAAAGATTAGAGAGACTTATGAGTTTCTTTTTAGAATCTAGCGAAGTGAGTAAGTTAAATAGAGCGGCTGGCCAATATGAAGTTGAGCTTAGTGATGAAGTTTTATTTGTATTAAATAAAGCGAAATATTATTCAGAGATTTGTAAAGGGAGCTTTGATATTACTATAGCTCCACTTGCTAGACTATGGGGAATCTTTACTAGTAGTGAAAAAATTCCTTTACAAGAAGAAATTAATGAAGCTTTAAAACTTACTGGGCATAATTACCTAAGTATAAATAATGAGTTGAAGACATCAAAACTTGAAAAATCAGGGCAATGCGTGGATTTGGGGGCTATTGCAAAAGGTTATGCTGCTGACAGAGCAATTGAAATATATAAACAATATGGAGTAGAATCGGCTTTTGTAAATCTTGGAGGCAACGTAGCAGTTCTTGGTAACAAGCCAAATGGAGATCCTTTTAGAGTTGGTATTCAAAACCCATTGCTTCAAAGAGGGAAATGTTTAGGAGCAGTGAATGCAGCAAATAAAACAGTTGTTACGTCTGGAGACTACGTAAGATATTTTGAAAAAGATAATAAAAAATATCACCATATTTTAGATCCTAGAACAGGTTATCCTGCTGAGTCTTCTTTAATGAGTACAACTATAGTATCAAAGGAGTCTATAGCTGCAGATGCACTGTCCACAGCTATATTTATATTAGGACTTGAGGATGGAATTAAGTTAATTGACAGCCAAGAAGATATGGAGGCTATATTTATAACTAAAGATAAAGAAATACATGTTACAAAAGGTTTAAAGGAAGAGTTTACTTTCTTTAAAACTGATGGATTTACATTAGTGTAATGATAGAAGTTTCAGATATATTATTATTTTTCATGTGTCTAAAAGGAAATTTGCGAATGAAATAAGTTCGAATAAAAATTTTAGAGTGCAGTTAATTTTAAAATTTAACTGCTGATAATCTTTTATAAAATATTTAATGCAACTTATATAATTGTATTTTATATTAGAAAGTCAGCTAAGAGACTCAAAAAGTTTTCAAGAAAAAAGATATTGAAAATCATTATCAACTATGGTATTGTTTTGTAGTAAAGTTTTTATATCTTAATCTTATAAATAATTTACATAAAATTTTTATATTAAGACGAAAAGATAAAAAGGTTTTAATGGCATTATTTTAATACATTACTTTTAAGTAAATCAATGAAATTGATAGCTTAAACACATATTTTATTATTTAGGAGGTCATTTATGCTTAGTAAGAAAAGCAAATTATTAATATCATTATTGGTTGTGGGGAGCAGCGTGTTTACAGGCTGTGCAAATTTCAATTCAGCCGAAAAATCATCAACTGCAAAACCAACTTTTGCAGCTTGGGAGAAAAAAGAAAATGTTTGGCCAGAGTGGGCAGAGCCAAGTGCAGTAGATATAGATGAGGATGTGAAATATGCAACTTTCCAATTAAGATCTTCCATTGATCTTGAAAGTGCTCATGATAATATTAAACAGCTACGTTATTTAATTGAAAATACAAAACCATCAGAAGAGACTCCTTCATATTACTATTGGATGTATAACCTTGGGGATAGTCTTTTAAAAGTAGGTGAATATAAGTTAGCATACAACTATTTAACAAAAGTAATAGATTTACCAGCTGATACAGTTGTTAGTGAAACTAGAAAAGACGGTAAGATAGTAAAAAATACAAAGAAAGATTTAAATTTAGGTAGTAATGCAAAAGTTATGATTTTAAAGATATTAGCAGTTGAAGGATATGATGAAGAATTTAAGGCTAAGAATAAAGAGATTGAATATGATAGCCCAACTGATGCTTCAACAATAGCATTTGCACTTGGAGCTTTAGGTGATAAAGAAGAAGCATATAAGACCTTTGAATTTGCATCAAATCCAGATAACTTTAAGGAAAAGAGCAAATTAAAGACTGCAACTTCAAATGTAGGTTCGGCAGCTTATGCTTTTTCAAATGGGGATTATGATAAAGTCTTGCAACTAACAGATAAAATAAGTAAGGAAGGTGTTGATAGCAAAAATCCAGCATATTTTGAAGGTTTTGAAGATAATAACGAGTATGCAATGAGACAATGGAAAGCATCTTTTGCTCAAATTCAAGCTTATAGAGAATTAGCAGAGAAAGCTAAAAGTGGACAAGTAGCTGATTTAAAAGATCTTAAGGACGGAGAATATGAAGGCAGTTCAATTAGTTTTATGCAAAGTCCTGTAAATGTTAAAGTCACAGTTAAGGATGGCAAAGTATCAAATGTAAAAGCTAATCAAGCAACTCCTCAAGATGATAGATCTAATGGAGCTTTTGATATTATTGCAGATAGAATTGTGGAAAAACAATCTACAGATGTTGATACTATTTCTGGTGCTACTTTATCAAGTGAAGCTGTTAGAATTGGTACTTTAGAAGCATTATTAAAAGCTAAATAATTAGAAAGTTGGAGAAATAACTTGAAAGTAAATGTAAAAAAAATCGGAATAAGAAAGATAATTCAATTAATAGCAGCGCTCCCATTAACTATAATGCTTATAAATAATTTTAGCTATAGTGCCACTATACTAGTTATAATAGCGGCAATTTGTGGCTCCTTTTATTGCGGATATTTGTGTCCTTTTGGTTTACTACAAGAGTTATCTTCTGCAGTAGGAAAGAAGCTCAAAATAAAAAAGAAAACAATACCAGATAAACTTGATAAGATATTGAGATTGCTTAGATATGTACTATTTGTTTTAGTAACTTTTTTCTCTATAGGTTTTATAAGTTCTTTATTAAAATTTGATGCGAGATCTAATTTGTTCTTAATTCTAACGGGTAAACCAGCTAAAATTATTATGTTTGTAAGCATTTTAGGATTTGCCGCTTTGTCTTTATTTTATAATAAAATTTTCTGTAAATATTTTTGTATTCAAGGAGCAAAATATGGACTAGCTAGTTATTTGAGGTTGTTTACAATAAAAAGAGATGCAAACTCCTGCATTAATTGTAAGCGCTGCGATAAAGCATGTGATATGAATATTAAAATATCTACCTGCAACAAAACAGTTAACTCGCTTAATTGTATAAACTGCTTTGAATGTATTAAAAATTGTCCTAAAAAAAATACCCTCACATATGGGATGGTTGAAGGTAAAGCACGTAATATAAAAATTGCCTGCTCTCTGGGTGTATTATTGATGTTTTTTTGTATAAATCAATACAGGCAGCAGACTAATATAAAATCAGAAGAGGGAGTAGTAAAAGAAGAAACAACCGCGCCCAAAAAAGAAGAAGCTGATAGTTCTGTATATTATGTTGGTAACAGTGCTGGGTATAAGGGTAATATAAAAGTTAAGGTAGGAGTTAGTGATGGCAAGATTACTAAAGTATCTGTACTAGAGCAGCAGGATGACTGGGATTATTACAGTAAAGCCAAAAAGGGTGTAATAAATGAAATTTTAGAAAAACAGTCTACAGATGTTGATGTTGTTTCAGGTGCTACATATTCATCTAAAGGTATAATAGGTGCAGTAAAAGATGCTCTTGAAAATAAAGTGGTAGCTGAATAATTTCTTATAAGTTAATAAAAAGATCATATTTTTATGTTTAGAAGATCAATAATTATATAGAATGTGGTAATGAATAAGATATCTAAATTAACGCTGGCAATAAGCAGTAAAAGCTTTTGTCAGCGTTATAATTTTATTTTACTATAATAATTTTTATTTATTTGATAGAAATGAAATGGAATACTCTTAGAAAATTAAGGAGAAAGTGCAAAAATGATAACTCTTAGGCTACTGATGTTTAAAAGAATCTAATAGCATCTCAATTGTGAATTTAATAAATGCTTCCTTGTCTAAACCAAAATAATTTGTGTAGGTATTACCTGATAAAGAAAGCATCTGGAAGAAGCCTGTAACAACAAAAATTGAGGAAAGGGCAAGTGTAGATATTTCTAAATCAGAACGAATACTTCCATCAGTTTTTCCTTCACGAAATATCTTAATTAGTTCCTCAAACAAGCATTTATCTAAATCAGTAAATTTGTCACGATAAGGAATATTCATCCCTTCAGAATTTGATTTTATAACTCCACACGTATTTGTTAATTGAACCATTTCAGGAAAGTTACAAAAATAATTATAATAAGCATAGTAAGATAAGCGTATTTTTTCAAAGCCTGTATTCCCTTTTTGGCTTTCACTTTGTATCATCTTAAAAAGATTCTTATAGCCTCGTAATGAAACTGCAAAGAATAGGTCTTCTTTGCAAGTGAAATATCTGTAAATTGTCCTCTTAGTAAACTCACATTCTTTAGCTAGATTATCCATTGACACTTTTTCAAATCCATATTTACAAAATAGATCTTCAGCTGTAGATACTATGATATTTTCACGTTCTAATCGTTCTTTCTCTTGTCTTGTTAATTCCTTCAAAAAACATCTCTCCCATCTATTGACAAAGAAATAGGTAAAAAAGTATACTGATGGTATATTAGTATACCGATAGTATACCAATTTGTATGGATTTTATCAAGCAATCAGAAGCAAATGGAAAGGCAAAATAAAGAAAAGATATCAGATTTAAAAATTTAAAAAAATGGTAAGGAGGTTATTAGAATATGAAATCAGTTATAATTTATTATTTTTCAGGAACAGGTAATACAGAACTTGTTGCTAACATGGTTAAAGAAGGATTTACGAATTACAAATACAGAGTTAGTGTAGTGAAAATTGAAGATGTTTTAAAGAAAAATCTTGAAATAGACGTTGAGAAATATGATTTGGTTGGAATTGGATGTCAAGTTATTGGATTTGGTATACCTAATATAGTATATAAGTTTATTAATAGTATGCCTAAAGTATTGCACAAAAAGATGTTTATTTTCAGAACGGCAGGTGGGGTGGCACCAATTAATTATAATTCCTCAAGACCAATAATAAGAAAACTTTCGAAAAAAGGATATGAGGTTTTCTATGAGAGGATATTCTCTATAAGCAGCAATTGGATAGATAAATTTGATGATATAATTATTAAAAAACTCTATGAGGCAACAACTAAAAAGATAGCTATCATGTGTAAAGAAGTTATTAACGGTGAAAGTCGAATACTTAAAACAGGAATTGGTATTAAGGTGCTTATGACAGGAGTTGTGTCAATAACTCGATGGATATTTCCTTTGCTTGGAAAAGATTTAAGTGCTAACGAATTATGCAATCATTGTGGACTTTGCATAAGGAATTGTCCAACTAGAAATATATATGAGAGTAATGGTAAAATTAAATTTAATTTTTCTTGCTGCAGTTGTATGCGATGTGTTTACTCTTGTCCTAAAACTGCTATTAACTATAGATTATTTACTTTTTTTCGTATATCAGATGGATATAACATAAAAAAAATTATTGGACAACCACTTAATGAAAGGAAAATAAATAGCAAAAAGGTTCCTAAATTTTATTATAATTATATTAGCAATGACACGATGTAACTTTAATAATTCAAGTGGACATCATGATATAGAGATAGTTAAATTTGATTAAAAGTGAATAACAGGCTGAAGTATACTTTACAATCAGTGTTACATGGTAATAAGCACAGATTCTAAATAGAAATAATCCAGAAGCACCACTGTATTTTAATATTATCTACCATAAATATGGTGAAGAATATATATTCTTCAGAAAAAATAGATTTTTATGTTAACTAAAATAGGAAAACAAGTCCTAATATCAGCAAAGAAAAGTTTTAGCTCCATGAGGGAGAGTTAATGGTTGCGCAATATTATTTTCTATGTAAATTCCAAGAAACGGAATGTTAAAAAATGTTATAATAGAAATGAAATTACAGCATGTTTATAAGATCTGCTGTTTGGAATATATTATGAGCGAAGTATAAATTATGATAGAAATGAGAGGGAGTTATGAATAGATTAGAGTTTTTAGGAAGAGGATCAGGGTATCACATTAAAGAAGGAAATACTGCTGCCTATATAAGAAAAAACGAAATATTTTTACTCATAGATTGTGGTGAAACTGTATTTAAAAGGATTTTGGAAAAAGAATTACTTGAAGGAATTAAAGAGATACATGTATTAATCACTCATATGCATTCAGATCATATTGGTTCATTAGGTGGATTTATAGGATTCTGCTATTGGAAATATAAAATAGTGACTAAGGTTTATTTTAATGAAAAAGAAAAAATAAGTATGTTTTTAGAACTTCTCGGATTAAAAGAAGGTGAGAGTTTTATTGTGGATAATGCTGATAATAAGAGAATTGACTCATTGGGATTGAAATTTTCAGCATCGGTAACTAATCACGTCAAGACATTGAATACTTATTCTTATAAATTAGAGTTTGATAAAGAAAATGATATTTTTTATAGTGGAGATACATATGAGACAAACTTTGATTTAATTCCTTATCTAGAGTCGGGAAATTTAGTTTATCATGATGCATGCCTTAATGATAATAAAGAGAATGTACACACTTCTTTAAGAGTGTTAAGTGAAAATATTCCTATCAAATATAGAAATCAAGTTTATTGTATTCATATTGATGGAGAAAATTTTATTGAGGAAGCACAGAAACAAGGTTTTAATGTAGTTGACCTAGTATAATCTAGGAAGAGTCATAGGAATTATAAAATATATTTGTATGAATGTAATAATTTTTCAGATGAAGCATGGAGTCAATGGAAATAGTAATTAGAATGGTCAGCCATAAAAGAAACTCGTGATAATTATGTTGAAAGATAAATGTGATTCATGTATTGATTTTAATGAAGTAATGGAGGGATAAATAATGATTCAATCAATTGTACATATTGCTTTAGTAGTGAAAGATTATGATGAAGCAATAGAGTTTTACACAAAAAAACTTCATTTTGAATTAGTGGAAGATACATACCAGCCAGAACAACAGAAAAGATGGGTAGTAGTATCTCCGCCAGGTTCAAGTGGAACAACAATACTGCTTGCAAGGGCATCTAAGCCTGAACAAGAGGATTTTATAGGAAACCAAGCAGGGGGAAGAGTTTTTCTTTTCTTAGGAACTGATGATTTTTGGCGTGATTATAATGAAATGAGAGAAATAGGAATAGAATTTGTGAGAGAGCCTAAAGAACAGGATTATGGAATTGTTGCAGTATTTAAAGATCTATATGGTAACTTGTGGGATCTGGTTGAGTTTAACGAAAATCATCAAATGTTCAAAAGAGTTAAATAAATCACAATTTATCTCACTTAGAAATAAGAAAATTATAAAACAACACAGATAATCTATAAGCAGAAGTAGCTAAGTTAAGAAGGAAAAACAGATGATTAGGTATACAATTAACGCTGGCAATAAGTAGTAGCAGCTTTTGCCAGCGTTATAATTTTATTTCTAAGCAAAAACGATTCACAAGCACCATTGTATTCTAATATTATCTACCATAAATATGGTGAAGAATATATATTCTAAGCCATATTTATTCTGAAGAATACTAGAATATATATTCTTCAGAATATGCTTGAATAATGCGGAGTTGAAGGCCGCAACCTTAAGAAAACATAGATTTTTACGTTATTTAAAATATGAGAACATGTTCTAATATCAGCAGAGAAAAGTTTTGAGAGTATTAATAAATTTATGGAGTGTGTTTTTAAATAATTGAGGATGAAATAAAAATTGAATTGAAAAAGAGAGAAGACTTTTGTAAAAAGCAAATTGCTTTAGATAATTAAAAGGTTTGCCTATAATGATAGAATTGTGAGGGAAAATATTCATATAAGAAGCTTATTAAGTATAAAATATTAGAATACTGTATCATATATAAAAAGGAATGACTAACTATGAAAATTTTAATAGCACCTATGGCAGCAATGGCGGAGACAAGTGGCCCTTTTTCAAGAGCAGCAGCTTTATGTAATAAATTAATAGAAAGAAAACATGAAGTTGCATTTTGCGCAGCAGAAGATATAAATTATAAAAAAATAGAAAGTGTAAAGAATTATTATACGCCAATTCCATCACCATTTGGAATGCCTATGTCTTTGGGAAAAAGAATGTTTAAAATTGGACAATTACTTGGAATTCAACAGAAGAAAAAGGTTAATAGTTATGAACAGGTACTTCATTTTGTTGGAGCAATTACGTACAAGCATTTTTCAGAAGATGTGTCTTGTATAAGAAAGGCAATACTAGATTTTAAGCCGGATGTGGTATATGCCGAATTTAGAATTGCGGCTATTGTTGCTTCAAAACTTGAAAATATTAAAGTTGTTACAGGATTCAGTTATCCTGCTTCGAAGTATTTTGCCTCTAATTCTGAATATAGCACAGGAGTTAAAAGATTTATTCAAGAAAATAAACTACCTCCAATCGAATCAGCACTTGATATATTTAATTGGGCGGATCTAAAAATAGTTCCGAGCTCCTATGAGTTAGAACCCATTAATGATGAAAATTTAGTTTTTACAGGTCCGTTTTTTGTACCTAATTTTAAATCAGAATATCATAATAAAAATAAAATTATAGCATACATGGGCAACGGGACAATTTTACCGAAGAAAGTTATATACACTTTAACGCAAGCATTTGAGCAAACTAATTTTCAAATATATATTGCAACAGAACAAGTGAAACCATACACGAAAAATAATATTAATGTAGATAAAAGATTTGATTTTAGCAAACTTATGCCAGAAGCCATAGCTTATATAAACCATGGTGGTCAAAATAGTATTATGACGGGTTTAATATATGGCGTACCTCAAATTGTATGCCCTGGAAATGTATTTGAGAGAAAGTATAATGCGGCTTCAATATCTAATTTGAAGGCAGGTGTCTCATTAGAAACAAATATTTTTAATGCAGAAACGATTAAGAAAATAGTCAATGAATTTAGTACAAATAATATATATGCAGATAATTCTAAGAAAGCAGGAGAAAAATTATTAAATCTAGGAGGGACAAGTAAAGCGGTACAGGCTATAGAAAATATAATATAATTAACAATATTTTTAAGTATTAGTATAGCAAAATGAAAGATATAATTATTTGGCTGATTGCGTCTGTTATCATATTATTATAAAAAATTATGCATTTTTAATCTGATTTTAATCTTTCTTATATTTTAGATTAATTTTCTCTAAGTACTATATAAACATGATAAGTCAATACAAAGTTTTGGAGGATGATTAATATGGAAAGAAATGAAATGATTAAAATTTTAATGGAAAAGACTAAAGTAAGTTATGAAGAAGCAGAAGAAGTGTTGCAAGAATGTGACTTTGATCTTTTAGACGCTATAATTTATTTAGAAAGACAAGGAAAAGTTGAAAATAATGGAGCCAATACAATTATAGAAGTGGCTGTAGATAATAATGAAGAAAATAAAAAAGAAAATGAGAAAAATCATAAAAAGAAAAGTGGGGGCATTGGAGAAATTATTGGTAGAGTATTTAAGTTTATAGGGAAGGGTATAAGTAAAGGAAATGAAAACTATTTTGAAATGAAAAAGGAAAATAAAAAGCCAATAAGGATATCACTTACGATAGCAGCGTTACTTTTAATAATCGGTTTTTGGCCTGTTTCAGTATTATTATTAGTTGGTTTATTTTTTGGATATAAATATTCAATAGAAGGTCCTGATATTAATACTGATAAGGTTAATGATATTTTGGATAAAGCTTCAGAATCAGCAGATAATATAAAAAGTGATTTTAAAGAAAGCTATAAAGGATAGGATTAATCTAATGACAGCACTAGAGGTTTTGAAATTATTCGAAGCCTCTAATTTTGTATATATAAAAGAATTAGATTAAATGGTATAATTTATGCGATAGCTAGCATCCGTAACGCTCCCCTTTATTCCAATTGGAGATAACGGCTGCACGCTACTGTACTAGGTGCTCCTTGTGGGTATAAGTTAAACTAAATTCAGCTGGAGTATACTCCGCCTGAAAAGTTTCACTTTATCAGATAGCTATGGATATGGAGGGTTACTATGGAAGATTATAAGCTTGTAGAAAAATTAAAAAACGAAGCTAATATAAGTTATGAAGAAGCAAAAATTGCGCTTGAGCAGTCAAACTGGGACATTTTAGATGCGTTTGTTTATTTGGAAGAAAAGGGTAAAGTTCAAAAGCCCTCTGTTAGTATCTTTTATACCAATGAATATAAGGAAAATCATAAAAATAGCTTGTTAACTAATAATAAGAATCAAGGGAATAATTATAATAATACAAAAAGGGATAATAGATTTGAAGGGATTTTTGTAAAAGTATGCAAAATAATAGACATATGCAATAATATTTTCTTTGAGATAAAGAAAGAGAATAAGATATTTCTTAGAATTCCAGTCACAGTGATTATAGTATTATTAATATTTGCGTTTTGGGCAGTTATACCTTTATATATAGTAGGTCTTTTCTTTGATTTTGAGTTTTCAATATCAGGAAATAGGGTAGAAATAAATAAGATTAATCATGTACTTAAGGAAATATCAGAAAATATTAAAAAGATAAAAGGTAAATTAAAGAGGGGATTTAAAAATGGTTAAAATTTTAATTGTTGAGGATGATGAGAAACTTGCAAGATTTGTAGAGTTAGAATTGTTACATGAAGGATATGAAATCTTAAAAGCGGATAATGGAAGATTAGGTCTTGAAATAGCTGAGAAGGGTGAAGTAGATTTAGTACTTCTTGATATAATGATTCCGCAAATAAATGGATTAGAAGTATTACGTAGAATTAGAAAAAGTTCAGATTTGCCTGTTATAATGCTTACTGCAAGGGATGCTGTTATGGATAAAGTATCTGGACTTGATGCAGGAGCAGATGATTATATAACAAAACCTTTTGCAATAGAAGAGTTATTAGCAAGAATAAGAACAGCGCTTAAAAGAAGAACTGTTATTGAAAAAAGAGATACAGACATAATAAGCTGCGGATTATTGTCTTTAGATAAGATTAGACATAAGGTAACGTATGATAATACAGAAATAGAATTAACAAACAGAGAGTTTACTTTACTAAAAATTTTATTGGAAAATAAGAACATAGTATTAACTAGAGATATACTAATGGAAAAAGTATGTGGCTATGATTATATTGGAGAAACTAATGTAATAGATGTTTATATAAGATTTTTAAGAACTAAAATAGATGATGCATTTAAAACAAAGATAATAACCACAGTACGTGGGGTTGGATACGTTATAAAAGATGAGTAAGGTTAATAAATCAAAAAATGTTACATCTATTGCAATAAAACTAAATTCTATTTTTGTAAGAAAGCTATTTTCAAAGTTTCTTTGGATTGACATATTTTTAATACTCTTTCTTATTGGATATTGGTGCATTGATTTGGAAATTAATTTCTATGGAGAATTTTTGTTAAATGCCAAAAGAACATTTGTCATTTTTCCCATAGAAAGTTCCACATATACAGTAGTTTTTGATAATGGTAAAACTATGATTAAAGATGCAAGTAGTTATTTATATATAATTCAAATGGTAGCTCAATCTATAGCAATTATAGAGGGAATATTTTTATTGAAGGAAATCATATTTGGAACAATGAAAATTAGAAGGACGCTAAAACCTCTTGATGAAATAGCTAAAACTGCAAGCAGACTTAGTAATATGACATTTGATGAAGAAAAGTTTCAAAATCTTGAGGAGGCCATCTCTAAGATTAGCCCTGTAATCTCTGATGAAAGAATATATACAGGAGATAGTGAGCTTCATGGGTTAGAGGAGGCAATAAATAATCTTTTGGAAAGAATGAGAGATTCTTATAAACAACAAGCAAGGTTTGTTTCTGATGCATCCCATGAACTTAGGACTCCAATTTCAGTAATTCAAGGTTATGCTAATATGCTGGATCGTTGGGGAAAAAATGATGAAAGTGTATTAAACGAGTCTATTGAAGCCATTAAAAGTGAATCTGAAAATATGAAAAATCTAGTAGAACAGCTGTTATTTTTAGCTCGAGGGATTAATGGCAAAACACAGATTAACCCTAAAGAGTTTTTACTAAATGATATGATGAATGAAGTACTTGAAGAGTCGAAGATGATAGATGAAAAGCACATATATAAATACCATAGTTCGGAAGAAATAATAGTTCATGGTGATATTGGTTTACTTAAGCAGGCAGCTAGAATATTAATTGAAAATGCAGCTAAGTATACTGGAGAAAATGAAGTTATAATGCTAAAAACAGGAATAAATGAAAAAGGGGAACCTTATTTTTCAATTCAGGATAATGGTATAGGAATGGATGAAAAGGACATACCACATATATTTGAGCGATTCTTTAGAGCAGATACTGCAAGAGTTAGAAAGAACGGTGGCACTGGGTTAGGATTATCTATAGCAAAATGGATTGTTGATGGACATAAAGGATATTTCTCTGTACTAAGCAGAAAAGGCATTGGTACTAGGATAACAATATTTTTACCTGGCAGCTCGATAAATTTTTAACTGAAAGTATAAGTGAAGAAGGATACAGAAGAAGATATTTTAAAAATAAATCTATATAATAATATTTAAATTAAAATACTATTAACCACAATATATATGTTGCAAAAATAATTCTTCATTATAATTCTAAAAATATTACAAGAATTTTAGCCGTAATTGTGAAATGTGCATTGTGAATTGTAATATATATGAAAACAGAACAATTGAATATTTACAAAATATGTTATAATTGGTTTATAGTATATTTTTAGGAGGATATTAATATGAAAGTTTTATTAATCTACTCATCTATACATCATGGCAATACGGAAAAAATAGCAAGGGTAATGGGCGAATCTATAAATGCTGATATAATAGAAACAAGAGATTTAAAGATAAATACATTAAATGAATATGATCTAATAGGTTTTGGTTCTGGAATATATTATGGGAAGTTACATAAAAATATTCTTGAGTTAATTGACAAGTTACCAACTTTGTCTAATAAAAAAGTATTTGTTTTTTCTACGAGTGGACAGGGTAAAACCAAATATAATGGTTTTGTTGAACAAAAGCTAAAAGAAAAAGGGTTTAATGTTGTTGGTAGCTTTGCATGCAAGGGTTATGATACTTTTGGACCATTTAAATTAATCGGTGGAATCGCTAAAGGCAGACCAAATGATAAGGATTTTCAAAATGCAAAAGGTTTTGCTAAAAAACTTATGTCTTTATAATATTTTATAATTATTTACAAGCAAAAATAAATAATAAATTGAAATATCGCATTTAGAAAATGTGGTATTTTTTTTGCAGCTTTAAAGTGCGACAATGCGAGTAGGATTATTATATTTATTATAAAGGATTAAAAGATTTATAGACAATTATTTATAGGAATGGTAAAATTTAATATATTATTAATATTTATTAAGTTTTAGGGGATATAGGAGAGAAATATGAAAGAGTTAAAATTAACAAAAGTAATAGCTAGTATATTAGTAGCAGCTTCAGTATTGGCATTAAATCCAATAGGAGCAAATGCAGAATGGAGACAGGATGCAAAAGGCTGGTGGTATACAGAAGGAAACTCATGGGCTGAAGGTTTTAGAGTAATAGATGGGTATTTATATTTTTTTGATTCACAAGGATATATGGATCATGGTAAGCCAAATGATTTTGGGGATAAAGTTGGATTAAATGATGATGGTCAATTTACAAATGTCACAGTAAATGGAGCATGGGCTTTTTGCAAATTATCAGGTGAAATAGTAGCATATCTAGGTTCTGACAGCAATGTAGTAATTCCAGATAAAATTGATAATGTTGCAGTAACAGGTATAGGTAATAAGGCGTTTTATAAACACAATAATATTAAAACTATAATTATTCCTAATAGTGTAACAAACATAGAAGACTCTGCATTTTATGGCTGTGCAAATTTGGCAAGCTTAAATATTCCAGCAAGCGTTCAATCTATAGGGGAAAAAGCATTAATAGGTTGTAGTAGCTTAGCAAATATATCTGTAGATGATAATAATATAAGTTATAAAAGTGTTGATGGAGTGTTATATAGTAAAAACGGAACTAATATACTATGTTATCCGGCTGCAAAAGTAGATAAAAATTATACAATTCCGAGTGGTGTAATAATTATAGGAAATAGTGCGTTTAGTAAATGTACAAACCTAACAAGCATAGAAATTCCTGATGGTGTAAAAACCATAGATTACAGAGCATTTGAAGGGTGTATAGGCTTAACAGAGATAAAAATTCCTGATAGTGTAACAAGTATAGTAAATAGTGCATTTATCGGATGTTCAAACTTAACAAGTGCAAACATTCCAAGTGGTTTGACATCTATAGAACCTAGTATATTTGCAGGTTGCACTAACTTAACAAGCATGACAATTCCTAACAGTGTAACTCAAATAGGAATGAGTGCATTTGGTGGATGTAAAAATACCAACTTTTATGTAAAGAGTGAAGCAATGAAACAACTTTTACGTAGATCTGGTGTAAATCAAAATAAGATTGTAGTAAGCGTTTAGTCATAAATAATAATTAAATAAATAATTTTATAGAGTGGCTTAAAGCTGCTCTATTTTCATAAACAAGATTTTTATTTCACATATATAGTATTTATGAGGTAAGGTATAAAATGCTATTTAAAAATTTAGAAGTGTGGTGTTTACAAGATATGTTATAATAAGTGAAAGAAAAAATAGTGATTTGTGGAGGAGAAAGACGATGGTCAGGGTTGCTACTGTAGATGATATTTTGGAAATAGAAAAGATATATAATGAGATTTTGGATTATGAAGAACAAACAGTGTCTTATACAAATTGGCAAAAGGGGCTTTATCCAACAGTTGATTATGCTAGGAGTGCTATTGATAATAATACAATGTTTGTTGGTGAAGACGAAGAAGGAATATATGGATGCGTAGTGCTTAATAGTATTCAACCCAAAGAATATGACAACATTTCGTGGGTTACAAAGGCAAAACCAAGTGAAATTATGGTCATTCATACTTTGTGTATTCGACCTTCTGCAAGTGGCAAAGGTAAAGCAAAAATAATGATGGAATTTATTGAAAAATACTCAAAAGAGCAAGGATATAAAGTTATTCGCCTTGATACTTACGAAGGCAATATTCCAGCTGCAACGCTATATCCTAAGATTGGATATCTTTATGTAGGTACAACAAAATTTCATTTTCAAAATGTAATATGGGAAGATTTGAAGTGTTTTGAAAAATCATTATAGTAAAAAATATAAATCAAAAGGATATTTAGGAGGTAAAATTCCATGGAAAAATACACAAGAGAAGAATTGGTAGATGCACTAAAAGTTGTGTCTTCAACTATTAATAATTGTGAAAAAGCGCAGCTAAAATTTGCAGAAGGCACCTCACAACATACTCTTCTTAAAAATAGGCTAAAAGCTCTATATATTTCAAAATCATTAATAATAGATGAAGATATTGTGGATAAATATACAAAAGAAGAATTAATGGAAGCACTACCACCAGTAGCTTCTATTATCAGCAAATGTGAAAAAGCTAAACTAAAATTTGAGGAAGGTACATCTCATCATACTCGCCTTAAGAATATCATAAATGCAATGTATATTTCAAAATTGTTAATAACAGATGAAATTAATAAAAGAGAGAGCAAGATTTGATATTATTTTCATATGGTGGAGCGATCTGTAAAGCTCACATAACAAATAAAAATGTTTTTTAAATTAACTAATGTGTTACCTTAAATTGTGTTATAATAGGAATATATTTACAAAGGTGAATATCAAATAGAACTTATAAAAGCACACAGTTAGGGGAGAAATAAATACATGAAATATATAAACAATTGCAAAGCAGTAAATAAAATGAAAAATATAATTTTAATAGCAATTATTTTCATTAGTTTTTTTATTATTTCATCTAATGTACAAGCAGCAACTCTTACAAATGATCAAACATCAAATTCTAAAATCGGATGGACAATTGATGGGAAGAAGATTAAATCAGGTAGTTTATCAACAGACTATAATACTGAACAAGTGCTAAATGATATAAATAAGTTTCAATTGAATACCTTAAATATACCTGTAATGATAGATATTGATAATATTTCTTCGAGTAATATGATAGTTGATAAAATAAGTGAAGAAAAGGCAATTGATTTAATTAAACAATTGAAGAATACAAATGCAAATATAAATGTAATATTAGAGCCATATCCTTGGATAGAGCAGGGGACAAAGGCTGAAACTGAATGGAAACCTAATAACATGAATGCTTTCTTTTTAAATTGGAAAACCAATATATTAAAGACACTGATAACTGATATTGCAGTGCCATATAATGTAACAGCCCTAAATATAGGAAGTAATCTAGTTAACATGGAATCAGAAGAAAACAATTGGTGCGATACGATAGATTACGTTAGAACATATTATAAAGGATTGGTAACATACAGAACAAATAAATGGGACACTGCTTCATGGGCCCCTGACAGTATTACCGCATATAATAACAAGTTAAATAATAAGTTATTTTCAAAAGTTGATTTTATTTCTATAGCAGCTTATTTCGAACTTACAAACAATCCTACAAATACTGTTGGAAATCTTACAAGCGCAATAGAAAATTCTCAGATAGATTTTGGTGGACAAGTTAGACACCAGAATATAAAACAAGAAATAAAAAACTTCTATGATAAATGGAATAAGCCTATTTTCTTTGGAGAACTTGGTTTTCCTAAATTTGATTATGCGTCATATGAGCCTTGGAATTGGAATCCATATAAGAATAATGACATTAATAATGTTGAGCAAGCTAATTGTTTTGAAGCCTATAGAAGAGAGTTTCAAGACGAACCTTGGTTTCTAGGATTTTCTATATTTGCAGTGGGTGAACAAAGCAATGACAAACATTATTATCCCAGCCAAGAAAGTACAGAAGTCATAAAAAAATGGTATAACAATAGATAATGAATTATTGTATGCAGTTGTAAAAATAAATAGTAAATTGAAGTATCACGTATCATATGATAAGTGATACTTTTTGCTAGTGTGCCCAGCATGGGCACGTACTAATCGGTGAAAGTCCGTAATGGGGGCTGATAGTGCCAACCATTTAGCTAACGGCAAGGGTGTCCATCGTGAGGTGGAATCTGAAGGAAGCCAAAAGCAAAACCTTGGTCTGAGGTACACGAATCACATATGAGGCTCAAAGCTATGGGCAAACTTGCTAGACAAAGTAAAGCCCCATAACCATCCGAAATAGCTAGAGTAAATGTGGCAGATAGATGAGGTGAAAGTGCGTGCTCTTACCTGGGGAGGTCTGATAGATGCGTACCAAATGAATTAAATTTCTAGGATACAACCTATATAGTGATATATAGCTGAACTATCAGAAGTCAGCAGAAGTCATAGTAACTCCGCTAATCGCGATAGCGGATGAAGGACTGAACGTTAGGAGGTTTACAACTTTGGATAAATCAAAGAAATTGCAAAGAAAGCAGAAAACTCAATATAGAGACCAATTGATGGAAGTAGAAGTGGAACTTCAAGGTAAATCAAAGGTGCCGAGTAATTCTATGGTTTTACCAAATAGAGAAAGCGTAAACGGTGGAGCATTTGATAATAGTAGATTACTTGAAGAAGTTCTAGAAAGAAATAATATGATTTTAGCGCTTAAAAGAGTAATTAGCAATAAAGGGAGCCACGGTGTAGATGGAATGAAGACCGATGAACTTCGTGAGCATATCAAGAAACACTGGGAAACAATTAAAGCTAAACTACTAGAAAATAAGTATAATCCGTCACCTGTAAGGAGAAAAGAAATATCCAAACCAGATGGTGGAGTTAGACTTTTAGGGATACCAACTGTACAAGATAGATTGATTCAACAGGCTATTGCTCAAGTATTATCTAAAATATATGAACCATTATTTTCAGAGAATAGTTTCGGATTCCGTCCTCGCAGAGGAGCAAAGGATGCTATAACGAAATCAAAACAATATATAAATCAAGGCAATAGATGGGTTGTAGATATGGATTTAGAGAAATTCTTTGATAAAGTTAATCATGATATTCTCATGAGTAAACTTGAAAAGAAAATACAAGACAAAAGATTGTTATCATTAATAAGAAAGTATCTTAAAAGCGGAATTCTTATTAACGGCATCTCGATAACGAGTGAAGAAGGAACACCACAGGGTGGTCCATTAAGTCCATTATTAGCAAACATAATTCTAGACGAACTTGATAAAGAACTTGAAAAAAGAGGACACAAATTCTGTAGATACGCAGACGATAATAATGTATACGTTAGAAGCAAAAGAGCAGGAGTCAGAGTAATGAATTCTATGACAAATCTTATTGAGAATAAACTGAAACTTAAAGTTAACAAGAATAAGAGTGCAGTAGACTTTGTATCTAGAAGAAGATTTTTAGGATTTTCATTTTACTTTTCGAAAAGCGGAGCAGAAATAAGAATCCATGAGAAATCCATAAATAGATTTAAGGAAAAGGTTAAATTCTATACTAACAGAAATAAAGGAATTAGAATGGAATACAGACTACTAAAATTAAATCAAATCACAAGAGGATGGATTAATTATTATGGAATTGCTAACGCACGCGGAAAGCTAATTGA